>JAJZDM010000095.1 GCA_021806005.1 Acidobacteriota bacterium | reverse complement strand
ATCGGGAGTAATATTTTGTCAAGCCGGGAAAACGTTGCCAATTAAATCGAATTAAGCTGTATCACGAAATAGTTGTTTTCATGGAGAAATGCCTAAAGGACAAGCGCGAAGATCCGGATCTTCCTGCCTGTTTCGCTGTAGGACTGGGTACAGGGGGATGGGCTGCGCACCTCCATCTTCGTACCTGAAGCCATGAAATGGCTGCCGGTACGAAGACGCTGAACACCCGATAAGGGCGGTCCTGAGAATGGCTTCGAGGGTGGAGGTGGGTCAAGCCCGACGCCTCCAGGGCTAGAGGCTGGGTGGAGCGGGCAGCAGCCCGGATGGATGATGGTGGTACAGACTCTGAAAGACGCTCGGCAACGATCGCTGTGCGTCGATCCTCGTCAGACACCTCCCGGCAGTAACCCTCAACGCCGGCGCGAGGATAGGCCGTGACGGACCATGCGCAACGCAGGCCGGGTGCTCGGATCGGACAGAGCCACATTCTTTCGCTAGCCTCGGGTGCGCCGGTCAGGCATGGACGGCTTCGGCAGCGGCTTGGCAGGCCTGTCCGCTCGGCAGTCCGGGGGAACCAGCATGTAACTTTTGCCAGGTGGCAGGGCCTCCCAAAGCCGGTCTGCGGTGACGTTTTCGTTCCACCCCGGCGATTCGTGGAGAGCGCCACAAAGGTCAAAGCGACGGAGTACGCCTGCACAGAAAACGTTTAGAATCGGCAATCATGGAGCCACGCAACCCCAAGGCAGCGCAGAACGCTGCAACGCCCTTGTTCAGCGACCCGATGCCGAAGCGCAGCTTCCCTGCCACCGCCGTCACCATCGCCGCCGTGGCGGTGACGATTCTGGCCGTCTTTCTGGTGTTGATGAGCCGAAGAAACCAGACGGCGCCCGCGCCCAGAACGCTGCTTCCCGAGGCCGCCTACGCCGGCAACCTGCCCCTGACCGGCCTGCAGATGAGCGACTCCACGAGTATGTCCGGAGGCAAGCAGATCTACCTGGAGGGCCACATCGCCAACCATGGCCCCAGCACCGTCGCCGGAGTGACCGTGCAGGTGGTCTTCGCCAACGATGTCGCCATGCCACCGCAGATCGAAACCGTGCCGCTGAGCCTGGTCTACATGCGCCAGCCGTATATTGACAGCCGCCCGTTGAGCGCCTCCCCGCTGGCGCCGGGCGCAGAGGGCGACTTCCGCCTGATCTTTGACGACATCAGCGACAACTGGAACCAGCAGCTCCCAACCATGCGCATCATCCACGTGGAGACTCGCTGAGGCAGTTGCAGCCAAGATGGAACGCAGCGCCAGAACTTGCCCAATCTCTTCTGCAGCGAGGCTCTGCCCGGCTTCTACTCCTGCACAGCCGCGTGGACGGCCAGCAGCCTCTCCAGCACGGGACGGAGCAGGTCCAGGTGCAGGGCATTTGCCCCGTCGGATTTGGCCTCGGCCGGGTTGTCATGGACCTCCAGGAAGACGCCATCCACGCCGGCGGCCACCGCCGCGCGCGCCAGCACCGGAATGAACTCCGGCTGGCCGCCGGAGACACCCTGGGCCGCGCTGGGCGTCTGAACCGAGTGGGTCGCGTCAAAGACCACCGGAGCGAACTCGCGCATCACCGGCAACGATCGCATGTCCACTACCAAATTGTTGTATCCGAAGCTGGCGCCACGCTCAGTCAGCGAAACACTCCGATTACCCGAGTCTCGAAGCTTCTCCACCGCGTGGCGCATATCCCAGGGCGCCACAAACTGCCCCTTCTTGACGTTCACAGGCCGGGAAGTATGCGCCGCGGCGATGAGCAGATCCGTCTGGCGGCAGAGAAAGGCGGGGATCTGCAGCATGGCGTCGGCAGAACCCAAAGCTTCGCTCGCCTCAGTGCACTGCTCCGGAGTGTGAACGTCCGTAAGCACGGGAAGGTGGTTGGTCTCCGCCACCAGGCGCAGAATCCGGCAGCCTTCGCTCAAACCAGGGCCGCGGAAGCTGCGGATAGAGGTTCGGTTCGCCTTGTCGTAGCTGGCCTTGAAGATGTACGGGACCCCAAGATCCGAGGTGATGCGCTGGATGGCGTCCGCGAGCTTGCGAGCATGTGATTCAGACTCAATGACGCACGGGCCGGCGATGAGAAAGAGCTTGCCACCGCCCACGGTGACGCCGCCAAGGTTGAAGCTGGAGGAGTGAGACATAGGGTTAGGATAGAGCCATTCCGCTTTCGATGGGTACATCGGAGCGGGTGGACCGTGGCCTGCCGCCGCGCAAAGCGCGGCTTGCGTCAGGTGTTCCGCTGTACGCCGACAGCCAGACTCTCGAGATGCAGATGGCCTGACGGCTCCGGGAGCCGGGCAGCAATGCAGATCACATCCCGGTTCCCGCAAAAAGTGACGCCCGGCAGACAGCCGGGCGTCGCAGTTGGTACTTGTCCTCCCTCGCAGGAGTCAGAATCAGGGTTGGGTCTCCTGAATCGAATGCGATCCGTTGGGTACTGTGGTCACGCAGATCGGCTGGGTCTGTGAGGGGAAGAAGGATGTAGGAACGGCCGAAAGAGCGCCGGTATCCGGGTTGAGCTGACCACCCGAGATGCTTGCATCCAGGTAGTTCGACGTGTACAGATAAAGACCCAGCGCGGGATCCACGGTGACGCAGGTTGGAGCTGTCTGGGTGGCGAAGTTGCTGCCAGACGTAGCGCCCAGCGCGCCATTGCTGAGGTTGAGGCTGTACGAACTGACCGAGTTCGAATCGTAGTTCGCTACGTACACGTACTTGCCGCGCGGGTCGATGGTGATGGCGTCCGGATACTGACCGGTGGCATATGGGCTGGTAACCAGACCGACCAGCTCACCGGTGGTGGAGTTCTGGATCTGGTAGCCGATCACCTCATTCTGCAGCTCGTCAGTCACATAGACGTACTTGCCGGTGGGGTCAATCGCGATCGAACTGGGTAGAACGCCGGCACTGTAGCCGCCCAGCGAGTTGGTGTTTGCCTTGATGGGCACCAGATTGCCGTTGGACGGGTTCTGGACAAACCCCAGGATGGTGGGCTCGGCGGCCGCTTGCTCCTGGTCCACCACGTAGACAAAGGTGTTGGTGTAGCCGTTGTTCGCGCTCCCGCTGGAACCCAGAACGACACAGTTTGGAGCGGTAAGTCCGCTCACGGAGCTGGAGAGCGCCGGCGTGGTGGTGCAGGTCGGCACGGAGACCGCTACAGCAACCGGCTGGTTGCCCACGTTGACCTGAGTGGGAGTGCCCAGTGTACCGTTCGAGTTGATGGGAAAGATCACCACGCCGCCAGGACCGGGAGAGGCCGACGAGTAGCCGGACTGATAGGTGAAGGTCACGTAGAGATAAGTTCCGGTGCTGTCAATGGCGGCCGCCGTAGGAACGGTGTCATTGTTGGGAAGGTCCGGAGTCGCCTCTCCGTAGAGCTTGCCATCGGAGCCAACCGCCATCACCTCAAGACTGGCGTTCTGGCTGCCACCGATCACATAGATGGTCTTGCCGTTGGGGGCAGCCAACAGGGTGGACGGATTCGTGAGATTGGTGGCGAAGGGCGAATCGCTGATCTGGGTGAGCACACCGTACTGATAGTCCACCCCGTAGGCGCTGATCTCACCGCTGCTGTTCGAGACGGCATAGACGTAGTCCGAGGTGTAGTCACGGATGCAAGCGGTGGTGCCAAACCCGATTGCCAAAGAGACGGTGACGACTTTGGCAGCGCGGAGGATTGTCTTCAACTTCATGCGTTTCCCTTATTCCGGGTGTCGATCGGGGGGCATCGATCGACCCGTATTTGAATGTCGGCCCTAAGACCGGAGTGTGAACTCTGCCGGGAGAGCCTGCGAAGGCTCTCCCGGGAATGCTGCTGACAGCAACTACGAGATGGCGCCGCTGATGGCCAGGCAACTCGCCTTGCCGACCGTGGGAAACGTTGAACCCTTGGTAAGATCCGACAGTTCTCCCGTGTCAGCGTTGAGTTGGAAGCCGGTCACCGTCCCAGCGGTGTAGTTGGACGTATAAATGTACTGATTACTCGGATCCTCAACAATGCACGTCGGACCGGAACCGACCGGGTAGGGTGAGCCGGTGATCGGCTGCAACTCCTGGTTCGTCGTGTTGATCGTCAGCGCGGACAGATCGCTGTAGGCCGTGGTCGTCAGGGTGCTTGAATTCGAGTAGTCCGCAACATAGAGATACTTGCTCGTACTGTCGATCATGGTGTAGTCCGGACTCTGTGTATCCGGGAAGAAGGTGGTCAGGCTGGTCGTGCCGCCGTTGAGGGCGGTCAGGTTGCACGCACTGGTCGACTCATACCCGTAGAGCACATTGCTGGCGGCGTCGGTGAGGAAGACGTAGCTTCCCGAGCCGTTGATCGAGGTGATGTTGGTGGCGGTTCCGGGCGTCGTCTGGTTGATGGCGATGTTTCCGGTGGTGGTGTACAGCAGTTGGCCGTCACTGGACTGGATCGTGAAGGGCGTCACCGTCTGTTGACCGCTGGCGTTGGTTCCACCGTTCACGGTATAGAGGCAGCTGCCCAGCGTCTTGGACATCACCGGTGAGCCACCCACCTCCCAGAATGGGAGATTGACGGCGTTGACCTGGGTCTGCGTGTTCGTGACCAGAGTCAGACGGCCCGTGTTGGGATCAGACTGGAAGACCGTAATCGAGCCGTTGCCGTCCGTGTTGGGTCCGTTGTACAGCCCACTCGAGGTAAGCCCGGGAGAGTACTGGTCGAGCACCATGAGATAGTTTCCGCTGGAGTCCATCTGCGCCCACTTGGATACGTACCCTTCGCTCTGATACGTCTGCTGAAAGGTCAGAATGCCGTCACCACCGACGCTGTAGAGCGCAATGGTCTGGCCCGCACCGCGCCCTTGGGAGCTGCCGTTCTCACCCTGGTTGATGACATAGACATAGCGCCCACCAGACCTCACCAGGATCGCAACCGGGACGGATCCCTCCGTGGACCAGGGCGATCCTACAACTGCGGTCAGGTTGCCCGAGTATTGGTCCACTTTGAACGCGGCGACCTGGTTATACTCCTGCCCGATCACCCACATGTAACCGATGGTGCCGACGGAGCAGGATGTTGTTCCAAGACCCAAAGCCAACGATGCGAACAAGGCCAACGACCAGCGGCCAATGAAACTCAACTTCATGCGCTTCCTTTTGTCACCCGTCCAGGATTAGCCGACATGGCTTGGCCAACGGGGAGAACTGCGTTCAGAGGGAGTACAAACCTTGACCTGATTGTAGAGGGTAGCGCAGCTTTACGCCAATCTTCAGTACAGGTATTTCGCCCATGGTTCGCCACAACTGCCCGCCCGGCTGGGCCAGGAAGGCTCGGGAGGTTGCCCCGATTCCATCCGGGACAGTCGGAGAAGAGCCCCTCTGAGGCCATCTGAATCTCAGCCTGGCTGCCATCTTGCCCCCACCGGCCCGTCAGAGTCGCCCACGGATCTTTCCGCAAAGGGCAACCCGCTTCCGGCAGGGGAACGGCCCCGGACTGGCCCTCCTGCGCCGATCGAGGAAGGCTCTTGTCACCATAAGTTGCGGCAGCCCCTTTCGCTCGGGGCCTGGCGCGGCGCACAGCCCGGCAGCACCCTCCGCTGGAGGGTCAAATATCAGAAGATCTTCAGCCGAATGACCAGATACTTCTTCGGATTCTGGCGCATCGCAGTGACCAAATCTGAGCTGGAGGTGAGCAGGGTGTTGAGGTTCTGGTAGGTCACATCCTGGGTGGCCAGCTTGCCCAGCGTCCCCTTGCCTGCATTCAGGTTGCTCAGAAGGAGGTCCAACTGCGTCACCGAGTGGTTGAGCTTGCGCGCGAACTCCGGATTTCTGGCCATCAGACCCAGGGCTCCCTTGCCCGCGTCAGCCTGGGCCAGCAGAGCGTTGGCGTGCGCCAGCGTAGAGTTCAGGTTGTCGTAGAGGCTGTCATCCCTGAGCAGTTTGCCCGCCGAACCCTGGCCTTGCTTGAGGCTGGTGGCCAGATCATCCAGCTTGCCCACGGTGTCGTTCAGCCGGTCATAGAGTTCATCGTCGTGCAGCAGCTTACCCATCGACCCCTGGCCGCTGTTGAGGTTCTGCAGCAGGGTCTGGAGTTGGCTCAGAGTAGCCGTGGCCCGGTCATACAACGCTGGATCGTTGAACAGCCTGCCGGCCGTTCCGGTCCCATTCTGCATCCGGGTGGCGATGAGATTCAGCCGGGCCAGTACCACAGTCATACTCTCGATGGCGCCTTCGCTGGAGCGCACCACGTCATTCATGCTGGGCGTCTCCACGGCCAGCAGCACGTCGTCGTTACGCAACTCCGGCCCCACCGCAGAGCGGCTGTTGATATCCACCACCGTATCGCCCAGCACACCCACCGTGGAGAGCGACACCCGTGAGTCCGCATGGATGCCGGAGCGGAAGCGAGGGTCGATCTTCATGACCACCTCCACCGGCGTCTCCCGGTGCGTCGGATCCGTGGTAAGAAGAACCGACCTCACCTCACCGACGGTAACACCCTCCAGACCAACCGGGGCACCCGCCTTCAGCCCATTCGAGTTCGCAAAGTAGGCCCGGGCATAGATCTTGTGGCTGAACAGACTCAGGCCCGAGGCGCTGGTCATCAGGATCAGCAGGGCGCACAGCAAGGTAACCGACACCAGGACGATCAGCCCAACCTTTAGCTGTGACCACTTCACTTCCTGCTGGCTGGGCATCGAACTCCTTGAAGATCTCAGATGAATGACGCCAAGAGGCACGTCCCGCTGGCGAATCCAACGAACCGGATAGCTTCATCCTATCAGCGCCTCGCGGCAAGCTCCATCGCCGGAGGCCGGCCACTTCATCGGACGCCTGTTCTCTGCCCGCCCCTTTTGGATGCGCCGGGGACGCGTGACGATGCTGGCACCGGGGAGGAAAGCTCCGCAGGAACATGGTTCCCATAGGCTGGCAAGATGGCGGCGTGCATCCCATCTCCCCATGCTTCCCACTCTTCCTAGTCTTCGGCAACCACCACGGCGATAGCCACACCCCTGGAGTGGGCCAGGCTCAGCGCAATGTGCCTCACCCCCAGATGGGCCGCTATCTCTGCCGCACGGCCGCTCAGATGCAACTCCGGCCGCTGACCCGGCAAACGACGCACCTCCAGCTCCTTCCAACTCACCCCGCGGCTGATGCCTGTACCCAGGGCCTTGGCCCCTGCCTCCTTGGCCGCAAAGCGCGCCGCCAGGCTCTCCGCCGCATTCTTCTGCTTGCGCTGGCAGTAGCTAATCTCTGCGGGGGTAAAAACCCGCCCCAGAAACGCATCGCCAAACCTCTCCACGCTCTGAGCGATCCGCTCGATCTCTATCAGGTCGGTGCCCAGTCCAATGACCAAATGTCTTCCCTCCCCGCTCCCTTTGAGTGTACCGGTGGTACTCGGCTCCGCGGGCAACCGGGTGCATCCTCCACAGGCAGGCATTCGTTCCGGGTGTAACTTTCTGGCCACCTGCCGTCGCACCCTGAGACACTTCTCATCCAGAGGCGTGGTTATCCGATAACCTGTTTGCATCACCCGAAGTGCACCGATGAGCCCAGCGTTCAGCAACAAGCCGGATCCGCAGCTTTCTGCGGTGACGATTCCCACGATTGATCTGCGCGGGCACACCTACGAGCGCCACCGCGACTTCATTCCATCTCTGCTGGAGTCCATGAACGGCTGTGGCTGCTGGCTGCTGGACCAGCGCACCCTCTCGCCCACCACCACCGTGCTCACCTTCGAACTGCCGCTGCGCCTGGTCTTCGAGATGTACGGTGGTCTGCTCAGCGCCGGCGTGAACCTCTCCCGCGACAGCCACATCTGCATGAAGAGCCTGTGTACGGTGCGCGACCACAACCCCCATCGCGCCATGCGCCGCCGGATCCTCACCGTCCGTCTCGACCTGGTCTTCCTGAAAGAGTCCGAGGTCTCCCATCAACTGGCCAGAATCGCCATGGGCCACGCTTGAGGGGTGCGGGCCCACCGCTCCGGGAGTGGCCGCCTGGAAGCCAAAGACCGGAACAGAAGCCCGTCCAGCGATCGCCGCAACACCCTCTGCCCATCAGGGCGTTGGGATAGACTTGAACGGTGCCCATTGAATCCAGCAGCGCATTCACCCGCACCGCCGCATCCCCGCAGACCCAGCCCCCGGCCGCCGTTCCCGGCCCCATCATCTCCGCTCAGCGGCTGGGCAAGGTCTACGGCTCCGGCAAGGTCCGGGTGGAGGCGTTGCGCGAGGTCAGCTTCGACGTCGATCCCGGTGAGTTTGTTGCCATCGTAGGGCCCTCTGGCTCCGGCAAGTCAACCCTCTTCTATATCTTGGGCGGCCTGACCTCGGCGACCTCCGGCTCACTGTTCATCGAAGGCCGGGACTTCTCTCAGCTCAACGATGCCCAGCGGACCCGGCTGCGCCGCTCCCACATCGGCTTCGTCTTTCAGCGGTTCAATCTTCTGCCCACCATCTCGGCACGCTCCAACGTCGAACTGGCCCACGAGATCGCCGCCACCGGCAAACCCTTTGACGAGCAGAGGTTCAACCACCTCTGCGACCTGCTCAAGATCAAGGGACGCATCGAGCATCGGCCCAGCGAACTCTCCGGAGGCGAACAGCAGAGAGTCGCCATCGCCCGCGCGCTCATCACCCGCCCCGCTATCCTGCTGGCCGATGAACCAACCGGCAACCTGGACTCGCAGAACTCCGAGGCGGTGCTCTCCATGCTGCACAGCTCCAGCCGCGAGATGAATCAGACCGTGCTGATGATCACCCACAATCCCGAGGCCGCCCAGATCGCCGACCGCATCCTGTATATGCGCGACGGACAGGTTCTCAAGATAGAGCCGGGCAAAGGCCGCATCTGCCGCGAGGCGTGACCGCGATGGGCCAGGTTCGGCGGCGGATCCGACAAGGGGCTCTGGCCTTGCTGGCCGGGTCGCTGAGTTGGACGCTGGCCACCGCTGCGCCGCCCCGCCCGCAGCAGCCGCAGCCACCCGCCTCCCCAGCTCACCCACAGAGCGTGCCTGTCGGGGCCGGTGAGGTGGACATCAACAGCGCCAGCGCACAACAACTGAACGCCCTTCCCGGCTTTGGCCCGGCCTATACCCGGCGGGTGATCGCCGGACGTCCCTACCACTCCAAGAACCAACTCGTGACACGGGGAGTCATCCCCCAGGCGGAGTATGATCGCATCCGCGGGCTGATCGCCGCTCACCGGCGGGCGCAGTAGCCTCATCGGCCATCTGAGGCGATAGGGGCTTCGGCTACGCAGAGACGGCGCTTCGCCCGAATTCCTGCTGTCTGCCAACTCCGAAGGACTGCCGGCCACACTGGTCCTGCCGGTTTCTTTTCCAGCCAAAGACGGCCATAATCCAAGTAGAGTGAGCAGCATCTCAGCCGTGAGACCGACGGCTGGACGGGCTCGCTGGACGGGCTCGCTGGACGGGCGGCGGACAAACCCCATCCGCCTGGCCGCACTCCGCCGTCAGGCCAACACGGAACCAAAGCGCTACGGATCTCATGACAGCAACCTCTCTCCATCCCGGTGGATCCAAAGCACCCCGCCGGAATCAGCGCAGGGGGCCGGGGAGCGCATGCGGGCGGGCCAGGAACGCATGCGGGAGAGCCGGCTGGTGCGCCGTGATGGGCGTCGCGGCGGTGAGCCTGACCGCCTGCCAGGGGCTTGGAATGTACTCCGCCCTGGACTCGGCGCAACTCCGCGTGGTGGACGCCTCTCCCGACGCCGGGGTCATCGACTCCTACGGGAACAACGCAGCCCTGGCCTATAACCTCACCTTTGGCACCGTGACCAACTACATCGCTGTCGCGCCCGGCGTCTACCAACTGGCCGCCGACCGGGCCGGATCACGCCAGACCCTGGTAGCCGGCACTGAGACGCTGGCGGCAGGCAAACAGTACACGGAGATCATCGGCTCCAGCCTCGCCAACATGCGGCAGACGATCTTCCTGGATCAGGCGACCCCGGCGCCAGAGCGGGAGATCGCCCTCCGGGTCGTCAACGAGACCACCCGCCCGGGTGCGCTGAACATCTACGCCGTCTCCATGACATCCAGTGACGGCAGGGCGCGGAGCTCCACTCCGCTGGCGGTGAACCTTGGTCCGGGCGCCAGCTCCGGATACATCGTCATGCCCATGGGAACCTATGCGATCGATGTAACCCCCACCAGCGCACCGCTGTCCTCTGTCACGGCGACGCTGCTGAGCGGCGCGCAGCTTCCCTACCCCTCCGGAGCGGTCCGCACCGTGGTGCTGATCGATCAGCAAAGCCCCGGGACGCAGCAGAACCCTGGTTCGCAGCAGAACGCCCCGCAGACCGGCGTGCAGGCGATCGTCGCCGACGATGCCGATGCGCCCTAAGGCAATTTTGGTGTTGGTGTAGAGAGCAACTCGACGTCGATGGGCGTTTTCCCCCGATGAAAACGCCACAGCAGGCCCGCTTCGGGATACATCCCCTTTTATAGAACCCATCAACACCGAAAAATGCCATAGCCGAACCACCAGGCCGGGCGATCTGCCCGACGGCCCTGGCGGGGCGCAGGAATCCCCCCGGAGCAGAAGGCGGGTTCGCCCGCTCCGGGGGCGGCACAGCCATGCGGAGGATGGCTCTAGTAGCGGTAGTGCTCCGGCTTGTAGGGTCCATCCACGGCAACGCCCAGATAGTCCGCCTGTTTGCCGCTCAGCGTGGTCAGCTTGACGCCGATCTTCTCCAGGTGCAAACGCGCTACCTCTTCGTCCAGGCGCTTGGGCAGGATGTAGATTCCCACCTTGTACTTGTCCCGGTTCTTCCACAGGTCAAGCTGGGCCAGGGTCTGGTTGGCGAAGCTGTTGGACATCACGAAGCTGGGATGGCCGGTCGCGCAGCCCAGGTTCACCAGCCGCCCTTCCGCCAGCACAAAGATGGAGTGGCCGCCCTTGAAGGTGTACTTGTCCACCTGCGGCTTGATATTCTCCCGCACGGCCGCGCCCTGCTCCACCAGCGCGTTGAGCGGCTCCATCTGGATCTCGTTGTCAAAGTGACCGATGTTGCAGACGATCGCCTGATCCTTCATCTTCTGCATGTGCTCCAGGGTGATGATGTCCACGTTGCCGGTACAGGTGACATAGATATCGCCGCGCCCCAGGGTGTCTTCCAGGGTTGTAACCTCGTAGCCTTCCATGGCCGCCTGCAGCGCATTGATGGGATCAATCTCTGTCACCACCACGCGCGCTCCCATGCCGCGCAGGCTGGCGGCTGAGCCCTTGCCGACATCCCCGTAGCCGCAGACCACGGCCACCTTGCCGGCCACCATCACGTCGGTGGCGCGCTTGATGCCGTCCACCAGCGACTCGCGGCAGCCATAAAGGTTGTCAAACTTGCTCTTGGTCACCGAGTCATTGACGTTGATGGCCGGCACCAGCAAAGTGCCGTTCTCCATCATCTTGTAGAGCCGGTGAACGCCGGTGGTGGTCTCCTCGGAGACCCCGCGCCACTCCCTGGCCACATCCGTCCAGCGCGTGGGGCAGGCAGCGTACACCTTCCGCAGCAGGGCCTTGATCACACTCTCTTCCTGGGAGCCCGAGGGCGAGTCCACCCACTTGTCCCCACGCTCCAGCTCCACACCCTTGTGGATCAGCAGCGTAGCGTCCCCGCCATCATCCACCACCAGTTGCGGCCCCATCACTCCGCCCTTGCCGTCCGGGAAGCTGAGCGCCTGGTAGGTGCACCACCAGAACTCCTCCAGCGTCTCTCCCTTCCAGGCGAAGACCGGAACCCCGGCTGCGGCGATCGCCGCTGCCGCGTGGTCCTGCGTGGAGAAGATGTTGCAACTGGCCCAGCGCACGTCCGCGCCCAGGTCCACCAGGGTCTCGATCAACACCGCCGTCTGGATGGTCATGTGCAAAGAGCCGGAGACGCGCACGCCGGCCAGCGGCTTCTCCGCCGCATACTTGCGGCGGATTGCCATCAAACCTGGCATCTCCTGCTCCGCAATCAGAATCTCCTTGCGTCCCCACTCGGCAAGCCCGATATCCGCTACCTTGTACTTGAGCTGCACCTCTTCCACCGTCGCTGTCGCCATAAATCTCTCCTGAAACAACACTTCAAGGGTATCAAAACTACGGTCTCCGCCAGCGCAGCACCCGCGGCCCAGGGCTGCGCGTTCCAGGTCGGGGACCGGATCGTACGAGCCGGAAAGAGCTAGGAGTGAGAGCGCTCGGAGCGGCCGGAGATCTCCGCCGCCCGCGCCTCAGCGTAAGCCGCCGCGCCCAGCAGAGCACAGGAGTCCTCCAGGATCACCCGGACAGGAATGCTTCCCAGCAGAGGCGAGAGCCTTCCCTTGTCCAGGAATCCTCTGGCGAACTCGCCACCCTCCAGGGTCTTGAGGATCCGCGGAGCGATTCCGCCCCCCAGATACACGCCTCCGGTCGCAAGCACCTTAAGCGCCAGATTGCCGGCCTCCGCGCCATAGGCTGAGGCAAAGATCCGCAGCGCTTCTGCACAGATGGGACTGGACCCATCCTCGCCGCACTGCCCGATCACCGCGTTGGGATCCTCCTGCTGCATCCGCTCGCGCAACCAGACGGGCTCCTCCATCCGTTGATCGTCGCGCAGAAAGGCGTAGATGTTCTTGATGCCGATCCCTGACACCACGCGCTCAAAGCTCACCCGCCCGTTCAGCGTCCGGCGCAGGTACTGGAGCAGCGCCACCTCCTGATCGGTGCGCGCTGCAAAGTCGCAGTGTCCGCCCTCTGAGGGCAAGGGCCGGTGCCGCTGAGTCTTTGCGTCCCAGATCAGCAGCGCCTCGCCCAGACCCGTGCCCGCCGCGATCAGTCCGCGATGTCCCACTCCCGAGGGGTCGCCCTGCAGGAGGGTCATCACCTGATCCGGCGCCAACTCCGGGATCCCGTAGCCGTTGGCCTCCAGGTCGTTGATCAGAAAGATGTGCTGGATCCCAAGGGATTGCTCCAGTTCGCGCTCATCCAGCACCCAGGGAAGATTGGTCAGCTTCAGACGGCCGTCGCGCACCGGCCCCGGACAGCCGAAGCAGGCGGCGGTGATCTCCTCGGGGATCACCGGCGGAATCCCCGGCGCGGTATCGCTGCGCTGCCCGAGGAACGCCTTGACCACCTGATCCAGAGCCGCAAACTCGCTGGAGGGAAACTTCTGGTCCCGCACCAGGGTCAGCCGTCCGCCCACAAAGCCGTACAACGCCAGGTGGACCTTGGTCCCACCCACATCACCTGCAAGAATCATCCGCAACTGCCTCCCTGGGCCAAGAGCCCATGCTGAAAAGAATCAGGCCACTGGTTTGCAGGGCGTCTTCCGTGGGGAGGGGTGCAGCGGAGAGGGCGCCACGGCATATCCCCGGGTTAGACACCGGTGGAAGCCGAGACTCCAGGTTCTCCGGCACAGAGGATGCTCTGATCGCCTGAACGTTACATGCCCTCTTCACTCTACACTCTGCGCTCAGATCTCGAGCCGGCCCACTCCGCACCCCATGGCGCTGGCCTCGGTCGGCGGAAGTTTTGCCGCAGCGGCCTGGTCGAGTTGGAACAGTAGACGGCCGCTGGCCGGACGGATCAACTGCGAGGGCAGCCGCTCCGGATCGCGCGGCCCGGTGAGCACCTGGGAGAGAACCTCCGTCTTGGACGGTCCGGCCACCTCGAAGACCACCTCGGCGGCGTGATTGATCACCATCCAGGTGAGGCTGATCCGCCAGGTGTTCATCTGCGGAACGTGGTTGGCCACCACCAGCCGGCCCATCTCATGGAGCGCCGCCGTATGGGGAAACAAAGAGGCGGTGTGCCCGTCCGGTCCCATCCCCAGGGCCAGCAGATCGAAGCGCGGCAGCTCCGCACCTTCAAGCTTGAACGCGTGACGCAGCGTGCTCTCATAACGGCTGGCCGCCACCTCGGGGTCCAGTTCGCCCTCCATGCGGAAGATGCTGGCCTCCGGAATCGGCACTTTGCTCAGCAGCAGCTCCCGGCAGACGCCGTAGTTCGACTCCGGACTCTCCGGGCCGACGCAGCGCTCATCCACCCAGAAGAGCTGCAGCTTCTCCCAGGGCACGCTGGAGGCGAAGGGCTCGGCTGCCAACAGCTTGAACGCCGCCTTGGGCGTGCTGCCGCCGGAGATGGCTACCCGGGCGATGCCGCGCCGCTCCACCGCCTCTTTCACCTTGTCTGCAAACGTGCGAGCCGAGGAGAGCGCCATCTCCGCCTCTGTCGGCCAAACCTGGTACGTCACCTCTATGGACTGTGCCATCTATCCCCTCCCGGGTGCGGAGCCAGGCAGGGAGAGTGGCGAGCGAACGCCCGACTGAGCGCCCCCTCCAACTCGTACCGCCTCTCCACGGCTGGCGATCTGGTGTCTGGATCCGTTTTGGGGATCTTGAACGAGCCTTCCACAACGGCGGTGACCCGCGGCAGCCGCCGCAGGACGCCGGCAGAAAAAGAACATCAGAGTTTGAACCACTTCCGCCGGTCTTTGAGCAGCAGCGCATCGGACGCTGCCGGTCCCCAGCTTCCCGCCTCATAGTTGGGGAAGTCATGGGGCGGACGTTTGGCCCACTCCTCCAGAACCGGGGTCATCAGCGCCCAGGTGGCCTCCACGCCGGAGCGGTGGGCGAACAGGGTTCCATCGCCAAGCATCGCGTCCAGCAGCAGCCGCTCGTAGCCGTTGGCGTTGCTCATGCCGAAGCTCTCCGCATAGCTGAAGTGCATCTCCACCGGCATCACGTTGGTGGTGGGGCCAGGCACCTTGGCGCCGAACATCAGGGAGATGCCCTCATCGGGCTGAATGCGGATCTTGAGCACATTCGGCTGCACCTGGGTTCTGGCGTCAGAGCTCTTGAACATATGCAGTGGCGGCTGCTTGAAGACCACCGTGACCTCGGTGACCCGCTTCGCCAGACGTTTGCCGGCGCGAACATAAATGGGAACCCCCGCCCAGCGCCAGTTTTCGATCTGCAGCTTCATGGCGACAAAGGTCTCCGTGCCGGACTCAGGGTTCACGCGATCCTCCTCGCGATACCCGATCACCTTCTCTCCATCCACCCGGCCCGGGCCGTACTGGCCGCGCACCGTGTCCTCCACCTCGATGGGGTCAATGGCGTTCCATACCTTCAACTTTTCCGCCCGGACGGCGCTGGCCTCAAAGCTGTCTGGCGGCTCCATGGCCACAAAGCTCAGCACCTCCATCACATGATTCTGCAGCACGTCGCGCAGCGCTCCGGCGCCCTCATAGAAGGGTCCGCGGCCCTCGATCCCGATAGACTCGGCGGCGGTGATCTCGACGTGGTCGATAAAGTTCCGGTTCCAGATGGGTTCAAAGATTCCGTTGCCAAAGCGGAACACCAGGATATTCTGCACCGTCTCCTTGCCCAGATAATGGTCGATGCGGAAGATCTGATCCTCGTGCAGCACCCGGTTGATGGCATCGTTGAGCTCTCTGGCCGAACGCAGATC
>JAJZDM010000094.1 GCA_021806005.1 Acidobacteriota bacterium | reverse complement strand
ACCGGCACGATCGTGGACGCGACGATCATCGCCGCGCCGAGTTCGACCAAAAACGCCCGCAAGGAGCGTGATCCGCAGATGCATCAGACCAAGAAGGGGAACCAGTATTACTTCGGCGCGAAATGGCACATCGGCATGGACTCGAACTCTGGCGTGGTGCACTCGGTGTGCACGTCGTCAGCCTCCGTGCATGACAAGCACATGCTACCCCACTTGCTCCATGGTGAGGAAAAGAAGATCTGGGGTGACGCCGGCTATCAAGGACAAACAGAGGTGATTCATCAGGCCGCGCCCGGTGCGCAGGACATGACCCACCGCCGTGTCCAAAAGAGCAAGGGCGTGGTGGACCAGAAGAGAAGCGCAAGAATCGAAACAAGTCCCGCGTACGAGCCAGGGTGGAGTGGCCTTTCCGCATTCTCAAGCAGATCTTCAAGTACACCAAGGTGCGCTACCGCGGCATCAAGAAGAACCATGAGTGGCTGCTGGCGGCCTTCGCACTGGTGAATCTCTACCAGCACCGCAAGCGGTTGGTCCTTCTGGGGGCGTAGTGTGTCCGGAGGCCGGAAACGGCCATCAGATGCACCCTGAACGGGAGCAAAAGACAACCTTTTCGCGCATTTTTGGCGGCTGATCGGTGATTTTCGAGGCCCACCGCCAGATTTTAGTGTGACTCGAATTTCAAGCACCTTGATCAGAGCTTCTTGACGCATACACGATCGAAATCTAATGTGCGAGAGAGAGCGTTGGTTATCGAAAAACGTTCCTGGCAGGGATACGGAAGCGGCGCCTCCCTTCACTCCATCCCCGCAGCATCACCGGGTGGGTCGAAAAAGAGACGCCGCTGGAACAGCGGACCGGAAAAACCTGCCTCAGACCAACTCGGTTAGAACGTGATATGCAGTTCCATGCTCATCATGCGCTGGCTACCGATGACGCCCGTCACCGATCCCAGTTGTGCGTTGTTGTTCGCGCAACCCGTGGAAGTAACCTCCGTCGCAGTAGAACAGCCATAGACACCGATCGGGAGAGTCAACGGCACCGTGGTGCCGCGCCCTGAGGTCCCGTTGGTATAGGGCTTCTCATACAGGTTGTCGCCGGCCGAACCACCTCCGGCTGGGCCAGCTCCGGTGACTGCGGTTCCCTGATCCGCCTGGCTGGTGACGATCAGGCCGTAGTTCTCGTAACCATTCAGGCAGTCATAAAGCGCCCCGGAACCAATCAGATAGTTGTTGGCGCAAGAACCGTGCTGACCGATGCTTGCGTTGTCCTGGGGAATATCCATGCTGGTGGTGTTGGTCAGGTTATAGAGATTGAATTGATAGAGAATGGCGACTCGTCCTTTGACATGGAACTCCTTGCGAAGGGAAAGATCCAGACTGCGCTGGGCTCCCTGGCGGAAGATGTTGCGCTGGTCTCCGGGGGCGAAGGCTGTCTCGTACACATCCACAGGATCTGTGGATGCCCCCGCCGAGGCTGGTGGGACTCCGCCTTCACCTGGCGACAGATACTCAATCGCAATCTGGCTGGGGTCGAGCGCCGGCTTGTACTCCCCACCCGTGCCGCGGTACCGGCCTGTACTTCCGGTCAAAGCGGATCTGGGATTGCCCGGATTTGTAATGGAGATAATCGGGTTGACGAGGCTGGGATAGTACCCCAGTTGGGCGCTGGCCACCGCACCGTTGAACTCATAGAGTGAGTATGGCTCGCCGCTCTGCAGAACGGTCATGCCGGTGAGACTCCAGTCGTTGACCAGATACGCCAGCATAGAGCGCTTCGAAACGGCGTCGGGGAGAATCACCTCGAAGTTGGCGGTGAAATCATGGGTGCGGTCGAAGTCCGCCGAAGCATAGGATTGCTTCAGGTCATTCGGATTGTTGCCCGTAAAGAAGAGACCGATGTCGCTCTGTTCATCCAGCGCGTGGCTCCAGGTATAGCTTGCTCCGACCAGGAAGTTGTGCGACAGGCGCTTTTCCAGGTGCGTATTGAGCGCATTGTAGGAGGAGTTTCCCACGGTCTTGAACATTGCGGCGTAGGGGCTGTATCCGACGTAAGGAACCCGGAAGTCGGAGTTTCCACCGTCGTAGGTCGACCAGGGCTCAGACGCGATGGGGCATGGATCGTAGTAGGCCCCACAGCTTGTATTCCCATTCACCACGTCATAACCGTAGCTGTAGATCTCTCCACTGGAGTGTGCTTCCTTGCCTTGAATCATGGCCGGGCTGCCGGGGGTAGCCACCTCCGGCATGTTGAAGGGAATGGGGATCACCGAATGCCTGCCCAGATTGCCCGCATAGCCAATGGTGACCGCCAGATCATTCCTTGGTTGCCACTGGATGTTGAGCGTGTAGTTCATGGTGTAGGGCAGAACGTTGTTCCGGTCATAGGAGCCAATGTACAAGGGGGTCTGTGAGCACTCGTTCTCGAAGTTGCCAACGCCACCGCAGTTCAAGCCGAACCCAGAGGTGCTGCCGGTCATGTAGTTGAGTTGATTCTGCAGCGCAGTGGTCTCTACCGCAGGGTTCTCGCTGGGCGCAGGGGGCGTGGACGTGCTGTTGAGCGCGGCGGCTGCACCCAGTGGATCGGCGATCGAGGTGCCGGTGCCGCTGACGGCGCTCACCAGCGGCGCTTGCTGGGTTACGCCGAAGGGCCCGCCAACTCCACCACCCGCGGGTGGGGAGAGATACTGAAACAGCTCTCCGCGATCGTAGTAGAGACCCATTCCACCATTGATCACAAACTTGCCCCCACCCCACTTGGGCGACCAGGCAAAACCGATACGCGGCGATATGCCCCACTGTCGGCCTGTGAGCGTGGAGGCGCTGGTTCCCGGTGTAGGCGCGGTTGGGTTGTTGCCGGCGACGACTAGGCCATCGTTGACCACCGTAAAGCCACTGCCGCCCACCGCGGGGTCTGTCCCGGTGACGTCATAGGTGGTTGGATCGAAGTTGAAAAAATTACCATACTTCTCCGTCATACCACCGTGATAGTCCCACCGCACGCCGGCGGTGATGCTCAGATTGGTGAGCGCCTGCCATTTGTCCTGTACGTATGCCGCACCCTCATTAGTCCGGTAGTAACGGCTGGCCAGGTTCTGTCCGCTGGAAGAGAGTGTCTCCAGCACGCTGGAGGCATGCACTTTGCCTTCCAGAAAGTTGGTGAGGTTGGAGGCGTCTTCCGTAATCAGGCCGTTGCGATTGTTTTCAATGTTCAGTTGGGTGTAGCTGTATCCGCCACCGACGACGAGAGTGTGGCTGCCGAGGATCAATATGGCGTTGCTGGAAGGATTGATGCGGTTCTGGTAGTAGCCAGTGTTGACGAAGGTGCTGTTGGGACCAAGTTTGAGGCTGGGCGTATTCGACTCGTTGACGGCAAATCTGGAGATGGAGAAACTGGGAAGAACGCCGGGTGCGCCCGGAACATCATTGGTGATCCCGAAGGTCGGCCCGCCATTGGCGCCGGTCGCATTGTTATCCACCGTCTGGTTGTAGGTGGTATAGGTGCCCATGCGAACGTAACCGACGCGCTGCTCCCAGTTGAGCCGCGAACCTATCTGGATGGTGTTATCCAGGGCTCCCACCTGAGCCGTGTTCTGGGTGTCTGAGGGAAAGCCTCCTACCTCTGAACTGAAGCCGTAGGGCATGGTGACCGGGTCGGTCTGGTAGTAGTACTTGAAGCTGAGCCGGTCGTTCACATTGAGATCGTAGTCCAGACTGCCCGCCGCCTGGTCCCCTTTGAAGAGCGAAGTGCCCTGCAGGGTGACGTTTGGTACCTCATACGCATAGGCCGCTGTGGTTTGAGCGTAGGGAATCAGATACTGTCCGTTAGGCAGGGTGGCGTTGAAGAGCGCCTCTGCCACGCCAGAGGGATCGAGGGTGATCGTGTTCGTGGCGCCCGCATAGCCCTGGTACAAAGACTCCAGACAGGCGCTGGTGCGGCCGTTGGGGCAGTTGGTGGTGTTGAAGGCCTGCGGCACGGTGAGTTGGGCGAGACCGGTGGACTGGTCCGAGTCATACAGATGCTGATAAGCCACGAAGAAGAAGAGTTTGTTCTTGATGACCGGGCCGCCCAGCGTACCGCCGGCTGTCCAACGATGAAGCAGGGGATTGCGCAGCGACATGGGGAAGGCTCCCACGCCCTGCTGCGCGAGAAGGGCATCCTGGTTGAAGAAGAAGGGCGCTGAGTTGAACGCACTGTTGCCGTAGCTGCTGTAGACCTGGCCATGAAAGCTGTTGGTGCCCGTCTGGGTGTTGACGTCAATCTGCGCTCCGCTGGTCGCTCCTTCCTGGGAGTCATACATCGAGGCGTCAACGCGCAGCTCCTGAATGAACTCTGGCGGAGGAGCAGGCAGGCTGTTTCCGTTGGAACCATACACAGAACTGCCTTCGGTGATCGCCCCGCCGACGGTATTGCCCTCACCGATGTTGAAGTTGTACCGCTGCGAGGTGTCGCTGCTGGAACTCTTGCCGTTGAACAGGTTGTCAGAGTCGACGCCGTTAACCTGAAAGGTGTTCGACGTATCGCGCTGTCCGTTGGCCCAGATGGGCTGGTTTCCCAGACCGGCGTTAACTCCCTCACCGCTCAACAACTCGGCGTTGACTCCCGGCGAGAGAACAGCCAGTTGCGTAAAGCTGCCTGTGGCCAGCGGCGTCAGGGCGATCTGAGCCTTGTCCAGCGTATAGCCGTTGGTGGTGTCGGTTGCGTTCAGCAGAGGATTCGCCGTGACGGTTACCGCAGTAGCGATATGGCCGACCTTCAACCTTACCCTCAGCGTCCTGGCCGCGGCCTCCTGAACTTGAACGCCAGTCAGATCAGAGGTGTCAAAGCCATCATGCGTCGTGGTGACCTCGTAGGTACCTACGGGCAGGTCGAAGATCTGGAAGTATCCATTCGCCTGCGCCCTGGTGGTTCGGGTCACTCCGATCGCCGCATCGGTCGCGGTTACGATGGAGTTCGCCACCGCCGCCCCTGAAGCATCCTCCACTGTTCCATTCAGAGACCCAAGGGTCTGTTGCGCGTTCACTGAACCAACCCAGGCAAAGAGACAAAGGGACAACGCCGCTGCAAAAAGCTTTCGCATAGCTGACTCTCCTGAAAGTAAGTTGTGGTCGGCCGCAATCAGGGCCACGAGCGTGCCGCACGATGGCCCGCACGGATAGGCAGGTGTCGACTCTTGTCTGAGAGTGATGGTCAGAGAGAAGACAGATCCCCAGCGTTCAAGGACGCATCTGTCGGCCTCTGCCATCCAGTACAAGGTCTTGGAATAGTCTGAGCATACATCGTTGCACCCGTATGAACATCCGTAATTGTTGAGATCTTTCGCCTGGAAGGCGCTGCGCCGAAGGACTCGGCACCTTGCTTGTTCTCCGGATGACAAGGTTGCGATAGAGGGAGAAACAACTCCCGGAGGGTACGGCGGAGGTTAACGTGAGCGGTGCAGCGAAGAAGATCCCCTCGCCCGTCGGCAAAGCAGGAGGAGGCGGGCAGGATCCCGACGCCGCTCTCCTGCCCGGGCCGACGCCATACCGTCTGTTCTGTAGACTTTAGGATGAGGCCTCTGAATGTTTATTGATGAAGCACGAATCCGGGTAAAGGCTGGCGATGGCGGCAACGGCTGCATGGCCTTCCGCCGGGAGAAGTTTGTTCCCCGCGGCGGCCCCTCCGGGGGCGATGGCGGGCATGGCGGCGACATACTGATGCGCTCCTCCCTCTCCCACAACACCCTGGTGCACTTCCGCTTCAACCCGGAGTGGAAGTCAGAACGCGGCGGCCACGGTCTGGGCTCCAACATGAGCGGCCACGCTGGAGAGCACACCGTGCTGAACGTCCCGGTGGGCACCCTGCTCTATGACGACATGACCGGCGAACTGGTGCATGACTTTACCCACCCGGACCAGGAGATCGTGATCGCTCGCGGAGGTCGCGGCGGGCGCGGCAACCAGCACTTTGCCACACCCACCCATCAGGCGCCCCGGGAGCACGAACTGGGCAGACCCGGCGAGGAACGGAACTTTCGCCTGGAACTCCGCCTGCTCGCCGATGTTGGCCTGGTAGGCTATCCCAACGTCGGCAAGTCCACCCTGATCAGCCGAATCTCGGCTGCCCGGCCCAAGATCGCAAACTATGCCTTCACCACACTCGAACCCAACCTGGGCGTGGTGCGAATCGGCGAAGCTCCCTATGAGAGATCCTTCACAGTCGCCGATATGCCCGGATTGATCGAGGGCGCCCACCTGGGCTCCGGCCTCGGCGTTCGCTTCCTCAAGCACATCGAGCGAACCAGCGTGCTTGCCCACCTGATCGATGTCTCCGACGCCAGCGAGATCCCGGACAGCGCGGTCGGCTCACCCTCTCCAACCGAGGCCGACACCTCGTCTCAAGCCTCCGGCCTCTCCGCTTCTCCCCGTCCCGACCCGGTGCAGGACTACAACGTGATCACCGCTGAGTTACGCTCCTTTGACCCCGCCCTGGCCGCAAAATCCACCCTTCTGGTGGCTACCAAAGCCGACGTGGCCAACCCCGAAAAACTCAAACGGCTGTCCGCCTTTGCCCGGCGCAAGAAGTTGCCGTTGTTCAAGATATCAGCGGTCACCGGCGAGGGAATTGAGGAGTTGAAGTACGCCCTGGCCGAGGCGGTCAAGACCCATCGCAGCATCGACCCGCTGGACCATCCGTCCGAACCGGCCATCTTCAAGCCCAGCCGACGCAAGCCCAACTACCCTCCCCCACCTGCCTCGGCCAAGACCCGCTCTCGCTGAGAAGCTGCGGCCGCAAGCCGTGCTTCAGGAGTGTGAGATGGATCCCTTCTATGACGCGCAACGGCAGTTGCCGTAGCAGAGGCCGCGACGGTAAGGGAGGAGCCGTGTGTCGGGTGTCCTTGCGGCCAGGTGCATGAGTTGCCGGGGGTCACTCACCATCGCGGAACGCGTTGCTCCAGGAAGATGCTGGGGCTGCTGTTTCCGGGATACTCCCTGCTCGGGAGGCCGCTCTAATGCATCGGGTGAAACACGTCCAGGATCACAACACATGCGATTCCAAACACGATCAACAACAACGGCCACCAACGGTCAAGCCACGATTCTTTGGGAGAGCTCATGCAAAAACCATCCTTTCCGTTCGTGTGGAATTTTACCCGATTCTACTGCCTTCAGGCAGAGATGAACCTTGACTCTGGCTGCCAGGCGCTTTGCCGGGGGCTCCCGAGGCTGGAGCGGAGGCAGCGATGAACAGGGAATACCTGCCCTGGGCATCCTGCAGCCCACATCCCCAAAAGTGATGTGGAGCACGTGACGCCGATCCAGGGACAACCTCTTGACCGTCTACACGCGACGCTACCCGCTGGAAAGAACTGGGGAGGCCCGCCGAGCACAACCCAAAAACAAAACTCGCCGGCTGGGGAAGAAGCTCTTCTCCAGCCAGCGAGATGTCTGCTGCAAGGGGCCTGTTTGGGCCCTGATTCTTAGAAGGACTCGCTGATGGTGAAGCGGAAGGTCTTGCGCGGCTCGCGCAGGACGTAGTCCGCTCCGTAGTATTGCAGCGCCTGCTGGTACGTGTAGGCAGCAGCCGCTGGCGAGGTGGCAAACGGGAAGAAGTCCTTGAAGCACTCCTGGGCCGATCCAGAGCACGCCGCCCCGCTCGGTGCGACGATGTCCTGAGGAATCGGGCGGAACAAGCGCATCGGGTTATAGGCGTAGTAGATCAGGAACGGCGCATTGATGATCGGCATAAGCACCTGCAGATAGGCGCCCGTAGACATGCGCGGAACGATGTTGGTGTGCGGAACGTTCTGCAGGTACTCGGAGTACGGCGGCAGTTGATAGCCTCCCAGACAGTCTCCATTGACCACCTCCGGGCAGCCGTAGGTTGGGCTGTTGATCGTCGAGAGACCCTCTGGACTCATCATCAACTGGTGAGGCTCAAGGTTCATTGTCAGGCCAAAGTCGTCGAAGAAGGCGAAGGTGACCTGATTGATGATCGGGAACCGATACTCCAGGTTGGAGATTACGGACGTATCGCCGCCGATCGGCGCCAGACGATAGATGGGCAGCGGAATCTGTACGTTGCCCAGAGCCTGATCCGTTGGATCGCGCGGAACCGTGCTGCCATCCGGATTGGTCAGGTTGAACATGACCTTGGTTGGCATGAAGGTGTAGGGCGAGAGCGAACGGATATCGAAGCCGCGCAGATCGTTTTCGCCGCCGGTATAGACGCGGGCGAAGGGAGGCGCCACCTGGCCACCATAGCCGGAGATGTTCGCCAGTTGCAGGCGATAGCCCAGAACGTTATGCCCTTCCTTATCGATCCTCAGACCCTTCATCGGGAAGAACTGCCGCCATGCCACAACGGGGGAGTAGTACTTCGTGTTGCCGCCCACGCCGGCAAGCTGGACAGAGACGCTCAGATCCTTTCCACTATGCGGTCCAATGGGACGGTCCAGGGTCGAGAAGCTGAAACTCGGCGTAATCACCGAGGTGACGATCCCGTTCAACTGGTTCGGACCCTCAATGCCCGATCGAAACGCCAGAGTCTGGAAGACACTGAGCGTGTTCTGATTGAACGTCGTGATGCCGGAACTGGACCAGGAGTAGGCGATGCTCACTCGAGCCACACCGGTACGCCGGAATAGCGTGCGCAGTGCCTCACTCGATTGGATCGTCAAGCCCTTGGCCGACTGGTTGTAGTTGTTCAGCAGCGACTGCTCCGCAGTGGCCAGATTTTGATTGTCACCCGTCACCGAGTAGCTCTTGGCAGGATTGAAGTCCGTCTTGCGATCGAAGAGCTGAATACCAAGCGAGATGGGTTTGTTGCGCAGATAGGGCTCGGTGAAACCGAAGCTGAGATTGCGAGCCAGATCGCCGATATTGGCGGTTACGTTCAGCGTCTCGCCGAAACCAAGAAAGTTGTTGGTCGCATAGTTGACTCCCAGGAAGGAACCGGAGAGGCCGCTGACACCGCCATTGATGCCAATCGAGTTCTTCCCCTTCTCGTGGAGCTTGATCAGCAGGTCAACCGTGCCCGCATCCGTGTTCTGTTGCGTCTCCACATCCTGATCCGCCTTCAGCGTGTCGAAGTAATCGAGCTGGTTGAGGCGCATCAGGGAAAGATCCACCAGGCGGCTGTTGTACACCTGGCCCTCTTCGACCAGCAGTTCGCGGCGGATCACGCGGTCGCGAGTCAGCGTGTTTCCTGTGAACTCGATGCGCGAGACGTAGAACTGCTTGCCTTCATCGATATCCACGTCGAGATAGATGAGGTGCTTGGCCTCGTCCACCCGCGGAATCGGCGTCGGCACCATGTTGATGTACCCACCCTCGCCGTAGGCCTTCTTCAGGTTCTCGATACCCTTGCCGAACAGCCTGGCATCGAACCATGTGCCATCCTTCTCCAGGAACAACGCTCGCAGCGCCTTGGCGTTCTTGTACGACTTGTTGCCCGTAAAGGTGATGCCGCCCAGACGATAGCGCTCACCCTCTTCAATCGGAATCACGATGTCGACCCGCTTGCCGTGGGAGGGATGCAGGGTGAACGGGTTGATGCCCCCGGCGTTGCGCACATGGGTACGCGGCTCGCCGGTAATCGCCTTGAAGTAGCCCTTGTCGCGATAGGCTTCGCGCACCCGGTCGGCGTCCTCGTCCAGCTTGCTGGCATCATAGGTCCGCGGGAAGAGATCCTCAAAGATGATCGAGTGTGGGATACCGATCGGCCTCAGGTTCGCCATGGCGGCCACCAGTTGGCGGTGGGTCAGCGCATGGTTTCCCACGAAGGCGATCTTGCCCACCTTGACGGTGGGTCCTTCCTTCACCACAAAGGTCAGCGAGACGCGCGCCGGAGGGATGGTCTTCACCTCGGTTTTAATCACGGCGAACTGATGGCCGTGCTCACCCAGCATCTCCTGCAGCACCACCTCAGCGTGCTTTACCCGCGTTCTGTCAAACTGGCTTTCAACATTCAGGCCAACGTGTTCCTTCTTGAGTCGATCCATCACATCGGAGGTGGTAATCGAACTGAGACCCTTATAGTTGATCTCGCTGATCGTGGGCTTCTCGCGCACATATACCAGCAGTTGCAGGCATCCCTTGCCCTCTACCTTTTCAATCCGCACCGTATCGAAGTAGCCGGTGTTCCACAACGAATTGAAGTCGCGCTCTACTACCGTGGGGTCGTAGACATCGCCGGCGTGGCTGAACAACCGTGCGACGATCGATTCCTTCGGAATACGACGATTGCCGATCACTTCGACCGGGCAGAGAATCTGCGGCGCCGAAGCCGCAGAGAATGGAGGGGAAACCTGGACCTGCGCGGTTGCAGTGGCATTAACCGCCAGCGCCGGCATGATGGCCAGAGTGGCTACGCCCACCGCAACACCCAGACGGGAGAGCCTCCCGCGCCGGGCAGGGTTTAAAACACGGTTCAGGCCGGAGAGGCTTTGGCCAACGCCAAGGATGCCCAATCGGCTCGAGCGCGTGCGCACAGGCTGGGACGAACACTTCACGGAGCTTGCGCTCACTCGGATTCCGGTAAAGATAACCACACCCTCACTGCTCTTTGAATCTGTCAAAGCTCGTTGGACTCTTCAGTTAATGCCAGCCCTGCGCAATACGAAGGGAGAGCTTTGATTATAGGCGACCGACGGCAGCCCTTGCGAACCCAAACTGCCCTCCGGACCAATTAATCACATCCCCTGGCCTCCGGTACACCGGGATCACGCTCCGTTCTTCCCTGCCGGCCAGCACACCCTCTGAGCACCCATTTCTCAGGAAAAAGCCCCTCGCCCTCTCTGCCCTTCGGCCGCAGGCGCTCTGGTTTGGCTTCGGCGTCTGCCCATGGGGTCCAGGAGGAGTCTCCCGGCGAAATCCCCTCCGCCCCGGCTCTCGTCAGAAACAGGTGCTACTGGCGGGCGTAGGGCTCGGTCAGTGAGAGCAGATTGGCCCCCTTCAGAAAGGAGACCAGCGTGGCTGCCAGCCGCGGCTCCATCACGCTCGCCGGCGTCATCGTGTCCAGGCTCTCCACCTTCAGCATCACAGGAATCGGGCGCAACTCCCCAGCCTCCAGCGGCAGGCCGCGATGCGGCCGTGCGTAGATCAGGGTCACCTGCCGGGTAGCTCCGGAGTACTGCCGGCAGGCGCCGTGGTCGCACACCGTCGAAGCCTCCAGCTCCTGGGTGGCGCCATCGTTATAGGTGGCAGCCGTCAGATCCACCTGCCCCCCCGCGGTCTGGACCACGATCTGGCCATGCCAGGTTGGATCCTCCCCGCGCGCCAGATGGCACACCTCGGCATCATGCACCGTCTGCGGGGACACACCCAGCATCACATGCTCCCCCACCCCTCCGCCTGCGGAGGGCCCGGCGTAATCGCCCCAGGTGTACACCAGCACCCCAAACTGGGTCTCGTTCCAGGTGCGCTGCAGGGTATACGCGCCCACCCGCCCGGGCAGCAGGGGCTGGGCCTGGGACGCCTCCCAGGCCGCTTCAAGACGATCCTGGTGGAGCATGTCCGCGCCAAAGATCGCCGCCATCAACAACACAGCGGCAACCCGCGCCAAAACCTTCCCAGGCAGCACCGGTTGCGGCTCGCCCTCAGCCTGGCTGGCCTCGCTCGCCGGGCCGGTAACCGCCTCCGATGCGGCCAGGTCTCCGCGCAACGTGTTGGCTGCCGCAAAGAAGATCGCCAGCGCACAGGCAAACAGGCAGCCGCCGATCCCATAGTCTGCCATCTTCGCGTGGTGCTGCATCCAGGGGTAGGGGAGAGCCAGCTTGTAGTACACCACCAGAAGGCAGAGCCTCAGGAAGTTGAACAGATAGCCCAGCAGCACCGCCCCCGTCACCACCGGAGCGTAGATATACCAGCGGAAACGGTAGAGGTAACTCACCACCACCGCTGCCAGGCCCAGCGTCACGGCCCCGCGAATTCCATTGCAGCCCGGGGCGATGAACATGCCAAACTCCGGCGTAAACATCAGCCGCAGCTTGTCCTGGGTCAGTGGTTGTCCCAGAAGATGGGCCCAGGCCCTGGCCACCGTGGCCGAGGCATGCTGCAGCGGCAGATCCACCCGCGTGCTGAAGCTCTGCGGCACCGGAATCACCGTCCCCATCAGCACCACCGGAAACCACGCTGCCCGAAGCAAGCGCTTGCCGCCAAACAGAAGCACCATCGCCGCAGCGTAAAGGACGGCAACCAGGGGAAGCGGTGGGATCTCCAGCAGCCAGTGCTTGCGTATGGTTACGATCAGCAGCATCTGGTTGCGCAAAAACACCATCGCAGCGGTAGCCGCCAACAAGGCAACACCCCACCAGGAGCCCTCGCACTCCCAATCCACGGCCCGCCAGGCCCGCATGATGAGCAAATAGCAGACCAGCGGAACCGCCATTCCCATCGACTTCAGGTCATCCGTGGTCCAGATGCCGACCAGGGACTGGACCGTGGGCCAGATGGTCAGGAGCCCCGCCGCCGCGCAAGCTGTCGCCAGCACCACGGTTCCGAGCTGGCCTTTGCTGACCTTTGCCATAGGGCTCATGCTCTCAAGCCAGGAGGGGGATTGCAACCATCAAAAGTTCCAGGGCGTTTAGCCCGATGCGATCACGCAAGGCTCGCTGGCGACGCCGCTGGGACTCTTCTCTGGGATCGCTGCCTGGTCTTATTGTCTTGTTTCTTTACTGGGATTTTGTCTTCTTCGTTCGCCCTGCACGCATCCTTGTGCGCAGCGACGAGACAAAATAGGCGCCACCCGCCAGTCCGGCAAGAACCAGGGTGGGGTTCTCCGGCGAGTCATCGCAGCCACCCTGAGCGAAGGCAGGGATCGCAACCATCAAGGCGAGTGCGAGAGTGGTGAGCAGAAGGGTCTTCTTCATAAAGGGAGATCCATTTTCCGCCGCGACCCTGGGGGCCCATGGCTGTACAGCGCTAAGGTCCGTTCCGCCGGTCAAAGAACGGCACACACTCCCTATTCAAGGCGGAACATGGTCTATCTGGGTCGAGAATATAGACCGTTGGTGCGAAAGTCAACGATTTCAGGTGGCAAAGTAGTGCCCACAGGTACCTTCAAAGGTGAGCCCGGACAGGCTGCAAATCATCGGCCGACACCACAGCCGTGCAGCTTCATCCCGCTGTAAAATCAGGGTGGTAGAGAGGCCTTCTGGAGGCTGTGGACTCGATAGAGGATTCCATCAGCGCCTGCTTCCCGGCTTACTGGGCAAGCCGGCGCGGTTCGCGGCACTTCCATCGAATTCGCCAGATCTCCACCAGTTAAGGCTTCGCCGGAGACACCGGCAGATTCAGGAGGTTATGAACACCATGGCATCGGCGATGGCGGGTATGGAGGGCCTTTCAGGCGTATATGACGGCATCAGGGCGCGCATGAACAAGTCCGTGGATGACTTTCGCGCTCATCTGGTAAGTGTCCGTACCGGCCGGGCTTCGGTCCATATGCTGGACGGCATCAAGGTTGACTACTATGGTACCGAGACTCCAATCTCCCAGGTCGCCCAGATTACGACCCCCGAGGCCAGCCTCATTCTGGTGCAGCCATGGGAGCAGCCCCTGGTCGCGGCCATCGACAAGGCCATCCGCAACAGTCAGCATGGCTTCAACCCCATGCACGATGGCAAGATCATCCGCGTTCCCATCCCGCCCATGACCGAGGAGCGCCGCAAGGAGACCGTGAAGCACCTGGCCGGCACGGCGGAGGAGCACAAGACCACCATCCGCAACATCCGCCGGGATGGCAATGAGGCGGTCAAGAAGGCCGCCAAGGACAAGCTCATCTCCGCCGATGATGAGAAGCGCGCGAACGCAGAGATCCAGGAACTCACCGACGCCGAGATCAAGCGCCTGGAAGACCTCTTCCGCGCCAAGGAAAAAGAGATCCTCACCCTCTGAGCGCCACCGGACGGCGCCACGGAACCAACCGGCGGAGCACGCCCACGAACCGGCTGGGCCGCCACACCTGATTCCCTTCTCCTCTACCCGTTTTGAGCCGCCCACCCTTCCGGGCTCTGCTCCAGCACAGCGTCGGCCACCGCCGCTGCCTCCCGGGTGGCCTGCACATCATGTACCCGCAGGATGTGCGCCCCGCCCAGGATCGCCGTAACGTTTCCCGCCACCGTGGCAACGTGCCTGGCCTGGCGAATCTCCAACGGATCACGCTGTAACGGCTGGACCACCTCGCCCAGGAACCCCTTCCGGGAAAGCCCCACCAGCAGGGGGCGGCCCAGCGCGTGCAAACGACGGAGTCCGGCCAGCAGCGCAAAGTTCTCCCTGCCGCGCTTGCCGAAGCTCAGCCCTGGATCGGTCACAATCCGTTCGCTGCTGATCCCGGCAGCCTCCGCCTGCACAAGCTGCTCCCTCAATCCGGCAAAGACCAGCGGAACCACCTCCTGCCCCTCCAACTCCGGCAGCGAGCCCCACTCGGACGGACGTCCGCGGGTATGCATCAGCACCAGTCCGCAGCCGCTCTCCGCCACCACGCTTGCCATCCGCGGATCCCACGCGAGCCCGGAGACATCGTTGATGATCTCCGCGCCGTGTCGCGCCACCTCCCGCGCTGTTTCTGCATGATACGTATCCACCGAGACCACGGCGTCCGGTCGCTCCCCCAGCAGTTGATCCAGAACCGGCAGAATTCGCCTCAGCTCCTCCTCGCTGCTGATCGGCGTCGCCTGCGGCCGGGTCGACTCCGCCCCCAGGTCCACAATCTCCGCTCCCGCATCCATCGCTGCTACGGCCGCAGCCACTGCCTGCCCTCTCGCCTCCGCCGTGGACTCCGGCCGCAGCGGAGCATCCTTGTCCAGCGAGCCCTGGCTGCGGTACCAGCCATCCCCCGAAAAGCTGTCAGGGGTCAGATTGATGATGGCCATCAGCAGCGTCCGTCGCCCAAGCGCCAGCCTGCGAGTGCGCAACTGCCAGGAGAACTGCGGTCTGTAGGCGCTGGAGTGCATGCGATCAACTCTCCTCCAGTTTAGCCTTCCTCTGTCTGGATCCCCGCACCGATCCTCCCTGACGCCACTGCTGATCCACCTGCTTCAGAACTCCTCTATGCCTCTTTTGAACCGCGCCATCCCTCTTCACCGAATGGTCTTCAGTTTCATCGCCTCACCATCGCCATTTGTCCACTTTTTGCTTTACGGCGCTTTCTTCTGTAAATTTCCGCCATGCAGAGCTCTGCGCCTTTGGCGCTGATGATGTTCCTTCTTGTGGCAGCGCCGGGTCCGCCAGCCGCCTTTGCCCAGGGTGCAACCGCTCCCGGCGTCGGCATCCAGCCTGCGGGCGCCCCGCCGGCTGTGGAGCCGGCTCTGGCGCGGCAGATCGAGTCTCTGTTGGCTGACCCCGCCGCTGCGCGCTCCCACTGGGGCATCGCCGTCGCCACCTTGCAGGGCGCGCCCATCTACGGACATGACGCGGGCAAGCTCTTCCGCCCCGCCTCCAATGCCAAGATCTTTACCACCGCCACGGCGATCGCCCTGCTCGGTCCGCAGAAAACCTTCACCACGCGGGTCTTCGGAGACTTCGATCCCGCCACCGGTACCGTGACCGGCGACCTGAACCTTGTAGGCGGCGGCGATGCGAACTTCGGGGCGGATGACCTGCCGTATCTCTCGCCAGCCTCCGCCTCCAGGCCTCCCTTGCATCCGGCCACGC
>JAJZDM010000211.1 GCA_021806005.1 Acidobacteriota bacterium | reverse complement strand
CTACCGCAACGGCGGGGCCATTGAGATCGAGTTCTTCCTCGTCCATAGCTTCCAGGGTGAGTTTGTGAACCACGTCTTCCAGCAGATGCGCTGGGTTCCCATCGCGGATCTTCCCAACTACGACTTCCTCGCCGCCGACCTCACCCTCATCCGCGACATCGTCTCCGGGAGACTTCTCTCCTAGCCCTTCGCCCCCATCAACTGAGCCACCTGTTGCCACAGCATCATCAACGTCAACCCCACCATGATCACCGTCGAGGCCCAGGCCGTCCAGTTGAACCACGCGGAGTTGGTATGGTCGCCCATCAACCTCTTGTTGTTCACCAGCTTCAGCATGAAGTACAGCACAAACGGCAGCAGCACTCCATTCAGCACCTGGCTCAGAATCGTCATCATCACCAGCGGAAACTTCGGAATCAGCACCACCGCCGCGCCCGCAGCGATCAGCAGTGTGTACAGCCAGTAGAAGAACGGAGCCTGGCGGAACTTCTTGTCCACGCCGCTCTCGAATCCCAGCCCCTCGCACACGCTGTACGCCGTGGAGATCGGCAGTACGCTGGCCGCAAAGAACGACGCATTGAACAGTCCAGCCGCAAACAGAATGTAAGCAAAGTCACCGGCCAGCGGTCGCATCGCCTGGGCTGCATCTGATGGCACATTGATGTTCTGCATCCCGTGCACCCACAGGGTCGCCGCGCAGGCTACGATGATGAACCAGGCAACAATATCGGTAAAGAAGCACCCCACAATGACGTCCAGCCGGGAAGCCCCATACTCCTTGATGGAGACTCCCTTCTCCACCACCGACGACTGCAGGTAAAACTGCATCCAGGGAGCAATTGTCGTCCCAACTACCCCCACCACCATGTACACATAGTTGTGGTCCTGCCACACCGTCCTTCCCGGCACTTTGATGGTCTCGATAAGCGCCGCGTGCCAGTCCGGCTGCGCCAGCACCCCGGCCGCAACATAACAGATATAAAACACGCTGGCGACCAGAAAGATCTTCTCGACGCTCTTGTAATCCCCTTTGACCACCAGCGCCCACACGGCTGCCGCGCAAAGCGGAACGCTGACATATTTGCTCACATGGAACAGTTGCATGGACCCGGCGATGCCGGAGAACTCAGCGATCACGTTCCCGAAGTTCACCACCACCAGCAGCACCATCATCACAAAGGTCATCCGCAGGCCAAACTCTTCGCGGATCAGGTCGCTCAGGCCCTTGCCCGTCACCACCCCCATGCGCGCGCACATCTCCTGCACCACGATCAGGGCCAGCGTAACCGGCAGCATCGTCCACAGCAGGTGGTATCCGTACTGCGCACCAGCCTGCGAGTAGGTCAGAATCCCCCCCGCATCATTGTCTACATTCGCCGTGATGAATCCGGGCCCCAGCACCGCAAAAAAAAGAAGGATACTGGTCCGGTAACGCTTCCAGAAACTCACACCCGCACCGCCACAATGAAACTTTCGCGGCATCCAGCCGCTCCCCGCAACACAAGCTGGCTCCCCGCTGCCCTGCAACCCCTGTTCCCAAGAACAGAATCCGAGTTGCTGCACCGGCCACGCTCTCCAGGCGCCTGTTCCATCAGGAAACGTCGCCCCTCAGACCCTTCACTCCAGGCACAGAAGCTCTGGCATGCATCCACCAGGCAGGCCACGGCGCCATCCACCGATACGCTTGTCCTCCGCATCCTGCCTCCCAGAAGCCCAGTCTAGACTAACCTGCCCACGCGCCTTTTGGCATCACAGGCGTCCTTCTGCTTTGGTTTTTCCGCTTTTGCCGTGCGGAGCCTCCCGCGACACATCTCTTCGCCAGAGCCCCCAACGCCGTGCGCGTCCCCCACAGGCCGCCCGCTCTGGCTACCCCTCTGCCTGGCGCAGCGCCTCCAACCGGGCAAGAATCTTTGCCACCTGTGCATCGTTGGAGTATCCGCTTCGCGCGGCCCGCTCCCGGCCCGCGCGGGCAATCCGCTCTCTCGCTCTCTCGTCGGGCAGATACCGCCGGATCTTCTCCGCGCACTCCTCAAAACCGGTAAAGAACACCGCCTCTTCATCCTCGACAAACCGCTCCTGATGCCCCGCAGACCGCTCCGCCAGCAGAAACCCGCCACAGGCCGCAATCTCAAAGCTCTTGTGCACAAACTCATCCTGGTTGGAGTGGGTCAGAAAACTCAGATTGATCTTCGATCGCCAGATCGCCTCGCGATACTCTCGCCCATACAGCTCAGACCCGGTATAGAGCCTCTTGGCTGCCTCCGCATCCAATCTGACCTTCCACATCTGGTCGCCCGAGATCACCACCGGAAACCCACACTCCCTCCACAGCCGGGTCAGAAATGCCGGCCGGTCATCATAGGATGTCCCAATGAAGGAGACACCACGGTCCCGATCCGCATCACTCCACGCACGGCTCGCGCCCTCATCCAGCGGAAAGTGAATCGTCGGCTCATACGCGGTCTGGATCTTCAGCACATCCCGTGCCCCGCGCTGCCGGTAATCCGCAATATTCCTGTCCCGCTGTACCACGTGCAGATCGAACTGCGGAATGCACCGCATATACAGCCGCCATCCCGGATCGCGCCGCGGTCCGAACGCGTTATCGATCATGTAACTCACCGTCTGGATGCCCATCGCCCGCAAGCGATCCAGCGTCT
>JAJZDM010000093.1 GCA_021806005.1 Acidobacteriota bacterium | reverse complement strand
CCGATCTTGCCGCCGAAGGTTTGCCACGACTTTGCGCGCGGTCTCGATGTAGAACCCATTTGAGAAACGATGGGGACCGATAAAGTGAATGAACGAAGCTTCGTGATAAGGAACATCGGGATGCGCCCAATAGGATAGATACTTCGGAAACTGCAAAAGATAGGAATTGTCAGCGTTCGCAATAAGGAGGTTGGATGTCACCTGTTCGCTTCCCCATTCATCCCATCGCTCCCTCGCAATACGGCGCATGAGGTCGGAGAAGTATACGATCTTCTCCCGATTGATGGACGCTTTCGCAAAACCGGTAAATCCGGCGTTGCCTCGCACATACCTGAGAGCAGTGCTTTCAGGCAGTTGGTCGAAGGCACGTTCACAAACTGCCTGCACCATAGGACTGTCGTTCTGCTTGGATCGCAGACACGCTTTCGCCATGGACTCAATTTCGGGATACGATCTATCTCCCATAAGCGTAAAGCTTCGTCCTGTCTCAATACATCGCTGAACCTCCGGGGTCGCCGTTACGGTGATCGTGTCGGAATCGAGCTGTATCACATAGGAGCTCTGCACGAGGTCGCTGATCAGCAGCAGCCTCTCCCAGCAACTTCCTTTCGGGCAACGCTCGGAAGCAACTGCGGAGATGGGTACGATCTCCACGTGCGGTATATGCAAGCGCAAGGTGGAGCAGTCGGATTGGGTGAGGGTACCATCGTTGAGGATAAAGATTCGAGGGGCATAGCCTAGCCGGTGACAGAACGACTTGAGCGCCAGCAGGTACATCGTCACCTCTCCATGACATAGCATCGAGACCACCGTCAGGGAGTCGTCATTGAGATGGAGTGGCGGGGTATTGTGCACGGCGCGACAGTTGAAATCAAACCAGGCCCGTCCTGCCGCCCGCCTAGCACGAAAAAACATAGTGAAATCCTCGCTGCCAGAAAGTAGGGGTTCGGGGCAGGAACCTGCGTGATTCGCCGTCTCGTCGCGGAACCCCACAATGCAGTCCCAGAATGCCATAGAGGCCACAGTCTACGGACGAGGCCGAAGAAGCCATATTCTCTGGCAATACCTGTATTTTCAGATCAGCGTCCGGCAGCTCCAATCGAAGGAGGATTTCGACGTTTAGCCCCAAAGTAGTCGATTGCAACTCCATTTACGGGTACTCCTCTACCGATAGCAGGGCTGCCGCTGCGAAGGTGAAAGTTGAAGCGATCAAGCTCCGCTTCACCCTTCATCGTCAGGGGAGGCTCGTTGACGAATAAAGGATCTGAGCAAATCAGATCGGGACGCCCCCATAACGGGCAGTTTCTGCTGCGCAGGTTGAAATAGATGTTGTGATCCGCTGTCGCGGAGTCCGATGAATCACTGAAATAGAACAATGCCGGGGGTTCTTGATTCGACGGATCGTACTTCGGGTTGAGAAAGCCTAAAACAATATTATTACGAAATATATAGCGTGTTGAGCCACAAGCATTCTTGGACGAGCAGTTCAGATCGATGACCGTCGCGGAGTAGCCTATAGTTGTGTCGTTGGCAAACAGAACAGTGCTATCAGCCGCACTATAAAAAGAAAAGATGTCTCCAGCAGCGCGGCAGAAAAGGCTAAGATGACGGTTGTAGCCTGGGGAAGCTCCGGGTAGCTGCTCAGCCATGCGCCTACAGTTTCCCACAGTGAAATTGTTTCTGAAGACGGTGGTCGAGTGAGGCGTAGCTCCCCACTTCCACTGTTGCCCCATGTTGCCGATGGACTCTGAGTTTTCGACGACGAGGCGGGCAATTTGCGTATGTGGCCCGATGAAGCCGTCTTTGGTGTTGTAGATCTGCTGACAGTGATCGCAGATAAAGGAACTGAGGGTTGTGTTCTGGCCGCTCCAGCTATCGCCAAATCCACCACTGTCCAGGTCGTAGCAGGACTCGGCTGGGAAGGTGCTGTTCACGATTGGATACTGCTCGTTGCAGCCGTTGCCTTCCATCGTCACGTAGTTTGCGTCGATCGAGGAGTTTGGAGCATCCGGCGTGCTCTTGCCGTCGTCGAAGTTCCATCCCGCAAAGCCGTTGAAGCCGACGAAGACCCGGTTCATGGTGATCAAGCCGCCGATGGGTCCCTGAATGCCGGAGTTGGTATGGCCATGAATATAGACGTCCTGCAGCAGCACATTGGAGGTTACATTGTTGGTCACAATGCCGTTTGAGTCGAAGTCAGAGAGAGGAGAGCCTGTATTGCACCCAGCCGGATACGCAGGGGAGCCGTGCGTGATGCAGTTCCCGTGGGTTCCCGGTACAGCCTCATTGTGTTCGGTGATCTCCAGGCACTCGACCTGAACGTTTCTCGCGCCGGACAGATTCAACACCTCCCCGACGCCAAATCCGCCAAACAGTTGCGTCAGCGCCGAACGGTTCGTCGTGTTATTCGTAGAGCAGTTGGCATAGTTCTGCCCCAGGATGCGCGTCGGTTGTGTCGTGGTTCCGGCCGGGATGGTCGGGTTGGGGCACTGGTTCGCATCTCCACCAAAGCACCAGGTCCCTCCGGCGCCTTTGCCCTTATTGGAATCCCAACCGATGCGGCAATCGGGCGCCGAGGGGCTGATCTGGTTCGGGTTGGCGGCGCATCCTCTGATGATGACCGTATCGCCACCCTTCATCACCCAGGCATCATCGCTGTAGCTCTGGTCGTCCCACATGTAGCGGAAGTCATTGAAGGCGCAGTGTCTGTTGACTCCATGGCCAGGATAGGGCGCGTCCGCCTTGCCATCGCATTGACCGCTGGGAACCTTTGATGAAAAACGCGTTCCTCCGTCGGGGCGGATGTACCACGTCTCGCCGAAGAGCGGCAGCGACGCGAATACAATGAAGAGCAAACAGACAACCAGATGCCGCAATTTCACTGACCCGACCCCCGTCGACTCGTATAGCTTGCGCAAGAATTATAGCCGATCCCTCCGTTGCTCTGCGGGCATGGACATGACGGCTGTAGCCGAGTCACCGCTCCGCGCAGACCTGTGAGGAAGAGTGCTCTTCCCACGCTTGAATTCTGTGCGAATGGAAGCTCGTGGGCTCGCCTCATCCACCGAAAATCCGTTGTCATGGTCATTCCATCGCGTGGTTGCCTGGCCGACCCCACCAAGGTCAACATCGTCGCCCGCGCTGCCATCGACTATCTGTCGAACGACCTCGTCCTCGTGCAGCATCTCAGGGCCACGCCGCGGCTCCGGCAGTCCGGTATGGCCACCCCCTGGCTGTCCTCTTTAGCAAATCTACAGCATTCAGCGAGGCTCGCGTGGAGCGCCACCGCCAGCCAGACCGACGTCCCTATGGGCTCTGTGTAGGGCGAGGACGCCAACTGCGGAGAAGAGATGCAGGAGACCATCGTCTCCGCTTATCCGACGGCAAAAGTGGATGGGGGCACGCTGGCGCCCTCGGACTCAACAACGAAGATATGATCGTCCATCGCTGGCTCGCCAATGCATACAAGCGGTCCCTGGCCGCGACCTCTTTGCCGCGCGCATCCTTGTCGGCGCCGTGACCCACGCCAGGGGCAGGCAGGTCGATGGTCACACGCAACCAGACTGGCTTCCCATGGGAAGCAGCCCCGAGGAGGAGATGCAGGCCGCGAACGTGAAATTGAAGCAGAATCCTTTCTCCCCGGGGAGCACCGTACGGCACCCAAATCATGGTCCGCATACTGCCCGGCCAATTCCTGCCCATTCAGGCAAGATAGCTGGATTCTGCGTAGCGATGGTCCGCAACCACACCCTGCCGGATCTCCCCACGGGGGGGGGAGGCCAAGTTTCGCGCGTGCGCACATCCGCTGTGGGTCTCCGGAGATCCCGTCCCCCGTAGATCTGCCGCAGCCTCGAGCCCGTAGTCCTGAACCTGGGTGACACACCTGGGCGGCGCGCCCGCATTGGCCATTTCAGCAGATTCTGTATCCAGCGCTCAGCCTGGGAGCGGTCACCCTCGCCAAAGTGCTAATAGCACACCTTGCCACGGACTCCTAGAAGGCAATGTACCGGCCAGAACTCGATCTGAACGCACCCTATATAGTGGGGCGGATTTGCCTCGGCATCTCCAGGACTTCTCATTACGCCCCCTCTCGACTCCAATGCATCGCCCAGGACCGCTCACTCCTGAGGCTCAACCGCTCCTTCAGTTGGCGGGTCGGGCCGGGCGACCCCATAATAATCCGTGGTCAGCCCGGGGATCGCCACGCCAGCGCCCACTGCCGGACTTGTCGCGCTTGGATAGAAGTCAAAGTTGTCCAACTCGGTTTCTCTCGTCATTGGATTGACTGGCTCGTCCACCAACAAGGGACTGGTGCATTGGATATAGTTCTCGCCACAGGTATCTCCATTGCGAATACCGTATTCGAGGTTGTTATTCGCCGTTACCGTGTCGGTTGGATCGGAGTAATAGTAAAGTCCTGGGGCCTCCTGGTTGCTGAGGTTTGCATAGGCAGGATCGTCGTTCAGATATCCGATGAAGATGTTGTTTTCGTAATCGTAAGGCGTCGTTCCGCACGTTCCTGCAATCACACAATTCATATCAAAGACAGTGGCTGAGTAGCCGACGACCGTGTTGTTGGCGAACAAGACAGTGCTATTGGCTGAGCTGGAGAACGAAAAAATGTCCCCGGCTGCCCGGCAAAACAGTGAGAGATAAGAACCCGGCAGTCCTGTCGACATATTGAAATTCTGTGCTGCGCCGGGAATCTGTTCCGACATACGATTGCAATTTCCGATAGTCAACGTATTCTCAACCAGCGTGGTCGAACCTGGGGAGGTATTCCACTTCCACTGTTGCCCCATGTTACCGATGGACTCTGAGTTTTCGATGACGAGGTTGGCAATTTGCGTATGCGGCCCGATGAAGCCGTCTTTGGTGTTGTAGATCTGCTTGCAGTGATTGCAGGTAAAGGAATTGAGGTTTGTGTTCTGCCCGCTCCAGCTATCGCCAAATCCACCACTGTCCAGGTCGTAGCAGGACTCGGCTGGGAAGGTGCTGTTCACGATTGGATACTGCTCGTTGCAGCCGTTGCCTTCCATCGTCACGTAGTTTGCGTTGATCGAGGAGTTTGGAGCATCCGGCGTGCTGCTGCCGTCGTCGAAGTTCCATCCCGCAAATCCGTTAAACCCGATGAAGACCCGGTTCAAGGTGATCACGCCGCCGATCGGTCCCTGAATACCTGTGTTGGTGTGGCCATGAATATAGAGGTCTTGCAGCAGCGCATTGGAGGTAGTACTGTTCATCACAATGCCGTTTGAGTCGAAGTCAGAGAGAGGAGAACCTGTACTGCACCCGGCTGGATACGCAGGGGAGCCGTGCGTGATACAGATTCCCGGCGTGCCCGGTACAGCCTGATTATGCGAGGTAATCTCCAGGCACTCGATCTGAACATTCTGTGCCCCGGACAGGTTCAACACCTCCCCGATACCAAATCCGCCAAATAGCTGCGTCAGCGCCGAGCGGTTCGTCGTGTTATTCGTAGAGCAGTTGGCATAATTCTGCCCCAGAATGCGCGTCGGTTGTGTCGCGGTTCCGGCTGGGATCGTGGGATTGATGCACTGGTTTCCATCTCCTCCAAAGCACCAAGTTTGCCCGGCACCTGGGCCTGTGTTTGAGTCCCAACCGATGCGACAATCCGGCGCCGACGGGCTGATCTGGTTCGCGTTCGCTGCGCACCCTTCGATGATGACCGTATCGCCACCCTTCATCACCCACGCGTCGTTGCCATAGCTCTGATCGTCCCACATGAAGCGGAAGTCGTTGAAGGCGCAGTTCTGGTCCACACCCGTGCCTGGATAGGGCGCGTTGTACATTCCGTTACATTGACCATTGGGTTGATTCGCATCGAAGCGCGTGCCTCCGTCGGGACGGATGTACCAGGTAGTCCCTGGCCCAGAAGCCGTGGAGGACGCGATGCTGATCTTGAACGGTGCCGAAGCAGTCTGTATCGGGCTGCCGTTGTCCTTGGCGGTGACCGTGAACGTGAAGGTTCCGCTTGTGGTCGGTGATCCGGTGATCTCACCGGTTGAAGAACTCAGCGTTATTCCCGCTGGCAAGCTTCCCGAACTGACCGACCAAGTGTAGGGGGACGTGCCTCCGCTGGCCGTCAGGGTCGATGTGTACTCCGTACCCTCGGTTCCATTGGGTAACCAACTGGTCGTGACGGAGAGCGGAGGGGCTGCTATCGAGATGGATAGCGTTACCGACTTGGTCTGCTCCGGACTGCTGCTGTCATGCACGCTCACCGCAAAGCTCGAAGTCCCGCTCGCCGTCGGCGTTCCGGAGATCACGCCGCCCGTGGAGAGCGTCAACCCGGCAGGCAGAGTGCCTGAACTCAGCGCCCAGGTGTAGGGAGATGTCCCGCCGCTGGCCGCCAGCGTCGCCGTGTAGACCGCGCCGCTGGTGCCCGCCGCCAGAGAACCGCTGGCAATCGTCAGCGTGGTGGGCGCGACCGTGATCGAGAGCGTCGCCGTCTTTGTCTGCTCCGGGCTGCTGCTGTCATGCACGCTTACTGTAAAGCTGGAGGTCCCGCTCGCCGTGGGCGTTCCGGAGATTACGCCGCCGGAGGAGAGCGTCAATCCCGCAGGCAGCGTACCGGAGCTAACCACCCAGGTGTACGGAGACGTTCCGCCGCTGACCGTAAGCGTCGCCGCGTAGGCGGCGCCGCTGGTGCCCGCAGCCAGCGTGGTGCTGGAGATGGCAAGCGGAGAGGTTGTCACCGGAGCAGCGGCAACAGTGATGGAGACGGCGGCCGTCTGCTTCTGGGTCGGATGGCTGCTGTCACTCACGCTGACCGTGAAGGCGAACGTTCCGCTCACCGTCGGGGCGCCGGAGATAACCCCGCTGGCCGCGGCCAGGGTGAGACCCGCGGGAAGAGTTCCTGATGCCACAGCCCACGTATAGGGGGACGTTCCACCAGTGGCCGTGAGCGCGGCGGTGTAAGAGCTTCCTGCCACTCCTGCGGGCAACGAGGTGCTGGAGATCGCCAGAGGCAGCGACGTATTGGTGGCCGCAGAGATGATTGATACCGGAACCGTCTGCGACGAGCGACCGGTCGAGATGTCCCGCACCTGCACCTGCGCCGTCCCCGGCACCGCAATACTGCTCCCCTGCACAGAGGCCGAGAGCGTCTGGGTGTCAACCTGCGACGTGGAGAGCTGACCGCCATTCCACAAGATCACGGCGTTGGAGCTGAAGTTGCTGCCAGTTACCTTCACCACCGCGGAGGTTGCCCCAGCCGTGATCGACTGCGGTAGAACAGCATTGATCGTCGGGGTGACGATGGACTCCACCACCGCGCTTCCGCAACCCAGCAGTGAAAAGGCTGCCGCGATTCCCATGCCGATTCCAACTGTCTTGAACTTTCTCAAGATGCACCCCTGAACCCTGCCAGAGTTATTCGTCGCCGTCAGTGATCTCCCTATCGGAAGTTACCGAACAGAACTATAGTAACCATAACTGCGATTACTCTCGACTGTACCATGGAGGTCCAAAGGTAGCAGGCGCAACTCTCAGGCGAGACACCTGATTGTCAAGTAACCAATTGATCAATTCCCAAGAGCACACGCCGTTCAAAAAACCTGTCCTGACGCCGGCTCTAAATCATCAAGTGGTTATTTATCATTTATTTAATATGCATTTACGTTAGCCGCACCGGATCCTGAACCGGAGCAGTACACCGCTCTCCATCCTGATCGAGCGGAGCCTCCAGCAACAGCCAAATGGAGACTCGCAGAACCCCGGGGGCCGCAGGGGTGACATCGCCACAGAAGCTCTCCGGTGGGCGGCTTTTATCTTATTTTCTTGATTCTATGAACGTTACAGAACTTACCTCAACCTGACCAGGACTCGGACGGGTGTCTTCTCCGCGGAGCCCGTGCTTGTTACAACCAAGGACAATTTCGAGCGATTACCGGTCGATCGCGCAGCGGGTCTGGCCAGAACACGCCCACGAACACCGGACACAGTAATCATGCCCACGGTTACTTAAGATTGGAAAAGGTGAGTTCAGGTTGTATCGGGAGGACAAAATAAAAGTGGTGCTGGCTGGCAGCCTCACTCTGACTCCGCGGACTGGGAAGAAGATCCGGGGATATGGGCCCTGCATCCGGCCCCTTTGCCTGGCCCCTTTGCCTGGTCCCTGTACCTGGCCCTGTATCGGGCCGTAGCAGAGAGAGATCTTCCTATGTCGGAGATCTCCTGTGGCCAGCTCTTTCCTGCCCCCTGCAGGCCTGCCTGCGGGAGCAGGTTGAGCTCAGCCCATCTTGAACATCTGTTTGATGCCGCGCAGCGCCTGCCGCGTGCGCTCTTCATTCTCAATCAGCGAGAAGCGAACAAACCCATCGCCGTGCTCGCCGAATCCGATGCCCGGACTCACGGCGACCTTGGCGTCGGCCAGCAGCTTCTTGGAGAACTCCATGGATCCCAGGGAGCGATAGGCCTCTGGAATACGCGCCCAGACAAACATCGTGGCCCTGGGCAGATCCACGGCCCAGCCCAGCCGGTTCAGCCCGGTCACCAGCACATCCCGGCGCGACCTGTAGGTCTCGCGGATCTGCGCGACGCACTCCTGCGGACCCTCCAGCGCGGCGATGGCGGCAACCTGGATGGGAGTGAACATGCCGTAGTCAAAGTAGCTCTTGATGCGTCCCAGCGCGGCCACCAGCTTCGGGCAACCCACCATGAAGCCGACCCTCCAACCAGGCATGTTGTAGCTCTTGGAGAGGGTGAAGAACTCGACGGCGATCTCTTTGGCCCCCGGAACCTGCAGCACGCTGGGAGCCACGTAGCCGTCAAAGGTAAGGTCCGCGTAGGCCAGGTCGTGCACAATGTAGATTCCCAGCTCCCGGCACAGCGGCACCAGCCGCTCAAAGAAGGAAAGATCCACGCAGGCCGCCGTGGGATTGGCGGGAAAGTTCAGGATCAGCATGCGGGGGCGAGGCTGCATGCGGGGCAGCTCGTACTCCAGCTTTTGAATCAGGGCCTCCTGATCGTACTCATCCAGGGCGATGCTCTGCACCTTGGAGCCCGCGATCACCGGCCCGAAGATATGAATCGGATAGCTGGGATTGGGCACCGCAACGGTGTCTTCGTCATCCAGAACGGCCAGGCACAGATGGGCGATGCCCTCCTTGGAGCCGATGGTGACGATGGCCTCGCGCTCCGGATCCAAAGAGACGTCATAGCGCCGCTGGTACCAGTTGCAGATGGCCGCCCGCAGCCGGGGAATGCCCCGGGAGAGGGAGTAGCGGTGGGTGGTGGTCCGCTGGGCCGCTTCGATCAGCTTGTCCACGATGAACTTCGGCGTTGCCCCGTCCGGGTTTCCCATACCGAAGTCGATGATGTCTTCTCCACGGCGGCGGGCAGCGGCCTTCAGCTCTCCGGTTACATTGAACACATACGCCGGCAACCTGGCTAGCCGTCTAAACTCTTCCATTGCAGTACCACTTTCCTGGCGATCTGAACCTTTGACCGGATCCGGAGCCCGGACCGGGTCGCCCGGCGGATCTCTAGTCGCAGCTTCAGTTCCCATTAAAACAGAACCTCCGCCCGAACACAGAAGCCGGCTCGCTCCTGTCCGGAGTCTCCCCCGCTCCTCTGGCGTACCCGCAGGCTGCATTCGGGCCGTCCGCATCCGCCCCGCCGCCAAGGGCGTCAGCCATCACATCCTCACACGTGCCACGCTCCTACAATCCCTGTCAGGAGCCTGGCCTGATGCCCCTCTGGCCACTATCGCGCGGAACGCAGAGACCCTCGCCCGCCGGGCGGCCGTTCCACAGCCTGCGTCGCGGCAGAGAGATTGACCTGCTTCTGCTGCACGCGCCCAGCGTCTACGACTTCCGCCGCCACGCCATCCTTTACGGTCCGGTCAGCGACATGATTCCGTCGTCTACCGTCTTTGAGATGTATCCGCTCGGCTTCCTCACCATCACCGACTACCTGCAGTCGCGCGGCATGCAGGTGCGCATCGTCAACCTCGCGCTGCGGATGATGAATCACCGGCGCTTCGACGTGCCCCGGTTTCTCGCCCGGCTGCACCCCAAAGCGGTGGGTATCGACCTGCACTGGCTGCCCCACTGCCACGGCGCGCTGGAGGTAGCCCGCATCGTCAAGCAGTTGCATCCGCGGGTTCCGGTGATCCTGGGCGGCCTCTCTTCCACCTACTTCCATCGCGAGCTCATCGAGTATCCCCAGGTGGACTTCGTCCTGCGCGGAGACAGCACCGAGCCGCCGCTCCATCAACTCCTGCTGGCGCTGGCCAACAGCAGCGATCCGCACTCCCCTCCGAACCTCGGCTCGATTCCCAACCTCACCTGGAAGGACGCCGCCGGGGTGCATGTAAATCCGCTTGCCTGCCGGCCCATGGCGCTGGACTACGTCGATCTGGGTCCGGACCGGATGGTGGAGATGGCGATTCGTTACCGGGATCTGGAGAGCGTACTGCCCTTCAACGGCTGGTGGGGCAATCCCATCACGGCGGTCTTCACCGTCAAGGGCTGCGCCTACCAGTGCGTCACCTGCGGCAGTTCGAACACTACCTGCGCTCACCTTACCCGGCGCAGGCAGCCGGCGTTTCGCTCCCCGGAGAGCATCGTCGCCAACATGTCCGCCATCAGCCGCCTCTCGCGCGGACCCATCTTTCTGGTGGGGGACCTGCTGCAGGGTGGCGCGGCCTACGCCGCTGAGATTCTCGACCGCCTGCACAGCGCCCGCCTGCCCAACGAGATCGTCTTCGAGTTCTTCACCGTGCCGCCCCTCCCGTTCCTGCACCGGATCGACCACTCCGTCCGCTGCTGGAGCATGGAGTTCAGCCCGGAGAGCCATGAGCAGGCCGTGCGCGATGCCCAGGAGGGGGAGGCGGGCTACACCAACCAGCAGATGGAGGCGTTCTTGCGCGAGGCCCTGAAGCTGCGCTGCCATCGCGTCGACGTCTTCTTCATGATCGGCCTGCCCGCGCAGACAGCCGCCTCGGTCGCCGCCACCATCGACTACTGCGAGCATCTGTTCCAGCTTGGCGACCATCGCCTCTCCTGCTTCATCTCCCCAATGGGGCCCTTTGCAGACCCGGGAAGCCGCAGCTTCGAAGAGCCGGAACGGTTCGGCTACACCCTGTTTGCCCATACGCTGGAGGAGCATCGCCAACTGCTGGTCCAGCCCACCTGGGAGCGGATTCTGAACTACGAGACCCGCTGGATGACCCGCGCCCAGTTGGTGGATGCCACCTATGACGCCGCCGAACGGCTCAACGCGCTGAAGGTCCGCTACGGACGCATCCGCCCCGGACGCGGGGCCAGCGTAGCCCGTGCGATCGCCGAAGCCCGCGCCCTGCGTCTGCGCATCGACGCCGAACACCCGTTGCAGGACCCGCTCGCCTCCCGGCGGCTGAAGGGAGAGATCCGCCGCTTCAGCATCTCTACCGTGTGCGACAAACGCGAACTCTTCTGGCCGCGGCGGATCTTCAACTTCCGCATCACCGAGATCCTGCGCATCCTCTGGCGCTGCTACCTGTCTCCGGCACCCAGGCAGGAAGACCCGTTCCCGCCAGACCGCGTTACGCTCGGCGAGGATCCCTCCCGCCTCCCCGCGCACCCTCCAACCGCAGCCACTCTGCCCCGGCTCCTCTGCGGACTCACCCCTGGCCGAACAGATCGGGAAGAATCTCGCCCGCGCGGCCTTCGATAACCTGCGAGAAGGCCTCTGCGTTCAACGGCGCCTCCGGCCCTACATAGATCGTGCGGGCTCCGCTGCGCCGCGCCCAGTGTACGAAGTTCGCCGCCGGATACACCGATCCGGAGGTTCCCACCACCAGCATGCAGGTGGCCGCGGCCAGCTCCCGCTGGATCCGCTCCATCTCCAGCGGCGTCTCGCCGAAGAAGACGATATGCGGACGAAGCCGCCCGCCGCAGACGCAAAACGGCACCTGATCGAGGCTCGCGTAGAGTCTCCGATCCTCCACCGGCGGACGTCCGCACTCCCGTTCACAGCGCGACTTCGCCAGTTCGCCATGCATGTGCAGCAGCCGCGTGCTCCCGGCGCGCTCGTGCAGGTCGTCCACATTCTGCGTGCACACCAGCAGTCGCTCGCCCAGCCGCGCCTCCAGAGCCGCAAGCGCGAAGTGCGCGGGGTTCGGTTGCGCTCGCTGGGCGGCCTGCCTCCGCATGGAGTAGAACTCCCACACCTGGGCCGGGTTGCGATCCCAGGCCTCCGGCGTGCAGACATCTTCCACGCGATGACCGGCCCACAGGCCATCCTCGGCACGGAAGGTAGGCAGCCCGCTCTCGGCGCTTATGCCCGCCCCGGTAAGCACAAAGACCCGATCGTGTGGGGCGATGGAAAGCTGCATCGTCAGACTCCTTGCCGGCGGCTCCCGCGCGCGAGCGGCGGCGCGGCCACAGGTAGAGACTCTCAGGCCCATCCTATGAGAGAGACGGCGCGCGGCTCAAGCGCCGTCGAGAGCCTGCTCGAGGAACGTTTCCGCCGCGGTTCCAGCAGCGGTGGAACCCGCGCTGGATGCATCCTGCCCCGTGCGGCCCGCATCTCCGTGTCCCTTTCTGTGTCCCAAACTGGGCAACAGGATTCTCAACAAGGGGCAGATCCGGCGCCGATTGCTGGCATAATCAAAGCCATGTCGAGCCTGCATATCCGGGCGATGGGTGAACCTGCCGCATCTCTCTGGGAGCTCAGCGCCAGTCAGATTCGCGAGCTTGCCGCATCGCTTCGTCCCACCCCGGGCGGCGGCTCCATCTCCCTGCTCACCGCCACGCTGGGGCTCGCGCTGGTGCAGAAGGGCGCCAGCGTCTCGCTCAAGCGAGCCGGAGAGGATCCAGCCCGGCAGCAGGCCCTGTCGGCCTTGTGTGAGAAGATCCCCGAGGCGATGGAGGCCATCAGCCGGCTGGTGGACACCGACTCCCAGGCCTTCCAGGCCTACCTCAAGGCCCGTGGGCTGCCCCGCGGCACAGACGCCGAGCAGTCCCGGCGCAGCGCCGCCATGAAGGAGTGCCTGCTGCAGGCCACCCGAGTTCCCCTGGCCTCCGCCAAGGAGGTGCGCGCCGCACTGGAGGACGCCGCCGCCGCCATCGATCTCGCCGAACTGCATCTGCTCACGGACATCTTCGGCGGCGTGCTCCTGATGCAGGCCGCGGTCAGAGCCATTCTGTTGAACGTGGATGCGAACCTGCTGATGATCTCCGACTCTGGGACCATCGCTGCCCTTACCCAGGAGCGGCGGGAGATGGAGGCGGACTCCGACGCACGCTGTGCGTCCATCGCACGGGCCTATCACGCTCGCATGGACGCAGCACGGGATCACCGCTCCCTCTCTCCGCCATGAAGGTGGCCTTCGTGTCCAGTGGCGCCGCAGGGGTAATCTGGAAGCATGGAAGCCTGAATCGGCTTGGAGTTGGCTGGGGTTGGTGATGAGAGGGATGGACGCGGAGTTCCGGCTGGGGGATATCCTGGCCAACGCCATCACCCACGGGGTCGGGCTCCTGCTGGCTCTGGCGGGAGCGGCATATCTGATTCGGGGCGCGGTGGGAACCGGCCCCTGGTGCATCGCCAGTTGCTCCGTCTTTGCCGGAACCCTGGTGCTGATCTATCTCTGCTCCACGCTCTACCACTCGCTGGTAACCACCCGGGCGCGGCGCGTCTTCCAGGTGCTGGATCACTCCGCCATCTACCTGATGATCGCCGGCACCTATACGCCCTTTCTACTCGTGGCCATGCGCGGCCGGCTGGGCTGGGCGCTGTTTGGCGTGGAGTGGGGCCTGGCGGCCGCCGGTGTGGTCTTCAAAAGCCTGGCGCTGGATCGGTTTCCTGTGGGCTCCGCCGTGGTCTACCTGCTGCAGGGCTGGCTGGCCGTCTTTGCCCTGCACCCGCTCCTGGCGGCCATCGGCTGGGGAGGAATGCTCTGGTTGATCGCCGGCGGACTGGCTTATACCTTCGGCATCGCCTTCTTCGCCTTGGATCGGTTGCGCTACTTTCACGCGGTATGGCACGTCTTTGTCCTCGCCGGGAGCATCGCACACTACTTCGCCATCCTGCTGTACGTGGTGCCGCTCGCCCGGCGCTGATCTCCGCGGCGGGATTCGATTCCGCACCAGCCGTGTCGCCGGATATCATGGTCTGCGCAGCCAGAACACCCGAACAACGGAAGCCAGAACCATGGAAGCCGGAACAAGGGAAGGTTGCGCCCCACAGGTTCCGATCCATCTCCAAACACCGGCGGAGCCGCAGGACCACGGCGGCGCACAAGGCTATGGGACAAAGGCAGAGGGCGGAAGAAGCAGAAGAAGAGCAGAAACGGCAGCCATGCTGCCGGCACAGCGGTGTTGCCCAGCTTGATTTCAGGGAGAGTTGATTTGAATCGATATCTATTCAAGGCTACGGTGGTCGGGGCGCTGGGCGGGCTGCTCTTCGGCTTTGATACCGCGGTGATCGCCGGAACCTCGCAGCAGTTGAGCGAAGTCTTTCACCTGACCCCATGGACCCTGGGATTTACGGTCTCCATCGGGCTGGCGGGCACCATCCTGGGGGCGATGACCTCGGGCTGGCTGGGGCAGAAGATCGGCGGCCGTGAGGCGCTGCGGATCATGGCCCTGCTCTACCTCGTCTCGGCACTGGGCTCCGCCCTCGCCTGGAACTGGGATGCGCTGATGGTGTCGCGATTCGTGGGCGGCCTGGGCATCGGCGGCTCCAGCGTCCTGGGGCCGGTGTACATTGCGGAGCTGGCGCCGCCCCGCTGGCGCGGACGCCTGGTGGGCCTGTTTCAGATCAACGTCGTGGTCGGCATTCTGCTGGCCTACCTCTCCAACTTCCTCATCGTGCTGCAGCACCTGGGCGCCCTGCAGTGGCGCTGGCAGTTTGGCGTGGCCATTATTCCTTCAGCGATCTTTCTGCTGATGCTCTATGGCATCCCGCGCAGCTCCCGTTGGCTGGTAACCACCAACCACACCGATGAGGCGCTGGAGGTGCTGCGCCTGATGGGCTCGCCAGACTCCGAGGCGGAGTTGCAGGAGATCATCGCCTCCGTGCACCTGGAGCGCGGGGTGAAGCCGGAGCCTCTCTTCCAGCGCAAGTACGCTCTGCCGCTCTTCCTGGCCGTCAGCATCGGCATGTTCAATCAACTCTCCGGCATCAATGCGCTGCTCTACTACTCCAACTCGATCTTCGCCTCGGCCGGTTTCAGCTCGAACTCGGCGGCGCTGCAGACGGTGGGGGTTGGCCTGGTGAATCTGCTGGCCACGATTCTGGGCATGAGCCTGATCGACCGGCTGGGGCGCAAGACGCTGATGCTCATCGGATCGACAGGGATGGTAGTAGCGCTCTCCGGGGTCTCCTGGATCTTCTTCACCCGCGCCCATCAGGGGCTGCTGCTGTGGTGCTTCATGCTGTTTATCGTCTTCTTCGCCACCTCCCAGGGATCGGTGATCTGGGTCTACATCTCGGAGGTCTTCCCCTCCCGGGTGCGATCCAAGGGCCAGAGCGTGGGCTCCTCCTCGCACTGGATCATGAACGCCCTGATTGCAACCGCCTTCCCCTACATCGCCTCCCGCAGCCATGCGCTGCCATTTGTCTTCTTCACGTTGATGATGGCGTTGCAGTTTGTCGTGGTGCTCTTCTTTTACCCGGAGACCAAGCAGCGCTCGCTGGAACAGATTCAGGCGGGGTTTGGCATCGGCTAAGGCGGGGAGCAGGCAGCGCAGGGCATAGGGAGGCAGACCATGGGTTTCGCGGTAAAGGCGCTTGGATTTGCAGCCGGCGGAAGGATTCCCCGAGAGTTCACCTGCGAAGCGGAAGATACCTCTCCGGCGCTGCGCTGGGCCGATGCGCCGCCGGGGACGCAGAGCTTCGCCCTGATCCTGGACGACCCCGATGCCCCGGGAGGAACCTGGACCCACTGGCTGATCTGGAACATCCCCGCCAGGGCCACCGGCCTACCCAACAATGTCGCCAGGGCAGCGGAGTTCAGAGATGGCTCCCGCCAGGGACGAAATGACTTCCAGCGAATCGGTTA
>JAJZDM010000210.1 GCA_021806005.1 Acidobacteriota bacterium | reverse complement strand
CGAGCGAAAAGAGTCTCCGCGTCTGCTTCTTCTGCACGTCATAGACCATGAAATTGGTGCGGTACTTCGGTGCGGCCGCATTCGATTCCGAACGGCTCTGCGCCCCCAGTCCCGTGTCAGCAAAAAGCAGCCCAAGCGTCAGGCCCGCAAGCAACAGAAAACTCCAGCGGATTGGCTTCACGGTAGATCCTCCCTGCCTTGAGCCAATCTCCGGCCCAGCACAGTGTACGACTGCCGGCTCCTGCTCCGCTTGGAATCTCTACCCCTTGAAGAGAGCTACCGGGAAGAAAGTCGCCGGCGTGCGCCCGATCTGGCTCTCCCTCGCCAAGAGTCGCCCCTATCTCTTTCTCCCCAAACACCAGGCGCCCCACATCTCGTCTGTTTGAGATTTGGGACCTCGACCTCCGCCCAGCCACAGGGCGCGCTTCCACCTTCTCCGTCAAGCCTTGAACCCGGCTTCGACTTCGCCCTCAACCGGCGCCTGCGTAAACCCCGAAACCCTCACACTGCAAAACATCGGGGCTATTCCAGGCCGACACCCTCTATCCGGTCAACGCGTCCCGCTCGCCCCAGCCACCGCCGCCGCCGCGGCGGGCCCTTCCACCTTCAGCGCCAGGCGCGGAAACATGAAACTTGCCGCCGCATCGTCGATCACATTCACCTGGCAGATGTACGTTCCCGGCTTCAACTGCTCCACAGGAACATCAAACTGGAAGAGCACCGCATCGTTTGCCGGATCATTTACCGCCTGCGCGGTCACCAGCGGCGTCTCATAGACCTTCGTACTCTTGTTCATGAACTCGATGCTGGTCAACAGCCGGATCGGATCACCCTTCACGCTCTTCTCCCGCGCCGGGTCATACACCTCATAGAGAAGATAAAGATGCTGTCCCTGGCGGAAGACGTGGGCCACATTCGGAACCCACTCCAGCCCATCGTGCAGCAGCGGGCTGGAATCATGCTTGCCCTTATCCGGCGTTCTCTGGCTGGCGATCAGCACCGAGCTCATCTTCAACGGCGCCTTCCTCAGATCCGGCACCTGGATATCAGCCTCAAAACTTCCCATGTTCCCGGTCTGATCCTCGCGCACCACAAACTTCAGGTGATAGCGCCCAGGCGCCAGCCGGAAGCTCGTTGAGTACTCGATGTTCTTCCGCTGCACCTGCTGGGACTGCTCCACGGCCAGCTTCACCGTCTGCCGCACATTGCCCACGACGATGCCCTGCGCATCCTTCACCTGCCCCATGATGTCCAGCGCCGCCTTGTCCCGGTCGCCGCCCTTCACAAAAGGAATCTGCGACCCCGGCACGATCAGACTCACCGGGACCGAATACATGTTTCGATCCTCCATGAAGTAGAGCGCCTGCAGATACACCGCCACATCAGTCGCCGGCAGGTCGCTGCGCATCTGCTCGTTCAGCGCCTCTTCCCTATCCTCGCTCTTCTCGTGCTGGAAGTCCGCCGCCGCATAATACCCCTGCCGGTACTCCAGCTTCACATCCGGCCGGTCGACCTTCACCATCAGATGCCGGTAAGACCCATCCATCTTCTGGTTCGTCGAGCGGAAGCCCAGAATGTAGTACGCCTCCGTATCGTGCTGGATCTGCTGGAAAGCCGGCGCAAAGTCGTTGGAGTCAAAGAACGCCTTCCCTCCCGTATCCGTGCTCAGCGTGCTCAGCGTCGACTGCGATCCGTAGTTCGAGCTGAACTGGGCCGTCGCCGCGGCTCCGCTGTAGGCAGAGTTTCCACGCAGACTTCCCTGGGTTGCATCACCCAGTGGTGAAAGAGCCTGCAACCCTCGCGCATCCACCGAATAGATGGCCATATTCGCCTTGGCCGCCTCGTTGGTCGCGGCCCTCAGGCTGGCCTCATTCTCAATGCCGTTCTTGGTCAATCCGCCGGAGAAGTACAGCATCGACTTGCGCTGCGCGGTCTTCTCCAGGCTCTTGGCAATCGCCCGGATCGCCAGCAGTTCGCGATCCGTATTCAGGCTGTTGAACTCTGTGTCATTGGCCGCAAAGGCCCCCGCATCGTCGGGTGTTCCGCTGGTGGAACCCGTGGTTCCATTCGTAAACCCCGTCTCATCGGTGCCGTTGTAATTCGCCAGCGCGTGCAGCAAAGCCGTCTTGTTGGAGGTAAAGTCCTGGTCCAGCGACAACCCCGTTGACATGCTCACCAGCGCCACCAGATCCGCGGGCCGCATCTGGGTCTTCACATAGCTCTCCGCCGCATCCACCGCGCGATCAATATCCTCATCCTGCATCGAGCTCAGATCGAAGAGGATCACAATCAGGCGATGATCCTTCAACACCTTTTGATCGGCCACGTAGTCCCCGTTCAGCAGATCCGCCACCGGCATCTTTCCCCCGGCTGTTGCCTTCTCGGTCAGCATCGCCGCCTGGTCCACGTTCTCGTAATCGAAGCTGATGATCTTCTGTTCCCGCTTGTTCTCGTAGATATGGAAGTCGCTCGCCTTGAGGCCCGCAACCACCCTCCCCGTCTTCCGATCCCGCACCACCACATTGGTCAGAACGATGTTCGTATTCACCTTCATTCGAAACGTGCTCGCGCCCATCTTCTGCACCGGATGAGCCGGAGCAGCACTCGGAGCGGAGACTGCACTCGGAGCAGTCTGGCGCCCGTTCTGGCCCCGGGCCACGTCCCCTGCACCCAGATCGGAA
>JAJZDM010000092.1 GCA_021806005.1 Acidobacteriota bacterium | reverse complement strand
ACCCCAAAGGTCAGGCTATAGGGACGGTCGGGCCTCTTTACAGATCCCTTTCTGCCTGGGGTCCGGTTCGGCCGGGGACCGAGCTTGAACACCTTTCCCAGATGGACCTCCAGGAAGAAGAAGTTCGGCGAGTTTCCATAGTTGATGGGAATCGTCCTCTCTCCCGGCTGCGGATTCGCATCGAAGGTTCCAAAGGGCGTCCGATAGAGGATCGAGGCTGCGGTCGGGCTGGTGGCAAACGCCGGCCGATCGTTATAGATCGTATCTCCATTCAGATCGGTTCCCGTGGTGATGTTGAAGGGAGTCCCTCCCGCCGCATTGGCGAAGAGAAGCCCCTCAAACCCCAGGGGAAACTGAATGTTGACGTCTGCGAAGATCTGCTGCGTCGGCTGAGCGGCGCGGCCGTAGTCCTGGCTCAGATCGTACTGGTTGGAAGGGAAGGTCGTCGCAGTCCCTACATCCTGGTTCACATGACTCAGGCTGTAAGCAACAAATCCTCGCACCCTCTTGCTGAACTGGAACTGGGAGTTCACAAAGAGAATCTGAGCCTTCTGCACACCCCCCGAGTCAAACTGGTAGATGTTCTGCGTCCCACCCAACGGCCGAACGCCACTGGAGGGATCGGCAGGATTGTAGGTCCCGGGGAGTGGGGCGTTGATGTTGCGCGAGAGCCACTGGTGGTCTCCACGATTGAAGATGTAATCCACCGAGATGCTGCCGATCCGGCCCAGGGAGCGTTCCGCCGTAAGCCCGCCGACAAGAGCGTATTCATTGCGCAGATGCGGATTGATGTTGTACAGGGTCGGCGGCAACGCCCCCAGCAGAGACACAGGAGGCGCGCTGCTGAGGTACTGCTGATAGAAGTTTGGATTCTCCACGTAGTAGGAGCTCTGGTACGTCCCGCTCTGTTCCCGGATGGCCGTCAGTATGTTGGTCGAGTCGAAGCGGTCATAGAAGATGCCGCCCCCGCTGCGCAGCATCAGCAGCGCGTGACGATGGCTGTTTTGTCCCACCGCCCATGCAAACCCGATCCTTGGCGCCGGATCGGCGTGATCCGGGACCGCCGACTGGCTCTCAAAGCGGAACCCGAGGTCAAGCGTCATGTTCTTGCGGAGCTTCCACTCATCCTCCGCAAAAACACCGAGATCGCCCATGAGCAGCAAAGCTTCGGCGTTCCCTGTCGTCAGGTTGTACTGGATGGTCTCGCCCGTGCTGGCAAAGATCTGTGCCGGCGTCTCACCCTGGAGCGCCAGCGCGTAGGTCGCCTGATCCGGAAACATGTACAGACCGTTGTAGCCGGTACGGTTCTCGTTGGACCGATTCAACAGCCGATACCGCCCCCCGATTCGCAGGTAGTGCGCACCATGCTGGATCGTGAGCAACTCCTGGAACTCATACTGATCCTGATTGTCCACCATCGTCTGCGCCGGAGATCCGCCGGCGTTGAAGAGTCCCTGGGCCACAATCGCCGCCTCCGTACTGGCAGGGGACTGATCCTGATGAATCCGCGCAAACTGAAAGTGGGCTTCGGAGATCGTGGAGGCGCCGATGATCTGCGTATCCATCATCTGCAAGGTGCTGGTGCTGGTGGTGGAGTTCAGCCCTTCGGAGGGAAGCACCAGCAGGCCCACGCCGTTGTTGTTCACCGTCACCTCGTTGTACTCGTAGCGCGCCATCAAGGTGTTAGTCTTCGTCACCTGGCGGTCCAGACGTCCACTGTAGGTTTGCGTAACGCTCGGTGAGCGAACCGCTTCGTCCAGCGGCGCCAGAGACTCCGGATTGAATGCGTCAACAATGGCATTGTTCTGCAGATCGTAGTAGGCTCCGCTGAAGAAGAAGGATGTCTTCCTGTTGAAGGAGCCGCTCAGGTTTCCATCCAGGTTCACCGTATAGTACGGCGGTTCCACAGTCGTATAAGGATTCTGGGCGTTGAACGCATTGTCCGTACCCCAACTGCTCACCTCTCCGTGCAGATGGCTGCTGCCGGGTTTGGTGACGATCTCCACCCTCCCAAAGCCCAGCGAATCGTACTCCGCCGAGTAGGGATTGCGATTGATCTGAATCTCCTGAATCGTGTTCTTCGGCGGAAAACGACCGTTCGAAAAACCATTCAACAGAATCTCCGGGGCGCGCAGCCCCTCTCCACCGGCCAGCGCTTTAATCTCCTGCTGAAACACGTCTTCGTCGTCAGAGAACTCGTTCAACTGGTTCTCGTTGAACGTCAGCGCACTCATGTTCTCGGAGGCCGCGGTGCTCTCCTCCCTCTCCGCAGGTACCGTAATCTCCTCCGGCCGCGTCGCAATCTCCAGTCGGACCCTGATGCTGGCGTCCATGCTTTGCTCGCTCAACGTGATCCTGGTGGTGTACTCCCGGAAGCCAGGCGCCTTGAACGTTGCACTGTACCTGCCGGGGGGCAGCGCGAGGCTGAACGCTCCAATCGCACTTGTCTTCACCTCCCGGCGCAGCGTTCGGCTGGAAACGCGGACCGTGGCGTACGCGATCTTGGCCCCGGAAGGATCTGAGACGCTTCCCTCCAGATGACCGATTACCGAGCGGCCGTTCGGGCCAATCGAATCCGGCAGCCCCGGGTTGGAGCCGCTCTGCGCCAGCGTCGCCGAACAACGTCTCGGGATAACCGCACAGCATATTGCCAGCGCACAACCAGCCCACCAGAGGCGCAACTTCCAGAAACAGCGAAAGATCACGTCGAGTTCTACCCGATCAAGATATGGCCTGGGAGTTTGAGAAATTGGTTCAGAGTTTCAGCGCAATGAAGCCTTTTTGAAATGGTATCGTACCGGCGACCATGAAGACTCGCCGCGCCAGCGATGCCTCCCTCTCGATATCTCAAACCATCACTCGCGTGGCTGCCCTCGAACCCGGAGATGCCATGAACAAACGAATGTGCTATCACTGCGGGCTGAGCACAACCGCCGGGAAGCGAGGAGCGAAGGACCGAAAACACTTCCAGCACCGTCTCGGCACGGGTCACCCCGGCCCTGGCTCCCCGCTCCGCCGTGCCATAGGATGAACTCAGAGCTGTTCCACCATGAAGCGCCGGCCCGGCGCACAGCGCTTCAGTGCTTCAACTGGTCATCACTGGGCTGCTGCCCCATCCTGGTGATCAGCGCCCGGGGAGGCGTTCGCCGGCGCGCTCTTCGCCGCCTCGGATGCTGGCTCGGATTGGCCGGATCCAGCCGATAGAGGATCAACAGATTGCGGTCCGGATCGTCATACGCTGCGAATGCGGCCACTCTCTTCATCTGATACATCGGCGCAAGAACATCGGCTTTGTCATCCGCCACATCATTCCAGGAGGCATACCACCCCGGACGATAGGTCTTCACCCGCTCTTCAAGAGCGTACGTTCCAAAGTCGTCATCGATGGAGGGCAACCCTGTCATCAGCGTAAGATCCGACCCGGAGATCGATAGGATCAGAGGAGAGTGCGTCTTGTCCGCCAGAACAATCTGCTTGATGCCCTGCGCCGTCGCCTCAAACTGATAGGTCGGGTGCAGTACGTAGCCAAGCTGCTGGGCTGCATCCGGCGCCGCAACGGCCAATACCACCGCCGCAACCAGAATCGTTGCCATCGCAGTCGTGGATCTGCGTTGGCCGCGGCGAAGGCTGTCAAGGCCCATCGCAACAACCACGGTGATCGGTACCGCCAATACCAGGTAGTACCTCGGCTGCAGATTGTTGTGATACGCAAGGAAGAAGTAGTATCCGGCGATCCAAAGCAGCAGGGATGGAAACAATGGATTCCGCAGCAGCCGCGGCCGCCAGAACAGTGTCAGGGCGACCACGGCAAAAAACGTTCCATAAAGCAGGGTGCCTATCCACGTTCCATCGGTGATCGTATTCAGGATGACGTTGGCAACCGGCTCAAGGTCGATTCCCGTATAGGCGTTCGCCGAAAACAGATACTGGTAATCCGCAAGATAATGCGGCCGGACGAACAGAAAGAAGTACGCACACCACAGCCCGGCCCCACCTATGGCCGGCGGCAGGGCGAGACGCAGCGCCGGACGCAGACGATAGCCCGCGCGCGCCCAGACCATGTAGAAGATGGCCGGCAGCAGAAACAATCCCGTCGTCTTGGTCAGCACGATGGCCGGCAATAGCAGCATCAGCAGAACCGATGGTCCTGCGCCACGGGGCCTTCTGCCTTCCAGATGAATCGGCTCCAGCGCTGAGGCGGCCAGTAACCCCAGCGCGGTCAGCGCAATCATCAGCGGCTCAAGAATTGCCATGCGCTCAAACACATAGACAAACGGACTGGTGCAAAGCAAAAAAATGGCAATCGGACCCGCAAGCGCCTCATCCGCGTCGCCGGCTCCGGTTCGGCTGTGGCGTTGCACCAGCAGGTAGAGCGTTACCAGCGTCCCCGCGAAGACGCACACCGTCAGGGCACGAGCCCCGGCCAAAGAAGCTCCCGTGAATCGGAAGAGCAGCCACTCCAATGCTGGCCAGACCGGTAACGCCACCGCCGGATTGAAGTCACCCTTCCAGTACCAGTGTCCGGTCACATAGTGCCGGATCGCAGCGTCGCCGTACCAGCCCTCATCGGTATACTTCGACCAGTCCATCCACGGAGAGTTATTGGGAAAATCTGCCGTGAGATGCACAAAATGCAAAAGCAAGAAGATGGCCGAGACACCCAGCAGAAGGATCTTCGCGATCCTGGCAACGCTCCATCCCGCCCCACTCCAATCGCGCAGAACGGCCTGCGCCAAACGCCCTTCCTGAAGGGGCTTTGGCGACTTCAGCGTGACTGCGGACGATTTGGAGGCTGGTAGCATCTTCACTCAATCCAGTCGGGCGCCTGGTAGAGAAGATCCCTTCTCTGCGGGTCTGGACGTAGCCGGCACAAGGCCGGCCGGTGACACAACCTCCCGCTCCTCAGGAGCCGCACCCTGGAGCAGGTTCAGAGTCGCTGTACCCGGCGGCGCGCCCTCCAGGCGGCCTCTTTGCAAGAACAAACCACCTCGCGGAGCCTTCGCTCCCGGTACATGAACCTGTTCCTGCCTCAGACTTTCTATTATAGGGAAGCTCTTTTCCTCGGAAGCCTCCTCGGGGCCTCAGCCCTGCGGATCACGGTCCCAACAGCGTTTCGATCGGTCGCGGGGCGTTTCCTGTAGCTGCACAGACCGTCGACGCCGCCTGCGGTGACGCAATCAGGTAGTGCGGATCCGATGCCCGCATGTTGGCCAGGTCATAGACGGAGCAAACCGACCAGCCCCTCAGACTCATGGCGCGGCTCAACTCACTCAGGCTGAAGCCGCTGACAAAGGCGTACTGCGGATGCTCGGCCGCGCATAGCGCCACGCGTCTCTCAAACGGCATCTCGGACCGCTCTCGTCCGTTCACCAGACCGGCCATGTCGCAGATGGGGGACCCGGTAAAGTAGCCGATGTACCCCACGTCAAAGGCAACAAGCTTCAAAGCGTGCAGACGTTCCAGATGCTGCGCCCGAAACTCCGCCATGCTCTGTTCCCGAGTTCTGAACTCCCTGTACAGCAGCATGGATTCAACGGGCATCAACAGAAGCAGCAACCCGGCCATCGCAAGGGTCGCAGCACGTAGAGCCCGGGCCATCGATGGAACTGGTTCTGATGGGCTCCAGCGCAGTTCCAGCGTATTCCACAGAATCGGAAATACCAGCGCCCAGAGAAAGTAACGCACTCCCTGGATCTGCTGCCCACGCCACATGGCGAGCAGCAACGCTACGGGGAACAGGCTGTTTGTCACCAGAATGGGCCGTGAGATTCGACGCCGGTACAGGATCAGGGCGAAGGCCGTGAGCAACCAGAAGAGGATCAGAACGATGCCCATCGAGAGCGAACTGACGAAGACCGAGAGGCCAGCCTTCAGTACGCCCAGAGCTACGCCCAACTTGTCTGCCCAGCGAATCTGCAGATCCGCTTTGGCCACAGCCGTATCTGGAAGCAGGGCATGCATCGTCACGTAGATCAACCCCGCCGCAAGCAAGCTCCCAACCAGCGGCGCCCCACCTACCGCCGCCTGCCGGGATCGAATCCGCGGATACGCCGAAACGTCCACGGATCTCCTGCCGGGCTCAAGCCTGGACTCTACTTCGGCGTCTCCCACCTCGCTCCTTACGAAAAGGAGCGTCACGCTGGCCACTCCCATCAGCAAAAGGGATTCGACACGCGCAAGGGTCGCCACAAGCCCGAGAACGCCAAGCAATACGATCGATCGCTGGCGCACAACCCCGTCGTGCCCTAGGCGAGAGACAGCAAACGCCAACATGGCCGCCAGGCAGAGTGTCATCGAGGTCTCCATGCCATCGTCCAGCCAGCGCACCGCCATGGGAGTCACAAGGATGCCCAGAAATACCATGGCGAAGCTCCATGCCAGCCGCGGCGCGTTGCGCAGGGCCTTCGGAAACTCCCATGCCAGGCCGGCGAAGAGCAGGAGATGAAACACCGAGGAAAGAACGCGGGGCATCACAGGCGACTTCCAGAACCAGCGAGTCCCTGCCAGCAGCCAGACGTAAAGCAAACTGGAGGTTCCGTAATCCGGATGCACCCCGTCGTAGGAGATCATGTGATGGCGAAGCAGATTGACGGCATAGCGAAGGTGAATGAATGCATCATCCTGCATGGTTGGCCAGGAAATATACAGCCAACCCAGCAGCCACAAGGCAAACAGAATCACCAGGCTACGGTAATGTTTTGGCATCTCTTCTCCATCCTGCTCGCCAGGCCGTTGCAGTACAAGGTCCCAACGCTGAAGGCCTGATTGATAGAAACATGCTACCGAAGAGACAGCTCCGCAAGCTGCCGGCGCCTACGTTGAAGTTCGTGGAACCTTCCGCCCAGGCGGCCTCTCAGAAGATCGCGGCCACCAGGACTCCTTCGCAAGGCACGGAGAATCATGGCTCAGCGGTGCTTGCGCTCCCGTCCGGGACAGCTTCCGCGGCTCTGTGGAGAAACAGATAGACGCAGAAAAGACAAAGGAGTATCGGCATGCTGATGCGCAGTTCACGGAAGCTGCTTCCAATAAAGATGGTTACGATGTACGGCGAGCACATGGCAAGCAGGACCAGCGCGGGACGAACCGTGCGATGCAGCTTCATGGCGAACACAATCGCTGCGGCGAACAGCAACGTCAATTCCACGATGCTCTCCGGAGCCCAGATGCCGCCATGGGTGGGATACTCGATCACTTTGACGCTGCCAGGCACAAGCAGACGAAGAGCAACATACACTGCGCAAGAAAGCGTAAAGTCAACGGCAAGGTAAATCCAGTACCGCCTTGCCTGCAGGACGGGAGAAACCAGCGCCATCGTTGCAAGAAACGATGCCAGCAAAAACTCTGTCTCTCGGTTGAGCGTCCCGGCAATGGCAGAGATCGCGATCAGGGCCGTCCCCGCTGAGATCGATCGTTGTCGCGTACCCCATATGCCGACCAGCAGCAGCAGATAGGCAAGCTGGTCATACGGAGTCACCACCGCCATCGAAAGCGCCAGCAGAAACGTGTAATACATGTAGAGGAGCAGCTCGCAATCGGCAAAGCCCCGTCCCTTGACCCACAGGAACGAAAGCAGCATCAGGTTGCTCAACGCAAAGTAGAGACCGTTGGACAACGCAAAGGCCGCATAGGACAGGAACCACGCCTCCCGATCACGCGGTAACGGATACGGCCTGTCCGCAAAATGAGCGTGAAGAAACCGATATAAAACCAGAAACTGATCTCGGCCGAGGATTCGATAGCGGTAGATGCCACTGAAATACTGCCCGGTGACATGGCCGATACTGATAGCACTCGTGTAGGTCGTAACCATCCACAGCTCGACAGAGAGCAGAATCACGATGGGCAACGCAACCGCCAGCACGACGAACAAAAGATACTGCTGGCCCATCGAAGGATTCGATGAAGCGCTATCTTTCGGCTGTCGCCGCAGGGCACTCAGACCTCGGTTCAATTGGCTCATGCTCCATCATCCGGTCCGGAAGGTCTTACTCATAGGCCAGTGCATCAATCGGATCCTTGCGGGCGGCCTTCATGGCCGGATACAGTGATCCCAGCAACGCCCCCCCTAACGCAATCGCAATCGCATTCAATACCCAATGCACCGTAACCTCAAAGCTCAGGGTCGGGAAGCGGGCATGCAACAGGTCACGCATCACATAGGTAGCCACCACACCCAGAACGGTGCCCGCAACCGCCAGCATCATCGTCTCCCGCAGCACTACGGAGACGATCGTCAGACGCCCCGCGCCCATGGACTTCAGAATGCCAATCTCCCGGGTCCGCTCCAGTACGGCTGTGTACATCGATTGAAAGATCACCAGGAAGCCGATGATCGTGGCAATACAGATCACCACATTCAGCGCAATATTGAATCCGGGCAGATGCGCTGGCGTCAGCAGAGACAGAAACTCCTGAATCGTCTGCACACTCCAGTCCTGCAGCCCCTCGGTGCTGAGAATCTCCTGACGCACCGCGGCCTGGTACAAGGGAGGATTCTCGGTCCGCACATAAAACGCCGAGGCCTTCCCTGGATTGTTGTCCAGGGCATCCATCGTGGTGAGCGGGATGTACTGCCGGGCGCCCTTTCCATGTTCCACAATGCCGCAGACCGTGAAAGTGTGGTTCAACTCCTTCACCGTATCGCCTACCTTCAGCCCCTTCCCGGACTTGGCCTGCAGATCATCCACAATCAGATCGTAGGGCTGCTGGAACGCGCCGCCGCTCAAAAACACAAACGGCCGAAGAGCGTTGTAGCTCTTGAAGTCGATCCCATAGATGTTCTGGGGCGAGCTTCCTGCAACGCTGAACTTGATGTTCACCGGAGCCACCACCTGCACATGAGGCAGATCTTCCAGTACCTTCGCAATTCGCACATCGGCAGAGGCGGAGCTGCTCATCATGATGGCGGTCGCAGCCCCGGGATGTACGATCATGTCCATCCCAATGCCGGTCGTCTCCGAGCGGCTTCCGTTCACCATCCCATAGAAGAGCGCCACAACGGACAAGATCATGATCACCTCGATGGCGACAGCGAGGGCGCTGATGACAGAACGCAAGGGACGATGCACGAGATTGCCGAAGATCAATTTAATCATGATAAAAGAGGAGTTTTCCTGGTTTTGGCAGCAGCTTTCATAGTAGCGCACCTCCAGGCAGGCACGGAGGAACACCAAAAGGACGGCCGATCAGTAGAGCGTACTCAAGCCTGCGGAGCCTCGCGCCTGAGGGACGACGCGGCGGATACTTGCCGGACGGCGCGCTGGCGGCAAAACCGTCTTTCCCATGAACAGAGCTCCCAGAATGGGCGCAATACGGGTAACCAGGATGATCGCCAGAACCATACCGAAGTTGCCGTTGCCGAGAAAATAGATCATGCCGCCGAGAAGCTGTTCTGGAACCAGGTGGCCAAACCACACGACCACCATCAAGCCCCACGGGTACTTCATGATGTCGCCTACCACGAAGTCGACACTGCTGAACAGCAGGACCCATATCGTCGGCATAAGCCATAGAATCCCACCCCAGCCCTCGCAGTGAAATGCCTCTGCAACGGGACTGAACGAGATCCCGGTAGAGTAATCACCCTCAGCCAGGCCATACCCCATCTCATGGGCATAGTAGTTCCCACCGTAGAAACCACCCTTGTTTGGGTTAATGAAATGCGGGGCAAGGTTGCCAAAGTATTGATAGAGAGGCGCCAGGCCCTCGTAATGCCCCTTGGCGGAATAGGCAATCAGTTCGTCGTCCACCGGAACCATGCTCAGACGTTCCACCAGAGAGCCCTGCGGCTTGTTGTACCACTCACCAACGCCATTAGATTCAGCAGTCTCCTCTAACCCTTTTACATGCTCTCTCAACTGGGAATAATGCAGCAGCATATGACCGACAAACTCCAGCCGCTGCGTATCATCCAGTCCTTCCGCAAGATCGCGCGAGGCGGATAGGGGCGATACCACCATAAAGCTCACGATCACCATGAGAAGCATCATCACCACATGCACCCACCGAACCTTGAGCCGCGAATAAAAGGCGCCAACGATCCAGCAGATCATCGGCGTCAGCATCGCCTGTTTGGAAAAAGACATGAGCCCGAGATAGAAGAAGTAGATAAAGGCAAGGATGCTGATCGTATTCGTAGCGCGTCGCCCGCCGCTGTCTTTGATCGCTCCAATCGTCACCATGATGAGGCCCAGAGGGCCGAAGACGTTTACCTGGACCAGCGCGCTGACGATACTTCCCGGCGCCTGCCCAAACACCATGTCCGCATAGATAATCCCCAGCCACACGATCAGGCAGCCCAGACCGGCGCTGGTGTAGTTGAGATCTGCAATAGAAAATCCGCTTGCCACACCGATCGATCGAAAGTCCATCTTCTTGTTCAGATGCGTCACCAGCACCAGCATCACCATGCTGGCGGTGTACAGAGACATATCCAGCACGGGGGTGAAGAGGTTGGAGTCGGCCGGTTCGCCCACCAGGGCCTTCCAGGTAACGCCAAACATGACGATCAGCGTCGAGTACCAGAAGATGTATGCTCCCGAGATCCGTGAAAACCCTTCGGCAATATTGAAGGCGACCACCGACAGAATGACAAAGGCAAAGTAAAGCAGACTGAACACGAGCCCCGTATGCTCCAACTGCTGAATGCAGAAGAAGATTGCGGCAAAGACAAAGGTCTTCTGCAGGGAGACCCGCGTTGGGAGCTTGAGGCGCACTAGCACGAGTTTACAAGACACTCCCGGCGCCAACTTGTCGCCGGCGCCAGCATCCTCTCTGCCCGTCCGGGATACGGTGGGCAGCAGTCTTCGGAGCTGCTGCTGCCATCCCGGCGCGCTCCAGCGGCACACCAGGCTGCAGCGGTCTGCATCTCTCTGTAATATGGAGGAGCGTCTACCCGAAAGCATCTCTCTCTCCCGCACCAGGAGACCGCACCAGAGAACCTTCCCGCGGAAACACCTCTTGGATGCGCCCCGTCGGATGGGGATATGCGCTCGGTCGGCCAGACTGAGACTGAATCATGACTCCTGATTCCCTGCTGCATCTCTTTTTGGCCCTCGGCTGGGTCAGCATCGTCTTCGTAGCGATCTCCGGGCTGGGCGCTATCCTGCTCCGAGGCTGGGGCCTGCGCCGTGTGCCCCTCCCCCTGGCCGCCATAACCGGCTTTGGCGTAACGATCTTTCTCGGTGGCTGCCTGAATCTGCTGCAAGCCATCAGCTATTCGGCACGGCTCTCCCTGGTAGCGGTGGGGCTGGCGGGCTTTCTCTTCATCCGTCCCCGAATCTTCGCCTTCCCAGCCGGACCGGCCTCCGCGGACAAGACATCTTCTCACCTCCCGCCCGCCGCGTCAGTCCGGTCGTCGGCCTGGGCAAAAGCCGTTCTACTCTTCGCCACACTCGTCTTTGTGGTACGCTTCGCGGCTACGGTCCACACGCCCTACTACCAGCAGGATGATGACTATAACTTCTATCTCGCCGCCCCCGTCAAGATGGAGGCCCTGCATCAATATGCTCCCGACCCCTTCAGCGAGCGCCGCGTCATGTCGTCGCTGGGTGGCAACTACTTTCTCCAGTCCCTCGTCCTTACCGAACTCCCCCTGGAGGATGTGCAGATGGCCGACCGGGCGTTCGGACTTCTGCTCCTGGCATGCCTCGCCGCGGAGTTGGGTGTGGTCTTTCGCCTGTACCCGCTGCAGCGCGCGCTCCTGATCCTCTTCCTGCTCATCACTCCGCAGCTTCAGTTCAACCTCACCTTTGTGGACCTTCCGTTTGCCCTCTTCTTCGGACTGGTCTACCTCGCCGCGGATCTGGATACCTTCGAAGCGCATCCTGGACTTCAGGCGCTGCTGCTGGGAATCACCGCATCGGCAATCTCAACTTTGAAGTCCACCTATCTTCCCCATGGAGTCCTGTTTCTCCTCTGCATGGCGCTTTTGCACGCCCGATACCGTGGCCTGCGCGCCGGCCTGAGAACCCTGCTGCTGGCAGCACTCGGATGTCTCCTTGTCCTGATCCCATGGATGATTGCCAGCCATGGCGCATCGGGCACCTGGTTCTACCCCATCCTGGGCAAGGGCTACCAGTACAGCGCCTACGGCCTCTTTCCGCCACCGTCGGGCGGTCATACGGTGAAGATCATCGCCAAGGTAATGCTGTTCAACCTGCCTCTGGCCGCCGTCCTTTTGCTGGAGTGGTTCTGGTGCGAGCCGGATCAGCGAACGCGCGTACTCGCCGCGCTCACCTCCGCCGCGCTCAGCGCCTCCGTCCTGGTTGGCCTGGCGACGGGCGGCGACTCCGTACGCCGCTACAACTATCCGGCGATCCTCGCAGCGATTCTCCTGCTCTATCTGGCGGCTGCAGTTAAAGCCAATCTGGCGCCATCCCCGCGGTCCCTGGCCATCAAGTGGGGCAGCGCCGCACTCTGTGTCTGTCTGGCCCTGTACGTTGGATTCAACTCCTGGACCCACGAGTATGCCATGACCTTCAAGTGCCTTGGGACCAGCCTGACAGAGTTCCACATCGAACCCGAGAGCACGGTACTCTCCTATCAGGCCATGGAGCGAGCCATTCCCTCCGGTCCTGGCAGAACTCCGACTGAAGAAGCTGATCAGACGATCGCTACCGTCGACTTCCCGTTCCTTCTCGACTTCAACTCGCATCCGATTGACATCGCCGATATTCCCGGGGCCGCCAGCCTTCCCCCAGGTTGGCCCAGCCGCTCAGACGGCGACGTACTGGCATCCTACCTGCTCTCCCACCACCTGCGATATCTCGCCCTCACCCTCGATAGATCCACGCTGCCCAACGTGCTTCTGCGGGAGCAGAAAGAGCTCGCAGACCCCAGTACGACCCAGTGGATCAGAAGTGAGGCGCAGATCCGGCTGGCCAGCTACCTCCAGTTTGCCCAACTCGTTCACAGCCGCCGCCACATCTACGATCAGGGAAATCTGATCGTTCTCGATCTGGCCACGCCGTCTCGCTGACACCCACGCTCCCTGCTCAACAGGTCCCGCGTTTGGGCTTTTTACTGAATCTGCACCAGGCCGGAGTTGGCGCCGTGCCCCGCGCCGCCGGGCGTAACCGTCGTCTTTTGTGGCGCCCGCCAGTGGTCGATGTAGCTTACCTGGTGCACGCAACTGATCGTGCAGTTCGGCGCACAGGATTTCTCCGTTAAAAACTCGCGCTTCACCATCTCCGTGGTGTACTCGGCGATGGGGACCCCAGGATACCCGCGCTGCTGTGAGCAGTACGAGACGATCCCGTTCTCATCCACATACAGGTAACGCGAACCCGCCCGGCAGCGCCAATCATTCGGCAACCCATTGGCGATCGCCTCCTGGAAGCCATTGAAGCGCGAGTAGCTGCGCCGCGTCAGCCGCCGCACCTCATCCCACACCTTGCGCTCGCGGTTCCCCAGCGGCTTCAGTTGCCCGCTCCCATCGTGGATGATTCCAATCGTCGAGCTGAACCCCAGCCCCAGCGCCCGCCGGGAGATCGTCAAGGCATCCTCGGGGCTCGCGATTCCGCCGCCCACCACGGAGTTGATGTTCACGTGAAACTCCGCATGCTCGGCCAGCATGGCAAGCTTGGCGTCCAGCACCTTCAGCGACTTCTTCGATACCTCATCGGGCATGACATTATCGATCGAGATCTGCATGTGATCCAGTCCCGCCCGGTTCAACCGTTCAATCCGCTCCGGCATCAGCAGATAGCCGTTCGTGATCATGCCCGCAATCGCGCCCGTGGCACGTATGCTGCGGATCACCTCCTCCAGTTCCGGATGCAGCAGGGGCTCTCCGCCGGAGATGGTGATCACCGACGTTCCCAGCCGTCCCAGATGACCTACCCGTCGCCGCATCTCTTCAATCTCCACGGGGCTGGAGACATCATCGAACTCATTGCAGTAGGTGCAGGCCAGGTTGCAGCGCCGCATCGGCACAATGTGAGCCATGTAGGGGTGTGCGGTGCTGGCCAGCGCCGAAGCGATCGATCCAACCTCGCGCAGTCTGCGGGCGGCTCCAATCAGGCGCCCCCGGGCCGTGCTGCGCCGTCGGGAGTTCCCCCGGGTTGACTGTGCCGTGGCGGAGGGGGCCTGCGGGGCTGGATTCGGAGCTTGGGAGGTTGTCGTCATAGAAGCTTGCTCATTTTCGCTTTGCCAGCCTGGCTGTTTCTTCCCTTGCCACACCGGCTTGCTTATTTTATCGCGCGGCCCTTCGGCCGCCGTATCTTCTTTCCGCTCAATCGGAAGTAAACTGGAGCCAGGAGGCTGGGCCCATGCCGCGCGAACTCAACTGGTCTGACGCTCTCGAAATCGGGATTCAACTGCAGGAGATGTTCCCGGATACCGATCCCTACTCGGTCCGATTCACGGACCTCCACAAGTGGGTCACCCAGCTTCCCGGTTTCATTGGAGACCCCGCCAAGTCCAATGAGAGCATCCTCGAGGCCATCCAGACCGCTTGGCATGAAGAGTACGAGGACGCCAGAAACCCATAGATCCCCCAAAGAAGAGAAAACGCAAGGCCCTGCGCCCGTTCGCAGCGCCCGCCCCGGCAACCCCCTCCTCCATCCTCGCCGCGATCCCACAACGGATCGTGCGCCTTCACCTGCTGCAGACCTCTGCGGAACTCCGCCGGACCAGGAATCTGTTGCCCCGATGAAGAATTCTGCTGCGCAAAGCACCGCAGCGGAGATAACATCTTCGCGTATGAGTCTATCGGCTTCTCCCGCGCCGTTTCTCTCCTCACCCCCGATGGCTGTCAGACCCCATGCGGGACGTCCACGCTCTTTTAACCGCGAGCAAGCCCTCGACGCCGCCATGCGCGTCTTCTGGAGGCAAGGCTATGAGGGAGCATCGCTGAACTCCCTGACAGCCGCCATGGGCATCAACCGGCCGAGCCTTTACGCCGCCTTTGGCGATAAAGCCGGCCTCTTCCGCGAGGCGGTTACGCGCTACGGCACCGGCCCTGGCCGCTACGTGCGCCGAGCCCTCGGCCTGCCCCGGGCCCGCCAGGTCGCTGAGATGCTCCTCCGTGGCGCCGTCGACATCGCCACCGACAAGGCCAATCCCGGCGGCTGCCTCTGGGTCCAGGGGGCTCTGGTCGCCAGCACGGAAGGAGAACCCATCTGCCGTGAGTTGGCCGCCATCCGCGAACGCGGCATCGCCCAGATGCGCGAGCGCTTCGAACGCGCCCGTCGTGAGGGCGATCTGCCAGCCGCCAGCGACACGCACGCACTCACACTCTTCCTGGTGAGCATGATGAACGGCTTGGCCGTGCAGGCCTGCAGCGGATACAGTCGCGAGGCCCTCAACAGCGCAGTCGATCTCGCCCTGCAGGCCTGGCCCAGCGCCTGAACCGGCATCGAGAGCCCGCCGGCGGGGCCTGGCGGATTCGTTACGACCCGGCAGGCCGGCTTTGCCCCCCAAGGCGGCAAAGCAACGCAAAGGGCCGTTCCCTGTCGGGAACGGCCCTTTGCGCTGCGCAGAACTTCCGGCACTTACCGCACTCAGCGTATCTCTACGCTTCCGGCACCCCATTACACTCGCAGGAAGATGCTCTATTTGGTCGCAGAACCCTTGACCATCGCCTCAGCCTGATCGATCGCCTGATACAGATCAGATACATCCTTCACCTGGATCCATCCCTTCGTCGTCGCCACAACGATCGTCGGCGTCTCAGTCAGGCCAAGCTTCTCTCCAAGGGCATTGTCCGCGTCCACCTCCCGCTCCAACTGGCCGTGGGGATCGATCACGAACGGCACCTGCTTGCCATGCCGCTGAAAAAACTGCTGGGTGAAGCGGGTCAGATCGTCCGGGCTGGCGATCTCGAACTGCGAGGCGAAGACCTCCCGGCGATACTCCGTCGCCAGATCCGGCGAAGCATTATCCTGCAGATAGCGCGCATAGATCGACGCCTGATGACTCCACACGTGGCCCGGGATGTGAAAGTCATAGCGTACATAGGGAATCTTGTAGTGGGCCACGGCCATATGTACAAACGGAAACGCATGCGCGCAGGCCGGGCACTCCATATCTTCCCACTCGATCAGCGCGATCTTGTCTCCGGGGG
>JAJZDM010000091.1 GCA_021806005.1 Acidobacteriota bacterium | reverse complement strand
CAGAGGATGATGGCGAGCAGAACGTAGTGTCGAGGGCGTAGGTGCATAAAGGTATTGTGCGGAGCGAGAAGCGGGGACAAAGCCGTATGAGCCCATCGATGGAACTGCAGGAGGTGATTCGATCTCCTCGCTCTGTCTCAGCTTTCCGTAAGCAGGTACTCTTTCCGTCAGCAAATACTTAAGGAGTGGCTGGTTCTTCTCTGCCTGCAGCTCCGAATGGCGCCTGATCGTCGACGTGCAGGTGAACCCATGGTGGGCGCCGTGGATCCGCACTCCACGCTGGCTAATGGGTTCGGTCTACGCAGAAGCGCGCCAGTGACTTGAGGGGTTCTCCGGCTTCCCCGAAGGGCTCCAGGGCGGCGAAGGCATCGGCGATCAGAGTGGCTGCGTCCGTTCTGGAGCGATCTATGCCGTAGACTGCCGGCCAGGTGGCTTTGACGGCGGTCAGATCCTTGCCAGCGGTCTTGCCGAGTTCAGCCGAGGTCTGGGTCATGTCCAGGATGTCATCGATGATCTGGAAGGCCAGGCCGAAGTTATTGCCGAAGCTGCGCAGGCGGGCGATGCTGTCCTGTGCCTGAGCGGCCTGGGGTGCGTGCGCGAGGCCGAGCAACCCACCGCAGACGATGCTGCTGGTGAGCAGGGCGCCGGTCTTTGCGCGGTGGATGCGCTCTACCAGTTCCGGGGTTGGGGGGACGCCCTCGGATTCGATATCCACCACCTGGCCACCGATCATGCCCGGTGGGATGGCGCTGGGGGCTCCCACGCCGGTGCCGATTGCGAGCGCGAAGTGGTGGAGGATGGCGACGACGGTGGCCGGAGGAGCGGGGAGATCAGCGATGACCTGAAAGGCGAGGTTCTGCAGGGCGTCACCGGCGAGGATGGCGATGGCCTCGCCAAAGGCGACGTGGCAGGTGGGCTTGCCGCGGCGCAGGTCGTCGTTGTCCAGAGCCGGGAGGTCGTCGTGGATCAGGGAGTAGGTGTGCGCCATCTCGATGGCGGCGCCGAGTTCGGCGGCGCCCGCAGGAACCTCTCCGGAGCCGGCGACCATGCGTGCCGCCTGCATGCACAGGATGGGGCGCAGACGCTTGCCGCCGGCGAAGACGCTGTGGCGCATGGCGCGGTGGATCGAGTGTGGTTCGGTGGTGGCGGAGGGGAGAAGACGCTCAAGGGTGGCGTCGGTGACGGCTACGCCGGAGCTGAGCAGGGATTGGACGTCAGAGTTCATGGCCATTGCGATTTTACGTTACCGGACGGGTGAAGGATGTGATGGGCCTGCGGGCAGGCAGAGAAATTGAGACGCCGTAGCTTTGCCCCAACCGGACAAGGTTACCGGGAGTCCTTTGTGGAGGATCGGGCAGAGGGGCGACCCCTGAGGTTCTTTCCAGTTGCCTGTCAGGGTAAGGGTGTCAGGGTGAGGGTGTGGACTGCGACGGGGTGGTCGAGTGGCAGACTGAAGGTTGTGCCCTGCAGCCAGGGTTGGAACTGATCCAGAAACCACGGGCTGGCTGGATTGCCGGACTCGCCGGTGGTGATGTTGGCATGAGTGGCATCGGGGCTGGAGAGATCGGCGGTAAACCGCTCGCTGGGGCCGAAGTGGAGTTCGGTCTGCTTCACGGTGGTGCGGTCGCCGCTGTTGGGTTGAGGTCCGGTGCCGGTAGCCGCGCCGAGAAGCCTGCTGACGAAGGAGTGGCTGCCGAAGACGGGGTGGGCGATCTCCACGCGGTGGTCGGCTCCGTAGTTGAGGCGGGAGAGGTCCTGTGGGGCGTGGATGAAGTTGAGGCTGCGCTCGGTGACGACGGCGAGGAAGTCGTCCCAGTTGCTGAAAGAGGGTGGCAGCCAGCGGGCAGGGGTGTTCTGGAGGATCAGTTCGAGCGCGGTGCGGCTCTCTTCCCAGCTATAGAGGTCCACGATGCGGTTCAGCTCCAGACCGTCCAGTTTGATGTGATAGTGCGCCAGGTCGTAGGAGCGGATCTGCGGAGCCAGAAGCATGGGCCAGAGCGCCTGCTCGACGGCTGCGGTGATGAGGGCGGCCTGGGAGGAGCGGCGGTCGTCTCCGTTCCAGTTGCGGAGGATGTTGGCGGCCTGCAGAAGGCGAGCGTCTTTGTGGGTCAGCGGCGAGTGATCCAGGGCGTAGGCCACTCGCTGCGCCACCAGGAGATCGAACTCGGAGTGGATATCCATCTGGATGCGCAGCATGTCCTCAGCGTCAACGGGGCGTCCGCTTTGGATGTCAGCTTGCAGCAGGTTGGTGATGCGCTCCACGCGATAGGGGTCGGTCCAATCCAGGGTGATGGCGTAAGGGTAGTGTGGGGGTGTGATGCGGGCGTTGGCCGTGGCGATGATGCCGGAGGACGGGTCCAGGACCGAGGGGAGCTGGTCGTAAGGGATGTAGCCGGACCATATCTGGGAGGGATCCAGCGCATCGACCGGGCCAGGTGAGAGCGGATCACCGATGGTATAGCCGGTGAGTGGCGTCTCCGGAAGCTCGGATTGCAAGGTGGAGGTTGGGGACAGGGGAGTGGGGGACGCGGAGGTGTCGCCCGGGCTCGAGGCCGGCGCGAGGTTGTTCAAGGGATGCTGGACGGCTGGACCGCGGATGGGGATGCAGCCGAGCAGGTGGTAACCGATGTGGTGCGCATCGGCGTAGACCAGATTCTGGCTAACGGTGGTGAAGTTGGCGAAGGCGGCCACCAGGGATGCTGCGTCGGTGGCCGAGTCGATGGGCAGCATGGAGGTGGCCAGCGTGGAGGGGTCATAGACTGTCCAGGCAAGGGCCAGCGGCCGGCGGTCGCCGGAGTGCGATGTTGCGAGGATCGGGGTGATGATCGGCGTCTGGATGAGCCGGGAGCCGATGCTTGTCTGGGTGGTGAGGACGTCGAGGTGAAGGTTGCGACCGCCGCGGACACGAATCAACTCGTGATGGTGGGCTACCGGTGCCCAACTGCGGTCAGGGCGTTCGTACTCGATTACGTCTCCGGATTGGCGCAGGTGTTCCAGCAGGAGGTCCTGGACGTCCGCGCCGGAGTTTGTAAATCCCCAGGCAACGTAGCGGTTGCGGCCGGCGATGACGAAGGGGACGCCGGGCAGGGTGAACCCTTCAACGTCAAATGCCTTGGCGGGGGAGGGCGGATTCAGGTGCAGGGCCGTCTCATACCAGATATCGGGGGCGTTGAGGCCGAGGTGCATGTCATTGGAGAGCAGGGGCGCGCCACTGGCGGTATAGGCGCCGGCGACGACCCAGTTATTCGAGCCGTCCCGGCACCCGTCGCAGGTGGATCCACGCAGGTCGTAGGAGAGCCGGTTCAGCAGCCTGGAGGACGCGGCCGGGGGCGGTAAGGGCACGAGCTTCGACTGGCTGCGGTCCAGCGGAATCTGAACGATAGGCGCGGTGGGATGAGTGAGATCAGGCGCGTCCTGCAAGGGTGGCTTGTCGCGCCAGCTCCCTACCGGATAGAGGTCGGCCAGCAGATCCTGGGGAAGGTTGGCAGAGAGAGCCTCGCGCTTGAGTTTGGTGGGAAAGTCCGTGGAGAGATCCTCTGCCATGACCAGGGTGACCAGAATGGAGTCTCGCGGTTCCCACAGGGCCGGCTGGTAGTGCAGGATGTGGAACTCCACCGGCAGGGTGTTGACTGCGCTGGTCCCGTCGTGGGCAGTGATGTAGGCGTTCACCCCGCGGGCGTAGGCCTGGAAGTTGCGCAGATCGGCGGAAGAGAGAGCGGCCGCGGCGCGGTCGGCTGCGGCGCGGAGCTGCAGCACGCGCTGCTCACGGTCGTGCTGCACCACGGATGGACCGAGGATCTCGGCCAGGGTTCCAGCGCCGAGACGGCGAAGCATGTCCATCTGGAAGAGGCGGTCAGAGGCGGTGATGTAGCCCTGGGCGAAGAGCAGGTCGTCGAGGCTGGAGGCGCTGATGGATGGAATGCTCTGGGCGTTGCGGGTGACTGTGACAGGCGCGGCGAGGCCGGTGACGGAGACGCGGCCGTCCAGGAGCCCCTCGCTGGCCAGCAGGTTGGCGCGCATGTCGTGGCGGAAGAAGAGGCCGGCGAGGAGGAGCGTGACGGCGACCAGGAGCAGGAGTCCGCAGAGGCCAAACAGGGCGCGGCGAAGCCAGCGACGAAGCCCGGCACGACGGCGCTCCGCCTCCGGAGAGGCGTATTCGTCGGGATCCAGAGGCGCGTGACGATGGAGGAGGTTGAAGGGGTCTGCGGGATTTCGGCCGGAGGTTGAGCTGCTCATGGGCTAAGGAGATTCTAAAGGGTTACAAGGGCAACGGAGTGGGCAAAGGCAAGGATGGTGAAGGCAGCGCACGTGGATTCCGGAGCTGCGCTGGAAGCACGCCGGCTGCTGCGGCGCCGCGTCCCGGGCGGGGATGCACTGCACTGGCGCTCTCCGCGGGCCAGCCTGGCCGGAGTGAGGTGGTCTTGCCTTTCAGAGATTCAGGAGATCAGGGGATCCTGGAGTCGCGTCAGGCGTCTGTCTCCAGCGATGGCTGGGGGGAGGGATGGGTGAAGTAGAGAACCGGCAGCAGGAGCAGGATGATGGGGATGCACAGGATGCTGCCTTCCGGCCCGACGGAGCCACCGGAGAGGAGAGGCTTTCCCACGGCGTGGGTGGCAAAGAGTCGGCCTTGCATCAGGCCGCCGGAGTCAGGGACGCCATAGAGGAAGGACTGGCCCCAGTCCCAGGCCATGTGGAATCCGATGCCCCACCACAGAGAGCCGGTGCGCCACAGGGCGAGGAGAAAGACCAGGCCGATGAGAAAGACCTGGATGAGTCCGTACCAGTCTTCTCCGGGGTTGGGTTTGTGGGCCAGGAGGAAGATGGATGAGGTAATCACCGAGGCGATCCAGAAGGCGATGGTCCGGGCATGGCGCTTCGAGAAGAGGTTGCCGACCGTGACCATGCCGCGTGTGAGCGTGAACTGAATGTAGCCGCGGAAGGTGTACTCCTCCGAGAGGCCGACCAGAAAGAAGGCGAAGAGCTGGATGAGGCCCCAGAAGAGGATGGAACCCCCATGGTCCAGACGTGAGTCAAAGACCAGCAGATGCAGCCCGTGAAGAGTGAGAATCAGCAGCGAGATGGCGAGGATGCCCCAGAGGGCGCCCGTAAGGAAGCGGGCAATGGGACGCGTGCCACCCAGGCCAAAGACGGAGATCGGACGGTCCTCGATGGTCGCCATGATCCAACTGAAGAAGAAGAAGCCGGAAAACAGCATGACCTCGCTGATGATCATGACGGTCATCGGCATCGGCTGTCCTGGTTCTGGCGCAAAGCCGAAGTTCTTGACCTCTTTCGCCGGGTTGGCGGATTTGGCCGCGGCTGCCTGTTCGGCCTGATGGCCAGCCTGTTGGATCTGATGGTTCAGAAAGTAGAGCGCGGCTACGAAGACGCCGACCATGCCCAGGTAGATCAGCAGGCTCCAGATGGCGCGAAGCTCCGCGCTGCCGAAGAGGAGCGGGCGGCCCTGGAATTGCTGGTCATGGTCTTCGGCGTATTCCGTTGCGGACGCGCATGAGGCGTCTGGTCCAGACGGGGATGGTTGGATGCCAGACCGTGGAAGGCCCGCGGTTGAAGCCAGGCTGCGGTCTTCCATCGGGGAGTCATCGGTGGGCGAAGGGCTGGTCCGGCGGTTGGGATCCGGGGAGTTCAGGTCGATCAACAGGCGGCCTCCGGGTTGGGGGACGATGGGGCGCCTGGTTCAAGCCGGAGAATCGGATGCCGGGTCGAAGGCGCTTGCTTGTCGCCGCTGGTGGATCGGCAGCGTTGCATCTTTGCGAGGTGTTTATCCGTCCTGCCGGGATCAGCGGCGATCTTTGTCGCTTCCATTCGTCGTTCCATGGGGCTCTGCAGTCGGGTTGGCTGGCCCTGGAGGTGCAAGCGGGGAGATGGCCGGGTTATGCGCCGCGGCCAGGGCTTTGAGCTGATCGATGCTGGCCGTGGCGTTCAGAACCGCCCGGCTGCCGTGGTGAGAGAGGGTCATCGAGTTCAGAATCGCCTGCATGGCGGCCTCCGAGGGGCTTTGTAGCGGCTGGGAGGATGCCTCTTCATTGCTGATGCCGCGCAGGATGCCCAGCAGCGTTGCTACTGCGTCCACGGTTTTGCCGGCCTCCGCGGGATCGGTTGCGAACTCCTCGATGCGCAGGTGGACGGCACCGCCGTGGAGGACGCGGGCGGTAGCCGTGTAACGCAGGCTGGCTACCAGGTCAGTGTCCGCGCGGAGCGGCAGATGCAGGCCAAGAACCGAGATAAAACCAGGCTGCCCGTTTCTGCCCTGGCCGTCAGCGAAGGGAAGGCCGATGTGACCGATACCCCACGCCTCCGAGAGGATGGGAAGGTTGCGATAGCGGGCGGCCAGCAGGCTGCAACCGGGTGTGCTCAGGGCGCCGGCGCGCGAGCGGTCGATCATGGAGTGGATCTGCTCTGGCGTGGGCATGTTGGAGGCGACGATGGTGTCATAGGCGACCTGCGCGATCCGCAGATGACGGTTGTCCACGGGGATGGTATAGATGGTGCGGCCTGCGTAATCCTCTGTGGAGGATGCCAGGGAGGCGAGATACTTCTTCAGCCGCACCCCGTCGAAGCGGCCCTCAAAGACCTCCGAGTACGCTACCGGGCCATTGGGGCCGGTGGGGTCCGGCATGCGATGCAGCGCCAGGGCGACCGCGTCCAGATCACGTTCCGGGACGATACCGGTTGCATCGATAAACTGCTGAAAATCCGGGCTGCGCTCGATGGGCGTCTGGTCAAAGTGGGTGAGGGCGCGGATGGTTTTGAGATGGATGTAGACAATGGCATCCGACTCCGGGAGCAGACGCGCCGCCTCCGGGGGGGCCTTGGCGCGCAGATACAGCATCACTCCAAGGGTGCAGAGCAGAAGGACGGCAACCAGCAGCGGAATCAGCGTGCGTTTACGCATGAGCCTGAGGGTTGTAAAGGCTGCGGCTTTGAAGGGCAGGGGTTTGGTTCGGTGCCTTGATAAGGGCTGTTCTGCTTAGGATAAGATCTGTTCTGCTTCCGCGCTGGCCGGTGAGCGGCCACTTGCCTGGTTCGGACATGGGCGTATGTGAATCCTGGCCGGATCCCCGGAGGTTGTCCTCCGCCCGTTGGGGTGAATTGTCCATGGGGGAATGCTACCACCGCCCGTGTGCGGGGAGGAGACGAGCGGCGCGCTCCCGGTCAGGACTGCGGTTGTTCGCAGATTGGATCGAGGAAGGCGTACAGGGTCAAGCTAAGTGGCAGAGCGTGCAGGGTAAAGGCGTATCCGTAGCTGCTGTCAGTGGATAGAGGCAGAGAGGGTGATGGGATATCCCAGGACAGTATCCGGCAGCGCGAGGGCTGCGGAGAAGATACGTAAGTGTAACCGGGTGAGGGGGATTCCGCTGAGGAAGGCATAGGGTAAGGGGGAAGCCTTTCTGGTCGAGGTGGGAGACAGGGGATGAAGCGGTTCGGTGTGGGGCATCGGCAACTCGTGATTCCGGTCCGGGTCTGCAGGTGTGCTCTGCTTTGGCGCTCGTTTCTGGCTTCGGTTTTGGCTCCCGTCCGGTGGTCGGAAGAGGTTCAAGCTGGAGTCGGGGCCGAGGGGTGGAGGCGTTCGAAGGGGATGCTTCAGACCGTATGGCTGGTGGCGACCTCCTCGGCGGCCTCCATCTGTACCGCTCGGGGAAACAGGATGTTGTCTTCCAGGTGGAGGTGCTGCTGCAGGTCCGCGTCCAGGCTTCGCAGGCCGTCATAAAGAGAACGGTAGGTGAGGCAGGCGGAGAGAGGCGGAGTGTATTGCCGGCTCAACTCGCGGAGTTGAGAGAGATGGTCGCCGATGGCATCGTGGTCGCTGCAGAGGAGGGCCACGGGTTCAGGTAGGAAGCCGAAGCAACCGACCGGATCCCGATCGGAGGTTGGTGCGGAGCGCACCACCGAGCGATCCAGGCTGACGATGTAAGGGAAGACGACGTTTTCTTCTTTGGCCAGATGCTCAGTCAGATCAAACTCCAGCCGGGTCAGGGTGGCGTGGATGGATGCCAGCTCCGGGTGGGCCTCAGCGTGGCGGTTCAGGACCTTCTCCGCAACGTCTGCCAGGCGCGGAAGCTCCCGGCGCAGATAGGCGTGGTGCTTTACCACGATGTGGGCGCAGAGCAGCTCCAGAGAGGCTTTGGACCAGTCTGGCGCGGGCAACGGCGGTTGTTCGGCTGCGAACTCAAGGGCAGTCACGACTGCCCGGACGTCAAGGTGAGCTTCGGCACAGGCCGCAGCCAGCGGCTTGTTGCCACCGCAGCAGTAGTCAATGCCCAGATGGTCGAAGACGCGGATCGAGGAGGGCTGCTGCAGAGCGATCTCGCGGATGGTTCTGGTCGCGATGATGGGTGGCATGCGGGACTCCATGTATCCACATTAGGAGGTGGCAGGAATGCCTGCTGCGATTTGAATCACACTACCGAGGTTTTTTCATGGGGTGGGGGGTATGCCAGGATCCCTGGGGAGGAGCGGTATACGCTGCCGGGAGATCCGGCGATGTGACCAAAGTCGCTGTCTGTGCTGGGGGGGATGCATAACCTTGGGGCATAGGAAGAAATCGAAGGAGGAAGACCAACGATGTTTTGTTACCAGTGTGAACAGACTTCCGCAGGAGTGGCGTGCCAGGCACAGGGCGTCTGCGGCAAGGACGAGAGGGCCGCGGCGCTGCAGGACGTGCTGCTGCATGTCGTCAAGGGGATCTCCGTGTATGCGCACCATGCGCGCCTGCTGGGAGAGGCAAACCGGGCACTGCGGGTCTGTGATCCGGAGGTGGACGCTTTTACGATCCGGGCGCTCTTTGCCACCCTTACAAACGTGAACTTTGATGCTGACGCTCTGGCCCGGCTGATTGAAGAGGCGGTGGCGACACGTGCGGCCGCACGCTGCATCTATGAGCGCGCGGCGATGGAGAGCGGCGTTGCCGCGCAGGAGTTTGGCGGAGCCGCAGTCTGGCAGCCGGCCACCGAACAGGAGGAGTTGATTGCGCAGGGCAAGCAGGTACTGCTGCCGGCGCGGATGCTGGAGGAGGGCCGCGAGATTGCGGATCTGCAGGAGCTGGTGCTGTACGGCCTGAAGGGCGTGGCGGCCTACGCGGCGCATGCGCTGGCGCTGGGCGCAGGCGATCCGATCTCCTATGGCAAGATGCATGAGGTGTTGAACGCCCTGAGTCACCATGCACCGAGCTCGGAGGAGTTACTGGCCCTTGCGCTCAGCGTGGGCGAGCTCAACTACCGGGTGATGGAGATCCTGGACAAGGCGCACACCGAGACGTTCGGGCATCCGCAGCCGAGCCGGGTGAGGCTGGGAGCTCGCAAGGGCAAAGCGATCCTGGTCTCCGGCCATGACCTGCACGACCTTTATGCCCTGCTGCAGCAGACGGAGGGGTTGGGTATCCAGGTCTACACCCACGGCGAGATGCTGCCTGCCCACGGATATCCCAAGCTGAAGGCGTTTCCGCACCTGGCAGGCAACTACGGCGGTGCATGGATGGACCAGGCCGCGGAGTTCGATGCCTTTCCGGGCGCGATTCTGATGACCTCCAACTGCATCCAGCAGCCCCGGCTGACCTACAAGGACCGCATCTTTACCACTGGCGCGGTGCAGTGGCCCGGTGTCCCCCATGTGGAGGATCAGCAGTTTGGCGCAGTGATCGAGGCCGCGCTGCGGGCGCCGGGTTATAGCGAAGACGGGGGTGAGGAGCAGATTACCGTCGGCTTTGGCCATGATGCGGTTCTGGGGGTTGCCGACAAGGTGGTGGAGGCGGTGAAGTCCGGCGCCATCCGTCACTTCTTCCTGATCGGTGGATGCGATGGCGCCCGCTCACAGCGGAGCTACTATACGCAACTGGCCAACTCGGTGCCGAAGGATTGCATGATCCTGACCCTGGCCTGTGGCAAGTACCGCTTCAACAAGCTGGAGTTTGGCGAGATTGGCGGTCTGCCGCGGTTGCTGGATATGGGCCAGTGCAATGACACGTACTCTGCGCTGCAGGTGGCTCTGGCGCTGGCCAAGGCGTTTGATTGTGGAGTGAACGACCTGCCGCTCTCGCTGGTGCTCTCCTGGTATGAGCAGAAGGCTGTGGCTGTACTGCTCACGCTGTTGCACCTGGGGGTAAAGAATATGCGCATCGGGCCGACGCTGCCGGCGTTTCTGTCGCCTGGGGTGCTGGCGCTGCTCCAGGAGAAGTACAACCTGATGGCCATCACCACGCCGGAGAACGATCTGGCGGCGATGTTGGCGTAGGGGTGATGGAGGAGTAGAAGGCGATGCCCGGAGATCCGCGCGGTCTCCGGGCATTGCTGTTTCTCTCTTCGCTACATTCTCTTCGCAGGAACAGAAGCAGAATTAAGGTGTGGTGTGCGAAGGGTCTGAGGCCGGTGCTGTTTTTTTCCTGAGGGGGAGCCGATCGAAGGGCGTGCCATTGGTTGCGGCGCCCCCGGTACGGCTCGAGGAGCTACGCGGCTTTGCGCTTCTCCCGCTTCGCTGCGGCCATCAGGGCATAGAGTACGGCGCCAGCAAGGCCAATCAGCGCGGCAAACAGCAGGGCATTCAAGCCCAGGATGCGCTCATCGCGCGCGGCCCACATGGCAAAGGCGATGAGGCCTGCGGGGGCCACGCCCAGGGCAATGGCTCCCCCGGTGCCTCCGGGCACGCGAAAGGGACGTTCCAGATGTGGCTCGCGGAGGCGCAGGAGCACCAGTGCGGCAAACTCCAGCAGCAGAGACGCCCCATAGAGCACCAGGTCAATGGAGATGAGGCGTTCGAAGCTGAAGCGCAGGGCCAGGCCCCAGATTGCGGCACAGGCCACGACGCTGACCCAGGGAACGCCCCGCCGATTGTGACGCAGAAGCACACCAGGGGCCTGGCCATCGCGGGCCATGGCGAAGGGCAGCCGCGAGTAGCTCATCATGAGGGGGTTGAACATGCCCACACCGTTGACCATGCCTCCGGCCACCACGGATAGCGCCAGGAGTGGACCGGCCAGGGTGCGCGCGGCGTCGGTCCATGCGCCGGTGGAGAACTCTGCCGGCGCAAGACCGGCCAGGCCCACGGCCAGCAGCGGAAGGATATAGGTTGCAGCCACCAGAGCGGTTGCTCCCAGCATGGCGCGGGGGTAGTTCTGCTGTGGGTTCTGGACCTCCTGCGCGACGGTGCTGGCGTTGTCCCAGCCCATGTAGTTCCAAAGGGTGACGGAGACGGCGCCGGCCAGGTCTGGCGCTGAAACCGGCTGCAGCAGAGCCCCGGCGCCCAGGCCAACTCCCATCCCATGGACGGCGTGGAGCCAGGTCCAGAATCCGGCGGCGATGAGAACGGCGAAGGGCGCCAGCAGGACGCAGAAGAGGGTCACCGAGGAGCGTCCCACGGTGCGGGCGCCACTCAGGTTCCAGAGAGCGCAGCCTGCGACCACGGCGACCTCCCACAGGGTTCCACGCCAGCCCGCGACCCAGGACGGGGCCAAGCGGCCCAGGTAGAGCACGAAGAGGGTGGGATAGATAGCCATATCGAAGACGCTGGCGGCCAGCGAGAGCCACGCCTCCTGAAAGCCCCAGAAAGGACCCATGGCACGATGCACCCACACGTAGAATCCACCTTCGGCGGGGATGGAACTGGCCAGTTCGCCGACCATCAGGGCGGTGGGCAAGCTCCACAGCAGCGGCAGGATGGCGAGCAGGAGCAAGGCGCGTCCGTAGCCGGCCATTCCGATGATGTCCTCCAACCCGTAAGGGCCGCCGGCGACCATGAAGTATGTTGCCCCCACCAGCGGCAGCAGGCGCATGCGATTGCCGGCAGGGAAGACGGTGCGGCGCAGCCGTCCACTGGATGCTGCATCGGCCGCGAGAGCAGAGCCTGAGTGGCTGGATTCCGTGGCGCTCACTTCGAGTGACTCCTTGCCTTGAGGGAGAGGTGTTTGTTGAGAGTTCGATTCAACAGAGGAGCACGGATCGGGCAGGCAGGGTGCCTGGCCGTGAGCGGGGCTGGCTTCGTTCGGATTCTTTGCTGGAGGCAGGTCCGGGATGGCGGGAGATCTCCTGTGGCGGGTGAGAGTGGACAGCGAGATGGATGGCGGCAGTTTTGCGATTGTTGTCTGCACTGTATCGCGAAACATGCCGGAGGTGCGCTCCGGGAGTGTGACATCTGCCAGGGGCGGGAGCGGGGTGTCAGGGCGCAGGCTGAGCGGACCGACTGTGCTTCCTGCTGGGTGATTCGCCGCGGCGGAGCGCGACAGGCTATAATCACAAACGAACCCGCAGGAGAGTTGGCCGAGTGGCTGAAGGCGGCGGTTTGCTAAACCGTTATAGGACCAAAAGTTCTATCGGGGGTTCGAATCCCCCACTCTCCGCCAGTTTTCAGGAAGTTCTTCAAGCAGGGTAAGAACTTATCTGCTATCTGCAAGATACCGTTGCGGGGCCCCCCCGATAGAATCTGGATAGATTTTGCAGCCTTGCGCTGCAGCTATCCTCTGAACTCCAAGGTCCGACGATCTGACAACAAAGCCTTCGGCCGTTGACCGGAGGGTTGCAGGTTTGCGTCCAGCATGCGGATGTTTGCTTATTTTGAGCAGCTTGCAAGGCGGACAGAACTCAAAATCCATCAGAGTCGAGCGATAGAGGTTGATTTTGTGATGCAACCCAATCAATGTCCTGACGTTACCGGTTGCTGCGCGTCCTGCCCCGTCGCGTGGACACGAGGTTTCAATACGCCGTCGGCGAGGGGGACCTCGCGGTCTGACGGAAGCAGGTTTCGTTTTCCTATGTGAACCAAGGCGTATGGAGTTGCTTTGGGCGCGGGATGCCAAGGGAGCAGTTGCCGGTTTCAATCGATGAATTTCTCGCGCAACTTGACCAGCATGGACGTCGATTGCTCCTGGCGCAACTGTAGATGATCTTCGATGGAGGCGCTGGCGGCCTGCCTCACCATGGTGTAAAGCGCATGCATCGCTGCAATGGCTTCCTGTGCGAGATGGGGAGGCGCTTTTCCACGTTCACATTTCTATGGCACAGATGTGCCGAGTACCCATGGAGCACGATGGCGTTGTCCGCTGCGGTGTCGTCTTATCCGCCACAGGCATTGGCCACGAGCACCTGGTTGCATTCCTTGAGGAAGATACTTTGATTCGCTGCTCCTGCGGTTGAGCGCGAAGGTGAACACATTGTAAGAATGCGCCGCGTCGCCCACAAGATCTCAAATCCGTGCCGCGCAAATGCATTTCAAGCGGAGATGCAAGTATTCGATGCGCCAGTCCCCATCGGTGCTGATTTCTGTGCGCTGCTGACCGCAGCAGGGAAAGACCATCGGGCACAGGGAGAACGGATCTACCATGGGTAGATGCGCCTGCCCTCTGCCGGCGAGGAAGATGGTCCGTTCTTGGTCCTTTGCTTTTCCCTGCCTTGCGGATGGGATATTCTCCCTGAGGCAAGCTCTGCGTAGTTGAGGAAGTATCTGGAAATTGCGATGATAGTGAAAGCGTACTGAGAAATTGCCTATCCTGCCTGATAGGGGCTTCGCTGTGCGGGACCAGAACATTTCATGTGGTTGTGCGGTTCGGGCGCGAAGATGCCGGGGAAGCCAGCTTTCGTATACTTTGGAGTCGATGTTGATGATGATAGAGACGAAGTTCAAGCAGTCAGGACGCAGTTGCAGTCAAAAGCTCGCCTCCTGTGTGGCAATCGGGCGCGCGACGATCATGCTCGGATTCCTGGGTTTCAGCGTGGCGGCGGTGAAGGCGCAGGGTCCTGCCCTCGGCGTCAGTTCGCCAAACACACCAGATTCCAGGAGCACCGGGACGCTGTCGCCATCGTCGGACAGAGTGGGCAGTGCGCCGTTTTCTTCCAGCTTCAGCTCCAGCGCCGATTCGGACACCGCTTCTTCGGAGGCCAGGCTGGAGGCGCCGGCTGTTCCATCCGCAGGAGCGATGACGGACGGCAGCAGTAGCGATAGCACAGGGCAGGCCAGTAGTGCAGGACAGGCCGGTAGCGCAGGGCATGCCGGGAGCACCGGGCAGAAGCATCTGCGCCCACATCATATTGGCGGTAACCGAGATGGATCGAGCCGTTGGGTGGTTTACGCCGGAGGCGGCCTGACCGAGCCGGTCAGCAATACGACGGGATATAGCTATCTGACCGAAAACCTGGTTGTGCAAGGGGGTGCAGGCTATCAATTCAGCCAGCATTTTTCAGTGCCGGTCGAGTTCGACTGGGCACAGTTCGGTTTGACGAGGCAGAATCTGGACGACCAGATCGCGATCCTGAACTATATCAGCAACAGCAACTCCTTCGACGGTCAGTTGAATGGCAGCAGTCACATCTGGTCTGTTTCGGTTGAACCGCGGTACGCCTTCCGTACGGCTGGAGCGTGGGACCCCTACGTTGTCGGCGGAGCTGGTTTCTACCAATCGGTGGTGAACTTTACGATTCCGGCATCGCTGGTTGGTAAGTGTGATGGCCCCGGTGGTCCAACGGTAGCGGGCATTGATGTGTGTGGGAGTACCAACATTGGTCAATACACGTCAGACGCTCCCGGGTTTGACTGGGGTGGGGGCCTCGCTTACAAACGTTCCGATTCGAGAATGAGTTTTTACGCCGAAGCACGGTTTGTGTTCATCGTGAACTCGCCGACGAACGGCGTTACGATCAGCAACTACACGCAGACGCCATACACGTCGACGGATCTTTACCCTGAGAACAATTATCACGCGGCTTACATTCCCATCACGGTTGGCGTTCGGTTCTAAGCAAGCCCTGATTGAGCCGCCCGCAATTCGAGGGACACTTAAAGCTGGCAGAGGGTCTCGAGGATCGCCGATCAGCTACCAGGAATAAGCGAAGCCATCGCTTGTTTGCTGCCGTTTATGGCATTTTCGGTGTTGCTGGTTATCCCGAAGCGGGCTTGCAGGGGCGTTTTCCTTAGGGGAAAACGCCCATCGAAGTTGAGTCGCCCTCTACACCTGCACCGAAACTGCCTTACGGTCGGGCTGAGGAGATGTGCGTGTTTTCCGCGTACGGGCATAAAGGGCTCAGGCCGTTTTGCGGGTTACTTTGATTCGTCAAGGACTTCGATGGCCGAGATCGTGGCGTTATTCAGGACAGGTTCGAAGTTGATGTTCAGTTTGCCCTGCGCCGTGGGCTTGAGGTGGTAGAAGGTTTTGGTCAGGGGATGGAGACTCCCTGCCTCCTTATAGATGTCGAAGTTGTCGAGCAGGGTATTGCCGTTGCAGAGCACGCGGAAGACGCGGGTTCCTGCGCCACCAACACCTGAGGCGTTGGGTCCGAAGTAGAGCTCCGCGAAGTGAAGGATCAACGTGTACTGGTCGCGGGGATCGACAGGAATGGCGTAGGAAAAGTTGCCGTAGCGCTCGCCGGCATAGAGGCCGGGATCGTCTGCCCCGGTGACGGTTGCCTGTCCCTGGGCAGCGTAGCCCCCGAGGTAGTAGTTGTCAGGAAGCCAGAACTGGCCGCTGTGATCGGTGAAGGATACCGGTTGGGTGAGGATACGAATCGGGAGGAGTCTGTGGGGCAGCCCCTGCAGAACTTCCAGGGCATTCAGTTCCCCTGGGGCGCGTTCGCTGGTGAAATACAGATGCAGGATTCCGTCTTTTCCGGGGCCGATGTCGCGGAAGACGCGCTCATCGGCGATGTTGTCTCCCATGGCGTCCGTGGCGATATCGAAGCTGGTCAGGAGCGGCTGGCCGTTGGCGGCGATCGAAAAGGTGGATAGGGATTCGAGGTTGGGATTCTTGGCGGTTCGATTGAAGTAGAGATGCAGCTCGTAGTGCCCCGGTGAGAGGGGAATGTCATAGGAGAAGAAGCCATCCCGCCAGTGCTGGTAGAGCATAGGGTCACCGGTGCGCAGGACGAAGGCTTCGGGATGTTCTGATCTTCCTCCGTAGTGGAAGTACTGGTCCGGCAGCCAGACGGCTCCTGTGCTGTCTACCTGGGGTCTTCCGCTGTAGCCGGCCAGGATGCGGAGGGGCAAGTGTGCGCCGACCGGACCCGTGGGAGCCTGAGCTGATGGTGGGGTGGGCGCGGAGCGGGGCGCGAGTTGTCCGCCGGCCCCATGACGGCGGAGAAGAGCCACTGCGACGGTGGTGAGGATCAGGATGAGAGCGGCGGAGGCGGCCAGGAGGATGTTCCTGGGTGCTCGCCGGAGTTGGTTGGGCGGCGGACCAATCTCTGCCGGTTCCGGGTGAGGACTGTGATGGAGGAAGACCGGGACGTAGCTTCCGGCTGGAATGCAGAGCTGAATCTCGTGGTCTTTTCCCGGACCCTCGTAGAACTCCTTCAGGCGTTTTCGCAGACGGTGCGCTTCTACGCGGACGACGGCATCCTCGGCTGGGTCGAAGGTCTCCCTGGAGCGGCCGAAGAGGTCGGTGGCTATCTCGTACTCGTGAAGCTGATCCGATTCGCCTTGAAAGTACTTTGCACCGAGATAAAGAACCAGACGCTGGAGG
>JAJZDM010000090.1 GCA_021806005.1 Acidobacteriota bacterium | reverse complement strand
GCAGGCGCAGGGTTCCACCAGTCTTTAGGATGCAATCTTGCGGGATACAGGGGCTCGATCCCTGCTCCTTCTGGCGGGTGAAGGACGCGTGCATCGCCGTTCGCTGATGCTCTATTGCGTCTTCCCCAACCCATCATGCTGATGGTAGTTGGGATAAGGGGGGATCGGTATGGCAGGAATCGGGTGTTCCTTGAGTTGCTGCAGGACGATGGCGACCGAACGTTCCAGTTGCAGATCGTGGCCTGCCGCAACATCCTTGGGCAACTCCTGGACCTCAACATCCGGAGGGATGCCGTGACCCTCCACCTCCCAGTGGCCATGCAGTCCATAGATGGCATACCGGGGAGCGGTCACGGTGCCGCCGTCGATCAGCACGGGGTAGCCTCCGATACCCACCAGGCCGCCCCAGGTGCGGACGCCGACCAGGGTTCCCAGGCCTGCTTTGCGGAAGTACCAGGGCATGGCATCGCCGCCGGAGCCCGCGGACTGGTTGATGATCATCGCCTTGGGTCCGAAGATGGCTCCCTGCGGATCGTGCACAGCTTCACCATCCCGCCCGATGGCGCCGCTGAGCGGCTTCTGGCCCAGAATGTTGACGATGTAGTCGGCGATCAGACCGCCCTCGTTGTAACGCTCATCCAGGACGACAGCCTGTTTCTGCAGTTGCGAGTAGAAGTACCGGTTGAAGTTGTCATAGCCCGCGCCCCCGGTGTTGGGCATATAGATGTAGGCTACCTTGCCAGCGGAGAGTTGATCGACCTTGCGCAGGTTGGATTCGATCCAATCCAGGTTTCGCAGGCCGTGTTCGGAGCCCACCGGAATCACAGTGACATCTCTTCCATCGCTGCCGTCCGGCTTGCTGCCGATGCGCAGCACGGTCTGCCTGCCGGCGGCGCCGTCGAAGAAGCTGTACAGGTTATCCTTTGCGGTAAGGTTGCGGCCGTTCACGGCCAGTAGATACTCCCCGACGTTGACGTTGATCCCGGGCAGTGTGAGGGGCGCCTGAAGCGAGGGAGTCCAGTTCTGCCCGTTGTAGATTTTGGCGAACTTGTAGCGGTTGTTGGCGACGGCGTAATCGGCTCCGAGCAGGCCGGTTTTGGGCGCGTTGTCAGGCTGATGCGGTCCGCGAACGAACATGTGGCCGACTTCGATCTCGCCCAGCATCTCGTTGCAGAGATAGGTGAACTCGGCACGCGACGCCAGGCCAGCGAGATAGGGCTGATACCTCGCAACGATGGTGCTCAGATCCAGCCCATGCAGGTTGGGATCGTAGAAGAAGTCTCTCTCGATGTGCCAGGTTTCCTGATACTCCTGCCGCCACTCGGCACGCGGGTCGAGGACGGCAAACATGGCGGTGTTCTTCACCGGCTTGCCCTGTGCAGCCTCCGGCGAGCCGGTCTTCAACTGGGCGATGGGGACGATGAACCAGTTGTCCTTGCGCATGGCCAGAAGCTTGGCGCCGTTGGCGGAGACGGCAAAGCCGGTGAGGTTGCTGAGCACCTCCTCGGTCTTGCGCGTCTTGGTGGTGAACCGCCAGAGGACGCGAATGGGCGGGCCATCGTTGTCCGAGGGACGGCCTACGGGGTCGCCCTGGGCCAGAAACAGGACGCCGGTCCTGCCCACCTGGAGATCGATGTAGTTGTGCGCGGGAATGGGCAAGGCAAGGATCCGATTTTCGATCCCGGGAAGGTCGATGATCGTCGGCTTCACCGGCTCCTTTTTGGCGGCGCCGGCTTTCTCGTTGCCCTTCGCGGCGGTCTTGTCCTGGCTGCTGTCAGCGTCAGCATCAGAGTCCTTCTGCGCGTCGGCATCGGCGTCGTCGGTCTTCTTGCCGGTGTCGTCAGCGACCTTCTCGTCACCGCTCTCCGGTGGCACGGGAGAGGCTCCATCCTTGGTGAGCACGATCACATAGGCGCTGTTGCTGGTAGCCCGGTCGAGTGAGGATAGATCGATCCCGGCATCGGACGGGCCGTTGTTGGTCGATGCGGTGAAGTACAGGAACTTTCCGCCGGGATCGAAGACCGGGTCGGTGGCATTGCTCATGCCATCGGTGATCTGGGTGGACTTGTGCGTAGCCAGGGAATAGAAGAAGACCGCATGCAACTGGTTCTGAAGATCGCGGGTGTAGGCGATCCATTGTGAATCGGGCGACCAGCTCAACTGCATCTGCGCGCCGAAGCCTCCCCGCAGCGCGGTATCGACCAGCACCGGCTTGCCACCGGCGGCGGCCACATACCAGAGATGCAGATGGACATCGGTATAGGCGATGTACTTCGAGTCCGGAGACCACTGCGGATGGTAGAAGAAGGAGGGGTGCGGTCCAAGGTCAATCACCTTTGGCGGGAGCAAACCCTCCTGGTCGCGGATGTAGAGCTGATACTCGCCGGAGGCATCGCTGAAGTAGGCGATGGAGCGTCCATCCGGAGACCAGGACGGGGAGCGCTCGGCGACGCCGGGCGTATTGGTGAGGTTGCGCGTGTCCCCCTTCTCGGCGGGCAGGGTGAAGATCTCTCCGTGCGCCTCTGCGACCACGCGCACGCCGGAGGGCGAGATGCCGACGTTCTGCACCTCGGCGGCGGGGATATTGGTCAGGCGCGGGACCAGCTCCGGAAGGTCGCCGTGGATGGTGACGTTCACGGCATGCACTTTGCCGGTAGCCAGATCGTAAAGATGCAGGGAGCCAAACTGCTCGTAGACCAGAGCGCCGGGTCCGGCTGCGACGGTTTTGAGATCGTAGCCCTGGTTTTCGACCACCTGCGAGACGACCTTGGTGTCGGTGTCATAGCGGAAGAGGGAGACGGGGCCATTGCGGTCGGAGAGGAAGTAGACCGTCGTACCCTCCCACACGGGGCTAAAGTCGTTGGAGTTCTCGCGTGGCACCTTCACCAGGTCCAGGGTCTTCATGTTCACCAGCCAGACCTTCTTGGTTTGGCCGCCCCTGTAGTGCTTCCATGCGTCCTCCCATTGCGCGATCGGCTCATAGGCAAAGGTGCTGCCGTCCGGCGAGAAGGTTCCCTCGACGGCGGTGGGCAGGGGAAGCGCGGTGGGTATCCCGGTTCCGTCCGCATGGGTCTCAAAGATCTTGAAGAAGTCTGAGTAGCTGGTGCGCATGGAGGCGAAGAGCACCTGCTTGCCGTCGGGTGTCCATCCCACCGCGTCGTTGCCGCTCGGATCCCAGGTCAATCGTCTGGGCACGCCGCCGGCGGCGTTTACCACGTAGACGTCCACCTGTCCGTGTTCACGGACGGAGTAGGCAATCTGAGTTCCGTCGGGAGAGAAGTACGGCCCTGCGGTGACGGCGTTCACGGAGGTCAGCCGCTCCGCCTCGCCTCCCGCACGCGCGACGGTCCATATGTCGTCCGCATACAGAAACGCGATCTTGTCTGTGCTCAGCGAGGGGTTGCGTAACAGCAACGGCTTTGCGGTTTGGGTTTGGGCCCATCCCGTCAGTCCCAGGCTGGTGAAGACAGCGATTGAGAGGGCGGCAACAACGCGTCCACAACAAATCCGAATCCAGGGCATAGGTGAGACCTCGCGAAACATCGTTGCGGCAAAGAAAAGGTCGAACTGCCGGATTTGGGGAGGATAGCACTCCCCGGCCCGCGGTTCGCCTGTTTTTCTTCAGCATCGAGGCAATGACCGGAGGCTCACGGAGTATCCGGCGGATTCGCGATCAAAAGTGGTCGCCTTCGACGCCCTGCCAGCGGCCATGGCCCGCCCCGAGTGCGTTGCTTCAATTCCCCTGGACGAAGCATAGTAAACTAAGTCGTATGACTAAGGCTCAGCAGACCGTGAACGTTCATGAGGCCAAGACCCACCTGTCCCGGATTATCGAGCAGGTTCTGAACAATGGGCAGCCTGTGACTATCGCTCGTGCCGGCAAGCCGGTCGTGATCGTTTCGGCACATCCCGAATCCCGGCCTTCCCAGCGCAAGTTGGGCATACTCCGGGGAAAAGTGCGGCTGCCGGACAATCTCGATGCCCGGAGCGCTGAAATTCAGAAGATGTTTGAAGCAAATCAACGGTGAACTATCTCCTCGACACTCACATCCTCCTTTGGATCCTGGTCGATCCGGACAAAGTTCCGCGACCCATGCGGCGCATCGTGGAAGACACGAAAAATCGTGTCTGGTTTTCGGCGGCCTCCATCTGGCAGGTGGCCATCAAACACTCCCTGGCGAAGACCGAATTTGCGGTAGAGCCAGCGACCCTCTGGCGGGCTGCCCGGGAGACTGGGATCGAGGAGCTGGCTGTGACCGCAGAACATGCCGTTGAGGTGGATCTCCTTCCCTGGTTGCACAGAGATCCCTTTGATCGGCTTCTGGTAGCACAGGCTCGTGCAGCCGGCATGAAGTTGCTTTCTATAGATCCTGAGGTCAACGCTTACTTCCGGCGCGCCAAACGCCTCCGCTGAATGAGGAGGAGCTGGGTTCGATCTCGCCGGAACCCTGATTGGGTTGGATGCCTGCCGTTGGCGGCAGGCCCAGAGCGAAGGTGATTTCACTTGCAACCAACGGCTGGAGTGCCCAGCGGTGCCGCCAAGGTCTGGCGGAGCAACGGGTCGGGGCGAATACTGACCTGCGGAGGCGCTGAGGGAGGGTGATCTGTGGCGATCTGCGGCTACGGTCAGGCGGTGCGTGCCTGAATCTGCAGGAAGCACTGGATGAGGGCGACGGCGGCAGGGGTGACGCCGGCGATGCGGCTGGCCTGGCCCAGGGTGAGGGGGCGGACGCGATCCAGCTTCTCCACCATCTCGCGGGAGAGGCCACTGCAGGCGCGATAGTTGAACCAGGCCGGGATGGCGCGGGCCTCGTCGTCGCGGAGACGCTGGATGGTTCGTTGCTGCTGGGCAAGGTAGCCGGCGAACTTGATCGTCGTCTCGACGGTCTTGAGTTCGTTGCGGATCCAGACGGGCAGAGCGCCGCCGTGGGCGTAGCCGGATGTGGTAAGTGCGGCGAGCCAGGGGGCGAACTCGGGCCGGGTCTCGCGTTGCGCCTCCAGGCTGGGAAGAAGAGCGGGCAGAAGGAGTTCGATGGTGATCGCGGGGCGCTTGAGGAGCTGCGCGTAGAGCTCGCCGCGGGGCAGTGAGACGATCTCCGTGGGGCTAGTTTCCGTGGCGCTGGTCTGCGTGGAGCCGGTTTCTGCGGGGCCGGTCCCGGTAGAGGCTCCCATCGGGCTGCGAGGACTGGCCGCAAGCGCCGCGTTGAGGGTCTGCAGACCGTCGGCGTCGAGGCGGGTGGCTTCGAGCAGGCTCTGCAGGGCGGCGGCGCGGGCCTGCTTAGCCTGGAAGGCGGCCCAGGCAGGGTCGTCGATGAGGCCCAGGCGGCGGCCGTACGGGGTGAGTCGAGTGTCGGCGTTGTCGATGCGCAGGTGCAGCCGGAACTCGGCGCGCGAGGTGAACATGCGGTAGGGCTCATCGGTGCCCTTGGAGATCAGGTCGTCGATCAGGATGCCGGTGTAGGCCTCGGTGCGGTCCAGGGTGAAGGTGTCGGGTGATGCTTCGTCGGGGTTCGAGCCGGGGGAAGAGTCGAGCTGCCGCGCATGGCGCGCGAACAGGGCGGCGTTGATGCCGGCGATGAGGCCCTGGCAGGCGGCTTCCTCGTAGCCGGAGGTTCCATTGATCTGGCCGGCGAGGTACAGGCCGTGGAACTGCTTGACGCGCAGGGTGCGATCGAGTTCGGTGGGGTCGATGGCATCGTACTCGATGGCGTAGCCGGGGCGCAGCATCTCGGCGTTCTCCAGCCCGGGAATGCTGTGCACCATGGCCTGCTGGACGTCCATGGGCAGGGAGGTGGACATGCCGTTGATGTAGACCTCGTGGGTGTTGAGCCCCTCGGGCTCCAGAAAGAACTGGTGGGAGGTCTTGTCCGGGAAGCGGACGATCTTGTCTTCGATGGAGGGGCAGTAGCGCGGTCCAACGCCGGAGATCTGCCCGGTGAACATGGGGCTGCGGTGGACGTTGGCCCGGATGAGCGCCAGGGTCTGCGGCGTGGTGACGGCGATGTGGCAGGAGATCTGGCGCAGGGGCGGTTGCCAGCGGACGGCGACGGGTGCGGCCTGCCGGTCGCCGGGTTGGCCGGAGCCGTCCGTGGTCTTCAGCCCGGCGGACTGCAGCGCGGCGAGGGAGCGGAAGCTGAAGGGTGTGGGGTCCGCATCGCCGGGCTGCTCTTCAAATCGGGACCAGTCGATGGTGCGGCCATCCAGGCGAGGGGGCGTGCCGGTCTTGAGGCGCGTCTCACGCAGGCCCAGCTTCTTCAGGTTTTCGCCGAGGAGAACGCTGGCGGCTTCGCCGGAGCGGCCGGCGCTGTAGGTCTGCTCACCGCAGTGGATGAGGCCGTTGAGGAAGGTGCCGGTGGTGACCACGACGGCGTGGGAGAAGATGCGGCGGCCATCGCGCAGGACGACGCCGGAGATGCGCGGGTTGGCTGGCTGCAACGGCTCCCCGCGGATGAGGTCCACCACCTCGGCCTGCTTGATGAAGAGGTTGGGGATGGACTCCAGCTTCTCCCGCATCCGGGTGCGGTAGAGCGCCTTGTCGCACTGGGCGCGAGGGCTCCAGACGGCGGGACCGCGGGAGGTGTTGAGCAGGCGGAACTGGATGCCGCAGGAGTCGGCGACCTCGCCCATGATGCCACCCAGGGCATCGACCTCGCGCACCAGATGGCCTTTGGCGACGCCGCCGATGGCGGGGTTGCAGGACATCTGGGCGATGAGATCCAGGTTCAGGGTGAACAGGGCCGTGCGCAGGCCCATGCGCGCTGCCGCAGCGGCAGCCTCGCAGCCGGCGTGCCCGGCACCGACGATCAGAACGTCAAACCGCTCCGCAAAGCTCGGCTCGGAGGGGGTAGGGGAAGAACCAGAGGCGCCAGATGGATGGGAGAGAGGCACAGAAGTTTATTTTATTAAGGGAATAGAGAAGCGTCGAGGACCGGCAGGCGATCGGGAGCCAGAGAACGGGAACTTCGAGCAGGAACGCAGATCGAAAAGGAAGCAGGCATAGAGAGACATGGTGCAGTTGAATGCGGTTGAGGCGCGCGTCCTGGGGGTGTTGATCGAAAAAGAGATCAATACACCGGAGTATTATCCGCTGAGTTTGAATGCGACGGTGAACGCCTGCAACCAGAAGAGCAGCCGGGAGCCGGTGATGGAGCTGACGGAGGCCGAGGTGCGCAGCGCGCTCTTCGAGCTGGACCAGATGGGGCTGGTGCGGACGCTGGCCGAGACGCGGGCCACCAAGTTCGAACATCGCGTGCGGGATGTGCTGAATCTGCGCCGGGATGAGGTGGCGGTGCTGTGTCTGCTGCTGCTGCGCGGGCCGCAGACCCCGGCGGAGCTGCGGGCGCGCGCGGAGCGGATGTACGCCTTTGACGACACCGCGGCCTTGCTCTGCGTGCTGGAGCGGATGGCCGCGCAGCCGGAGCCCGGCGAGGAGCCGCAGGCGACGCGGCATCCGCAGCCGCTGACGCAGTTGCTGGAGCGCCAGCCCGGAGCCCGGGAGGCGCGCTGGGCGCATCTGCTGTGCGGTCCGGTCAGCGAGGCCGTGGCAAAGGTTCCCGTGGCGCAGGCTCCTGCAGCGGCAGGGGATGGCCCGGCCGAGGGCCTTGCGGAGCGGGTGACGGCGCTGGAAGAGCGTCTGCACGCTGCAGAGGAGCGGCTCCAGGCTACAGAAGAGAGGCTGCGGGCGCTGCAGGGGTTTTAGGACGCAGTCGGGGTGGTGAGCCGTTCCAGGGCTTTCTCCAGGCTGGCGGGATCTTCGACGTTGCTGGTGGAGAGACTGCGGTCGATCTGGCGGTTGAGCCCGGTGAGGACCTTGCCGGGGCCGACCTCGATGGAGTGCGTGACATGGTTCTGCTGGAGCAAGCCGATGCACTCCACCCAGCGCACCGCGCCGGTGACCTGGCGGATGAGTGCGTCGCGGATGGCGTCCGGCTGCGTGAGGGGCTGAGCATCGACGTTGCAGACCACAGGGAACCGAGGTGGGGAGAGAGGAATCTGCCCCAGCCAGTCGGCGAGCCGGAGTTGGGCGGGCATCATCAGGGGGCAGTGGAAGGGAGCGCTGACGGGCAGAAGAACGGAGCGCTTGGCGCCGAGTTCTTTGCACGCCGCTGCGGCGTGCTCCACGGCCTCTCGGGAGCCGGAGATCACGGTCTGATCGGGGCTGTTGAGGTTGGCGATGGAGACGATCTCGCCGGGCCGGGCCTCGGCGCTCTGGAGTTGTGCGGTTACCCGCTGGCAGGCGGCCTCGATCTCGGTCAGGCTGAGGCCGAGGATGGCCGCCATGGCTCCCTCTCTGGCGGGAACGGCGCTCTGCATGAACTGTCCGCGTGCCCGGACGGTGCGGACGGCGTCGGCGAAGGTGAGGGCGCCGGCGGCGACGTGGGCTGAAAACTCTCCCAGAGAGTGGCCGGCGGCGAAGCTGGGCGCAAGGTTGCGGGAATGAAGCTCAGGTTCAAGCACGCGCCAGGCGGCGATGGAGACGGTGAGGATGGCCGGCTGGGTGTGCTCGGTGAGTTTGAGGGTCTCTTCGGGGCCGTTGAAGATGATCTCCGAGAGAGAGAAGCCGAGAGCCTCATCGGCCTCCTGGAAGACGGCGCGGGCAGCGGGGCAGGTGTCATGGAGGGCGCGGCCCATGCCCACGGTCTGTGAGCCCTGGCCGGGGAAGAGCAGGGCAATGCTGGGGGTGTTTTCCGGGTTATTCATCGCGAACCAGTGTAACCGCCTCCCGCGCGTACCGTCCTGCGCGCAGGAGGGTGTGCACTCGGAATCTGCCATCGGGTGAACCGGCGCAAGTGACTGGAGGGCGCGAAGTTCCCGGTGCGTTCGCGGGCGAGGTACGAGATAATGATTGCACCCGGACCGGAACGGATGACGAGCAACAGACCCTGAGGGGAGATCTGCAGCCATGAACGGAGCGGAGCCAGTTGCGGAGGTGGGTGCGATGTCGATGGGGGCCGGGGATGCCCGCCCGGGATCTGAACTGCGACCGGGGGTGGCGTTGTGCGTGGACCTGGACGGGACGCTGGTGAAGTCCGACACGCTGCAGGATACGTTGCTGGTGGTGGTGCGGAAGCGTCCGCTGGAGCTGCTGCATCTGCCGGGATGGCTGGTGGAGGGACGAGCCGCGTTCAAACAACGGCTGACCGGGCTGGTGGATCTGAATGTGGAGCACCTGCCGTACAACCGTCCTCTGCTGGAGTATCTTCTGGAACAGCACGGGGAGGGACGGGCCATCTATCTGGCCACGGCATCCGATGCGGGACTGGCGCGCCGGGTGGCAGCGCATCTGGGGATCTTTGCAGGGGTGTTGGCCTCGGATGGCGAGACCAACCTGGCAGGAGAGAACAAGCTGGCCGCCTTTCGGGCGCGATTTGGAGACGAGTTTTGCTACATCGGAAACGCGCGGCCAGATGTGGGCTTGCTGGCGGCCTGCCAGACGCCAATGGTTGCCAATCCAAACCTGGCGCTGCGCGCCGGTTTGAAGAGAACCGGAACGGTGGTTGCGGCCCGGTTTGAAGACCGTGGGCCGGTGCTGCGGAGCTGGCTGAAGGCGATCCGTCTGCATCAATGGGCCAAGAACACCCTGATCTTTGTGCCGCTCATGCTGGCTCACCGATGGCATCCGCGCGCGATGCTGGCCGCGGTTACGGCGTTCCTGAGCTTCGGAATGTGCGCCTCGGCCACCTACATCGTCAACGACCTGCTGGATCTTGAGGCCGATCGCATGCACCCCAGCAAGCGGCGCAGGCCGTTTGCCGCCGGGGATCTTTCGGCCATCTGGGGCGTGGCGGTGGTGTGCCTGCTGCTGCTGGGCTCCCTGGCGTTGGCGCTGGCCCTGCCCAGCGTTACGGCTCCGCCGGGCTCGCAGCGGCTTCTGGAGTCTTCCAGCTTTCTGGAGTGGCTGGGGCTGTATGCCGCCTCGACGCTGTTGTACTCGCTCTATCTGAAGCGCAAGGTGCTGGTGGATGTCTTTGTGCTGAGCGGGCTCTATACGGTGCGGCTGCTGGCGGGCAGCGCGGCCACCGGTACGCCCATCTCTGCCTGGCTGGCCGGGTTCAGCGTCTTCTTCTTCCTTTCGTTGGCCTTTGTGAAGCGGTTCAGCGAGTTGGAGAGCCTGCGAGAGCGGGGCGGCTCGGTGAGTACGGGACGGGGATACATGGTCAGTGACCTGGAACAGCTACGGGCATTGGGAACGGGCTCCATGTACGCTGCGGTGGTCGTGCTCACGCTCTACATCAACAACCCGGAGACCAACCTGCTCTACCAGCATCCGGCGCGTCTGTGGCTGGTGGTCCCGGTGCTGCTGCTGTGGTTGAGCCGGGTGTGGATGCTGGCCAGCCGCGGTAGCATGCACGACGATCCCGTGGTCTTTGCCATCACCGACAAGCGCAGCCTGATGCTGGGGGTGCTGATGGCGGCCGTCATCGGGTGGGCGCTGTAGGAGTTTTTGGAAGCAGGTGGAGAAGCATGCGGAGTTCCGGCCGGCAGTCTCCCGGGAGGGGTTGAGTTCATGGGAGCAGGCGCTGGCCTGGTATCGGCTCTGGGCATGGGCAAGGACTCCCGAACGGGTTGCTGAGGGATGGCCCGGTCACGCTGCCGAAGGGCGGCGTCATTTATTCTGAAAGTTCTACGTCATGAGTGCAGCGATTCCGGAGTTGAAGCAGTTTGATGAGGCGGAGCTCGACCGGGTGTTCACCGGGTTGGAGGCCGAGGTGGCGGCGCAGGCGCGCACGCTGACCGGGGGCGAATCCGTAGAGACCTTCCGTCTAGAGTGGCTGGGCCGCAAGCAAGGGCGACTGGGGCAGTTGAGCGCCGCATGGCTGAAGTCCGCTCCGGTGGAGGCCAAGAGATCTCTCGGGGTGCGCTTCAACCGCCTGAAGGCGCAGATTGAGTCGCTGCTCACGGAGAACGTGGAAGCGGGCGGGACGGGCGATCCAGCGCAGGTGCTGGATGTCTCCCTGCCGGGCTCAGCCCCGAGGATCGGCGCGGAACACCCACTGGTGAAGACTATGGCGGAGGTCGTCGGCGTCTTCCAGCGCATGGGGTACTCGGTGGGTCTTGGGCCGGAGGTGGAGACTGATTTTTACAACTTCGAGGCGCTGAACTTTCCTCCCAACCACCCGGCGCGGGACACCCAGGACACGCTGGTGATCGCGGACCAGGAGCAGAAGCCGCTGCGGGAGCGGCTGCTGATGCGCACCCATACCTCGCCGGTGCAGATCCGCTCCATGCTGGAGCAGGCTCCGCCGCTGCGGCTGGTAATTCCGGGCAAGGTGCACCGCAACGACGCGGCCGACGCCACGCACTCGCCGGTCTTTCACCAGGTGGAGGGGCTGTGCGTGGATACGCGGATCACCTTCAGCGACCTGAAGGGCACGCTGGACCACGCCATGAAGGCGCTCTTCGGCTCGGCGGTGAAGACGCGCTTCTTCCCGAGCTTCTTTCCCTTCACCGAGCCCAGCGCCGACGTGCAGATCTCCTGCATCTTCTGTGGCGGGAAGGGCTGCCGCAAGTGCAAGCACTCGGGCTGGATTGAGCTGCTGGGCTGCGGCATGGTGGACCCTGCGGTCTTTGAGGCCGTCAACCAGCGGCGCGAGCAGATGGGCCGCGAGCCGGTCTATGACACCCGCAAGATCAGCGGATTCGCCTTTGGCATGGGTGTGGACCGCATCGCCATGATGAAGTATGGGATCAGTGATATCGGGTTGCTGTACTCAGGAGACATCAGGTTTTTGGAGCAGTTTTCGTGAATATTCTTACCCACTGGCTGCGCTCCTACCTGCCCGGGCTCCGGGTCGACGATCGCCAGCTTGCCGAAGATCTTACCCTGCGCGGGATCGCCGTGGAGGGAGAGTTTGCCGCCTCCTGCGGCGGAGCCCTGTATGAGATGGACATCACCACCAACCGCGTCGACGCGATGAATCACTATGGCGTAGCGCGCGAGGCGGCGGCGATCTACGGCCTGCGCCTGGAGCCGCTGGCCCTGACCGCTCCGCTGGTGGAGAGCCGGCCTGGAACGGGATTTCCGGTTCGCATTGAGGCTGAGGATCTGTGCGGCCGGTTCACGGCGCGGGTGATTCGCGGCGTCAAGATCGGAGCCAGCTCGGGGGTGATCGCGGAGTACTTCGCGGCGCTGGGGCAGAAGCAGATCCTGGCGCCGGTGGACGTCACCAACTTCGCCTGGATGGCCATGGGGCACCCTACGCACGTCTTTGACCTGGACAAGGTCGAGGGCGGCATCGTGGTGCGCCGGGCCCGCGCGGGGGAGCGGCTGCGGCTGCTGGATGGCTCGGAGAAGACGCTGACCGGCGACGACCTGGTGGTGGCCGACGAGGTGAAGGCGCTGGCGCTGGCCGGCGTGATGGGTGGATGGGACTCGCGGGTGACCGAGGAGACGAAGAACATTCTGGTGGAGGCCGCGTGGTTTGATCCGGCGGCGATTCGCTCCAGCTCCCGGCGGCATGGATTGCATACCGATGCCAGCCACCGCTTCGAGCGCGGTGCGGACTTCAACGCGGCCCCGCTGGCCAATCACCTGGTGACGCGGCTGGTGGTGGAGCAGAGCGGCGGAGAAGTGGAAGGACCGCTGGTGGATGTACAAGTACAGGCGATGGCGGCCAGAACCGCCGAGCGGCCGGCGATCCGGCTGGAGCTGAGTGAGGTGCGGCGCATGCTGGGCCAGACGGCTGGGGGCCAAGCCACCGTTGGCGAAGCGTCGGAAGAGGGGATCACCGAGGAGATCGTCGCCCGGTACCTGACCGCGCTGGGATGCGTCTTAACGCGGCGGGGAGAGGGCGAGTATGGGGTGAAGCTGCCGAGTTGGCGGCTGGATCTGGAGCGCGAGATCGACCTGATCGAGGAGGTCGCCCGGGTCTACGGCTACAACCGCTTCGCCAATACGCTGCCGGTCTTTGAGGGAGCGGTGCGGGAGTTGCCCCACGCCGGCCAGGAGGCGGCGGTTCGCCAGACGCTGCGGGCGCTGGGATACACGGAGGCGATCTCAAGCACGTTTGTCTCCGCGGAGGAGGCAGAGGCATTTCGTAGCGCCGCGCTGGCGGGCGGCGTGGAGGGTGCTGTGGCCATGGGCAATCCGCTAAGCGCCGAGGCTGGCATGCTGCGGCCCTCGCTGGCACCCGGTATGGCCACCATGCTGGCTCACAACCTGCATCGGGACGTCAGCGAGGCGCGGTTGTTTGAGCTGGGCACGGTCTTTGCCGGTTCCACGGTGGAGGTGAGTGAGCGCATGGGGCTGGCGCTGGGCGCCACCGGCCCGGCCAGGACCAGCGCGAGCCTTTATAACCCGGAAGACGCCCTGTTTTACGAGGTCAAGGGAGCGATCGAGGCGCTGCTGGCGAAGTTTGAGGGCGCGCAGCCAGCGGCCTCTGTGCGGTTTGACGCGACCGGGCTGCCGGGCTGGATCGAGCCCGGACGTGGGGCGCGGGTGTGGTTCCACGGAGAGCAGATCGGGGTCTTTGGGGAGTTGAGCGCGGCCCAGTTGCAGGCCCGCAAGCTACGCCAGCCGTGTGTGGTGGCCAGCGTCGACGCTCAGCGCCTGCTGGCCTGCCCGCTGCGCCAGCCGGTCATCGCAGAGCTCTCCCGGTTCCAGGCGGTGGAGAGGGACTTCTCTTTTGTCTTTCCGGACGCGGTGACCTGGGCAGCGATCGATGCAGCGCTGCGGGGTGTAGCGGCGCAGGGGCCCAGCCCCGCAAGGGAGGCTGCCGAGTTGCGCAGTCTGCGGCCCGTGGAGATCTTCCGAGACGTCCGGGGCAAGGCGGTTCCGCTTGGATCCTATTCTCTGCTGCTGCGTGTCGTCTTCCAGTCCATGGAGCGCACGCTGGCCGAGCAGGAGATTGCGCTGTGGACGGAGTGGGTGGTGGCACAGTTGAAGGGTCTGGGCGGCGTGCAGCGGGCTTAGCCGTGTGGGGCGGGCGACACTGGACCGAGCACCGCGCCGAATGCCGGCAGCGCAGTCCATCAGGATGCGAAAAGCACAGACGCTTTGCGGCGTGCAAGATGGGAACTGAAGAAAAGGGAACCCCGGGAGGTGCCCCAGAGGCGGATCGCCGGAAATCCTCGCCGCGGCGTCCTATACTTCCAGAAGAGAGCCGTGTATTCAACGCGGCCCTTCGTGTCGGGAGAGCGTTTCCTGCCTCTGCGGCGCGCATGGAAGGAGCATGCGATGGGATCGGCAAGCATCAGCGTCGATGAGTTTCAGGCTCTGGAGCAGAAGGTGCTTCAGACTGTCGAGCTGATTAAGAAAGAGCGTGAGGCAAGGACAGCGGCAGAGGCGGCGAGGGCGGCCTCGGAGGCGCAGGTGGCTGCTCTCAAGGCGGATCTGGCCGCGCGCGATCAGGAGATCGCTGTGCGTGGGCAAGAGATCGTCGCGCTGCGGCAGGAGATCTCCGGGCTGGGCTTTGCGCAGGCGGAGGTGGAGAGCCTGCAGCGCGAACGGGAGTCGGTGAAGCAGCGCGTGGAGCAGATGCTGGCCAAGATCGAGGAAGTGATCTAGATCTAGCGGTGGACTCTGCGTTGCGCCGGCGGATCGTGCGATGCACGGTCTTGGAGCAGGGAGACTCTCTGCTTCTGGGCTCTGCGGCGTTGCCGTGGTTGCGGGTAAAGTCACAGCGGAACAGGGTGCGCGGAGTTTGACCCGCGCTGGGTCGAGGCTGAGCAAAGTTGGGCAGCAGGAGAGTGGGAAGAGAAGTGGCAGAGACACAGACCAGAAGCGAGGCAGCGATCTCACCCGGCGAGACCGAGGTGCGCCAGACCGATAGCGTGGTCGTGGACATCTACGACCAGATCTATCAGCTTCGCGGGGTAGATCCGGCGTACATCGAACATCTAGCCGCGATGGTGGACGGCAAGATGCGCGCCGTCTCGGCACATGGGGCCACGGTGGATTCGCTGCGTGTGGCCGTGCTGGCGGCGCTGAATCTGGCCGATGAACTGGTGACGCTGCAGGCGCGGTATCAGGCGTTATCGGCCTCGCTGGAGGCCAGCCGCCAGGCTGCGACACAGAGCGCGGTGCGGTCGCGGGCAGGCTCCCTGATGGGGATGCTGGACGCGGTGCTGGAGGAGCGCAAAGCCGGCTGAGAGCCTGGCGTCTCCCAGGGAACAGGTCTGGTTGGCGCCCGCCAATCCGCTTTTGCCGGGGATTCTGATTTCTCCAGAGATCCTGTTTTTGCCCGGGATCCATCTTTGTACCGGGGTTCTGCTTGCGCCGGGGATCTTTGTGCGGAATCATGGAACCCACCTGCATCTTCCGCAGGGAGGGAGCTATGTCATACAAGGCGGTTCTTCTATCGCTGGCGCTGGTACTGCTCGCCTCAGGCTCAGCCGGCGTGCAGGGTCAGGCTACGGCCGGCGCAGCGAGCGGACCGCCCGCCACGGAGCCCGGCTATCTCTCCAACCCGAGGTTTCTGGCTGTAATGCAGCAGGCGCAGGCGTTGGAGCAGCAGCAGCGCGCCGGGCCAGCGATGGACGCCTACAAGAAGGCCAACAAGCTCGCAGGCGGTGGATGCGTGGTCTGTCTAGCCGGTCTGTACCGCGCGCAGATGTTGCAGGGCAGCTACAAGGACGCGATTCGCACGTCGAATGCGATGGAGGCTGCCGCGGAGACGCCCCTGGTGAAGTCGGTGGCGGCGTATAACCGGGGCCGTGCGATCATGGCCCAGGCTGGCGATCGACCCAGGCCGGAGATGCTGGAGCAGGCGCGGGCGGCCTACCGTGAGGCGGTGGATGCGGATGCGAAAAACGTCTCGGCGCTGTTCAATGAGGGGGAGGTGCTGGAGCGGCTGGGAAGGACGGAGCAGGCCCGCCAGGACTTTCAGCTCTGCCTGAGCACCTTGCACCCCGGGGACCCGGCGTGGCTGCGGGTGAAACAGTTTGCGGATGATCCTGAGCTGTCCCTGCAGCGGATGGCCCCGGCGTTTGAGGTCACCGCGCTGAGCGGCTCCCGATTCAATCTGGACGCCATGCGCGGCAAGGTGGTCCTGATCGACTTCTGGGCAACCTGGTGCACCCCCTGCAGGGAGGAACTCCCGTACCTGAAGAAGATCGCCAAGGACTTTGCCGGGCAGCCGCTGGTAATGATCAGCGTCAGTCTGGACAGCGATGAGGCGGCCTGGAGGCAGTTCATTGAGAAGAATGAGATGACATGGTTGCAGTATCGCGATGCGGACCACAAACTCGCCGATGCGTTCGGGGTCAGTTCCATCCCGCACTACTTCACGATCGATGCTGACGGTGTATTGACCTCGGAGGATCTGGGCGATGGATCCAACGTAGAAGGAAGGTTGCGAAAGCTGCTCGCGAAGGCCGAAGCGGCCAGCCAGGAGCGGGCCAATCTCAACGCGCCGTCTGCTACCCCTCACCCGCAACTCTGATGCAATTCAACGATGCTTCGCAAGACTGGTACTGAACCCATGGAATCTTTGACAAACGGAGGTCACCGGCACCGCATCGGCCTGTTCAGTATCGGTCTGGATACGTATTGGGAACAGTTTCCGTCCCTCGAGCAGCGTTTGTCAGGTTACAACCGCGAGATCGCCTCAAGGCTTGAGGGATTCGGCACGGACGTGGTGAATCTGGGGATGGTGGATGACACGGAAAAGGCTGTTGCCGCCGGACATGCGTTTCGCCAGGCGGATGTGGACCTGATCTTTCTCCACGTCAGCACCTACGCGCTGTCTTCCGTGGTTCTGCCGGTGGTGCGACGGGTTAGAGTTCCGGTCGTTGTTCTGAACCTGACGCCGCAGGCGTCGCTGGACTATGAAGCGTTCAACCGCATGAAAGACCGCCGCACCATGACGCAAGAATGGCTTGCGCATTGCCAGGCCTGTTCCATGCCTGAGATCTCAAACGTCTTCCGGCGTTGCGGAGT
>JAJZDM010000209.1 GCA_021806005.1 Acidobacteriota bacterium | reverse complement strand
ATTGGGCGCATCCCGATGTTCCTTATCACGAAGCTTCGTTCATTCACTTTATCGGTCCCCATCGTTTCTCAAATGGGTTCTACATCGAGACCGCGCGCAAAGTCGTGGCAAACCTTCGGCGGCAAGGTTCGCAGGCAATAGCTCGGCGCTGACCGGGACCGATAGATGGGCTCCATTATGGGAGAACTCGACAAGCACTGAACAAGAAGGGACCATTAGGGTCAATGTGTGTAATAGTCTGTACAGTCAACGAGATCGCGTGGTCCAAAGCCCGGATCTCTGCCCCAATCTCCACAATTCCGGGGAAAGCATCCTTCGTGCAGGCTGCATGCAGGCAGAGCCTCATGCCTGGTCTTCCTTGGATGTTTTCCCCGCCTCCTGTAGTCCTCGGCAGGCCTGCCGGCTGGGGAAAACGCGCCATTGCAGATATCTTCTCGCGTACCCACCAGCCCAGAAAAAGTTGCAGGGCGTAGCGAATAAAGCAGAGACGGATCCCTTCGGCCGGAGGCTGCGAAGCTTGAATGGGGGAGAAAATGGTCCGGACGACTAGTATCACGACCGCATATATAGGTAATCAGGCTAGATGCTTGCGCAGCTCGATTCCTGGCGTTATAACTGAGTTATGGGCGGAGGCAAGCGACTTGAGATTGCGCTAACCCCGCGAGGCCGGCGGCATTTGCAGCGGTTGCTCAGTGGTGGATTTCAAGCGGTGCGCACGGTAAAACGCGCTTTGGCGTTGCTGCAGATGGAACAGGGGCAGCCTACGCCGGCCGTTGGCGCCAACCTGATGCTTTCTGCCAAGGCCGTGTGGCAAGTCGGCAAGCGGTACCAGCAAGGAGGTGTGGAGCGGGCGGTGTTCGATGCCGCTCGGCCGGGCAAGGCTCCCGCCCTGGACATGGAACAGCAACAGCAACAGAGCATCTTCGCCGTGGTCTGCTCGCCGCCTCCGGAAGGCCGAGCACGCTGGACCGTGAGGCTGCTGGCCGAAGAGGTGGTTCGGCGCAAACTGGTTCCTTCTGTTGGCCTCCGTCCACTCTCTCGAGCGAGTCGCAGATGGACCACTTCAACTTCCATCCCCTGGCGGGCAGCCCGGCGGTAGGGCATGGTGTGTCGGTCAGCGGGCTGACCAAGGACTTCTTCGGGGTCACTCGACCGAACCCACCCACGATCGGCGCGGCCGAGCCCCAGCGATAACGGCCTGCCGCGCTGGAGGTTTTCTGGCCGAAGTCTCGAAAGGCTTCCGGCTTCGTTGTCCGGGGTGGGCGATTCCGGGCAGGCGGCAGGTGAGTAATGCTGTTCCAGAGGGAGGATCAGAGTCCTCGCTGGGTGCGTGCGGCGACACCAGTCCATAGAAAGTGGGCGATCACAAGGACACGGGTCTTTCCTTCAGTGTGGATGGATCTGGCTGTGCGATTCCGATCCCTCCTGGTGGTGAAGAGGCCGTGCCGCTTTGCGCGGGTCCGGGTCAGGGTCAATGCGACTCATCGAGAACCTCAATGGCGGATACGGTGGCGTAGTTCCTGATGGGTTCGAAGACCAAGTCAAGTTTGCCTTGCGCTGTGGGCTTCAGGTGATAGAACGTCTTGACCACAGGTTGACCGGGGACGGCTTGGCGGGAGATATCGAAGTTGTCGAGCAACGTGTTGCCATTACACATGACGCGGAAGACTCGGCTTCCCACCCCACCACCCTCCGGGCCGTTGGAGCCGAAGTGCAGCTCCGCAAAGTGCAGGATGACGGTGTACTGGTCTCGGGGATCGACGGGGATGGCATACGAGAAGTGCCCATAACGTTCGTTCTGGTAGAGATCCGCGTCGGATTCAGGCTGGGCTCCGGGAGTGGCAACATCGTTGTGCGTCAGCCGCCTCCCGCCGAGGTAGTAGGTGTCCGGATGCCAGAGTTGCCCATGAGGGTCCATCCAGGAGGTAGATCGGGTGATGATTCGGATCGGCAGTTGCTGGTGGGGCAGGCCGGGCAGGATCTTCAGGGCGCTCAACGAGGGTGAGCCGACATAAGTGCTGAGGTTAATGTGCAGGAACCCGTCCGGAGCCGGAGAGATATCGCGGAGGACACGCTCATCGGCGATGTTGATCCCCATGGCGTCTGAGAGCGGATCGAAGTCGTCAAAAGCATTCTTGCCGTTGATCGTCACCGTGAAAACAGATTTGTCCTGATCTTCCTCCGGTTCGGGGGTCGCAGCCGCTGAGATGAAGTAAAGATGAAGTTCGTAGGTTCCCGGAGCCAAAGGAATCTTGTAGCTGAAGTCTCCGAAGCGCCCGTAGTGAAAGAGGAAGGGATCGCTGGTCCGGGCAATGAAGACGGTCGGCTGGGTCTTTGTCCAACCGTCCTGCCAGTATCGATCCGGCTGCCAGAGATCTCCAGCGCTATCCATCTGGGGTGGGCCCTGGTAACCGCAGATGATCCGAAGGGGAACGGAGATACCGGCGCCGCTCCCCCGCGGCGCGGGAACGCCAGGCGCGGCGGGCCCTGCTGCCTGTGCTGTCGATCGAGTAGAGGGCATGGGATGGCTACGGTGCACTCGGAGTCCGACTCCAATGCCGAGAGCAAGGATCAAGAACAAGGGCGCCAGAAACCGGACGTTCAGCAGAGCGGGTCTGCGCGGCTGCTTCCCGGCGTTGAGCATCGCGGGAGCGGAGTGTTGAGGCTCATCCGGCCGCGACGCTGTCGACTGGCCATCTTCAGAGTTGGAATGGATCGAGGATGGGACGGCGGGGTGGAACGGTTCGGGCGGGTGAGCCATTGCGCCGGTCGCGTCCGGAGCGGCTGGGGCGTCCGGGGCTGCCGGAGCGTCCGGAGCGTCCGGAGCGTCCGGC
>JAJZDM010000208.1 GCA_021806005.1 Acidobacteriota bacterium | reverse complement strand
TCGTGGGTGGGTTCGGTCGAGTGACCCCGAAGAAGTCCTTGGTCAGCCCGCTGACCGACACACCATGCCCTACCGCCGGGCTGCCCGCCAGGGGATGGAAGTTGAAGTGGTCCATCTGCGACTCGCTGGAGAGCGTGGACGGAGGCTGGCCCACGAACTCCGGCGAGGAGCAGATGAGGCTGGTAGAGCCGAAGTACGGACAGGGCTTGGAGCGCAGATTGAAGAACAGATCGTGGTCCGTAGAGACCTTGACGGAGTGATCGCCCAGGTAAAAGAGGCCAGGAACCTCGCCGGTACTGTACTTGGGATCAAGGAAGCCCAGAACGATGTTATTGCGGAAGATGAAGTTGGTGGAACTGCAGGCATTGGGCGTAGCGCAACTTATATCGAACGTGGTTGCGGAGTACCCTACCGTTGAGTTGTCCGCAAAGAGAACCGTACTGTTGGCTGCGCCGTAAAAGCTGAAGATGTCCCCCGCAGCCCGGCAGAAGAGACCAAGGTTCCGGTTATAACCAGGGCTGGCCCCTGGCATCGGCTCCGCCATGCGCCGGCAGTTCCCCACGGTCAGGTTGTTCTCAAAGATGGTAGTTCCACCCGGCGAGTTCCCCCACTTCCACTGCTGGCCCATGTTGCCATAGGACTCAGAATCGGTGATCTTCAGGTAATGGATCATCGTGTGGGGACCGATGAAGCCATCCTTGGTGTTGTAGGCCATCACGCAGTGGTCGCAGATGAAGCTGTCCAGGTTCGTGCCCTGTCCGCTCCAGGAGTCGCCAAAGCCGCCATCATTGGAGTCCCAGCAGCTCAAGGCTGGAAACTGTTTGTGGACGATGGGATACTCTTCCAGACATCCATTGCCCTCCATCCTCACAAAGCTGGCCGTGATCGTCGAGCCCGGAGCATCGGGTGTGGAGTGACCATCATCGAAGTTCCAGCCGGCAAAGGCGTTGAAGTCGATCGAGACCCGGTTCATCGCCACCGGGCCACCGATCGGCCCATACACTCCCTGGCCGGTAAAGCCGTGGATGTAGACGTCCTGCAGCACAATGTTTGAGGATCCATTGCTGAAGGTGATTCCCACGTTGCTGTAATCGCTCCAGGGAAACCCGGCATTACAACCGGATGGATACTGCGGATAGCCGACCCGGGTGCACCTCCCGTTATGCGATGTGATCTCCAGGCCCTCGATATCCACGTACCGGCTCCCCCCCAGGTTCAGCACCGAACCCAGACCGAAGCCGCCATAGAGCTGCGCCAGATTATCTTTCGTGTACGGATAGCCGATCACCGGACTGCAGGTGTACGCTCCGTAGGCACACCCGCCGAGGATTCTCGTCGGATGCGCGGCTGTGCCCGAGGGCGGCGGTGGTATGCCACAGTCCTCCACCCCGAAGCAGAGGCCGCTCTTGTTCACCGCGTTGCCGTAACCGATGCGGCAGTCCGGCGGCGCGGCGTTCTGTTCTCCCGGCAACGCGGCACAGCCCCGAATCACCACCGTATCTCCACCGGCGATCACCCACTTGGAGATGCCATAGGTGCCGTCCAGGTAGAGGTACTGCGCACTGGAGAAGGCACAGTGCTGGTTGACGCCTTTGCCGGGATAGGGCGCATCCGCCCTCCCATCGCACTGCCCGCCATGCACCCTCGTCGAGTAGCGCGTGCCCCCATCTCGGCGGACAAACCAGGTCTCTGCGGAGAGAGGAAGGACAGCGAAGAAGAGAAGGAGGGATCCGATGATTCTTGTGACCGTCATTCGGCTGATCATCCTGGCCATGATTATGCTCCAGTTGGTTCTCATCGCGAGGAGGAGGCGCTACAGAAGATGATCGATTCCCAACTGTCTCGCCACCTCGGCTATATCAAAGTTCAGATCGATCTCCGCGGAGAGATTCCTTTGCCCGCCGGGCTGAACCTGACGATAGTTCGTCCTGTTGATGGAGGTGCAGTGACCCTCCGCCACCCATCGCTGGGGAATATCCACTATGCGCCCTCCCAGCCGCCGCTTCCAATACATAATGCCGACACCGGAGTCATAGTAGTACCTTGCGCGCCGTCGGCGCTCTTTTTCATTGGGACAGTTGGGATGATCGACGAAGGACCGCCACCACCCGGCCCCCTGCTCGAACTGCGATCGGCTTGCGCCGCGCGTCGTGCAACCCGCCAGCTCCCAGTACCGGTGATGACGGAACCGGTAGACGTATCGGCGGCTGCCAAGATCGGGGACCGCAGCCATCACGCCGTCTGTCAGTCCTTCGAAGACGCCCTTCAACCGCTGCATTGTCTCCATCCGGCACAGAAGATCCGCGTGCCAGAAGGCCAGCCGGTCGGAAAAGAGGAACGCAAACTCCAGAGGAAAGTGCGGCCACATGATGGGAAGGCCGAACCGGGCATTGAAGTCGATCACAACGGAGCCGGGAAGCACCGTCTTTGGCGCGCCGCAGCGAGGATCGAAGCCTATCACCGGCGTCCAGCCCACCTCCTGGATCAGCCGCTGCTGGAGCGCGCACCAGCGATCGCTCACATTCCAGCACAGCCAGGGCCGCTCCACGCCCGCAAGCGTCGCACTCCATTCGGCCGCAGCTTCACGAACCTTGTCGAGCGGAACCGGGAACCCTGCCCAGTTGCCTTTGCCAAACTGCGACGGATCCTCCACGTTGCCCTCGATCTGGTCTGGCTTCCTCCTGCGTCTGCAGGCGCCGGACACTTGGATCATTCTATAGGGTCGCTCAGGCATCTCCACGGGATGCCGGGATCGTTGACTTTCCAACAACTACTCTTCTCCGCCTGAGAGGACGGACGCTGGTGGGACGCTCCCCGTCGCGACGTTCCATCCAC
>JAJZDM010000207.1 GCA_021806005.1 Acidobacteriota bacterium | reverse complement strand
ATCCCAGCCAAGGGCGGGGTCGCTCTGCGGCTGTACAAGATGAAGGTCGTGCTGGAAGAAGACCTCTCATCGCTGCAACTGGTATGGCATGGCGCGGCCAGCCTTCGGGATAATCTCGAGGTTGGGATGGTGTTCGAGGATGCTCCGGAGACAGTCGCATGGATACCGCTATCGAAGACCGGCGCCGGGAAGCACGCACATGCGGGAGGCGGATGGACGCGTTCTACGCTCAGCCTCGGCTCTTACCGCGGCAGGACACTGGCGGCGCTGCTGATCGGGTTCAGTACATCAGGCCCTGATGACATGTCGATCGACGTGAGGTTGGGGGAGATCTACCTGGGACCGTCCGCCGGTGGTGCCCGGCCGAGTGTGCCGCAAGGCTTTGTCGTTGAAGCCCATCGCAGAGACGAACGGAGCGGAGTTGTCCAGGCGCGGCTGCGCTGGACGTTGGATCCGGAGATCGCCTTCTACGATCTGTTCGCGGCGACGAAGCGAAGTCAGCGCTGGCTGGGCCGTATCTCAGCCGATCGTTACTTCGTCTCCGGGGCGTTGCCGGATGGGGATGGCTCCGTGATCTTCCACCTGGTAGCGGTAAGCCGGCAGACGCCCCTGCTGCGCAGCAAGCCTGCCAAGGCGGTTGTTTCCGAGCAGACATAATCTGCTTCGGAGGATGAACCGCCCGATCTGCCCAGCGCGCCGGTGCGGTTCTCCCGCGAGGTTGGTTCGCTCCCAATGGCGGTGACCTTGCCGAGACGCACGGCGTCGCTTCAGGGTGCAGGGTTGCCCCAAAGCTTGTTCCGTGCGGATGTCACCCGATGAGGCGGCCTCTATGGGCCATGGTCGCCGCTTTGAAGGATCCGCACGCGCGCAAGAGCGAGGAAGGCGCAGGCTGTGTGATTCCGGGATGGGTTCCTGGCTAAGCCAGAGCCTCCAGGACCTGCTGGGTGGTGCAGACATGAGAGAGGCGAGGGAAGATCGCTCGGAAGGCAAACTCCTGCATCTCCGGGGAAAATGTGGAGCAGGCATCCTCGACGGTGATAAACGCGAATCCCAGCCCTGTACCCTGCCGCAGCGTACTCTCCACGCCGAGGTTGGTGGCGATGCCGGCGAGCACGACGGTCTCAATTCCCCGGCTACGCAGATCGCTCTCCAGCGTCGTCTGCGCAAAGGCCCCCCAGTGCCGCTTGCTGATCAGCAGATCGCCCTGCTGCATGCCGGCACCCTCGGCGATCTCACTGGCGGAAGGCGGGATCTCCCTGGGACGTGTTATCACCTCATCGGCGGGAAGGGCAAGAAAGTCACTGAGCAGTACGCGCACATAGACCACCAGGGCGCCTCGAGCATGGAAGGCGTCCGCCATCGCCCTCGAACGCTCCAGGACGATCCCAGCCGGATACGGCTTCGTCTCGCGGCTCACAATAGCGTTTTGCAGGTCAATCAATACCAGAGCCGTGGTCTCCGGATTCAGCTTCCCAGCGAAACTCATGCAGCTACCCCTGTCTTTTCTTTGGTTTTAGAGAGTCTCAATATGAGGGTTTCCTCACCTTTCCAAAACTTATAATATGAGGATGTCCTCGCATTCGTCAAGCCGCAGCCGGCGATCCCCGCAGCAGGATCGTTCGACCCGGCGTGTCGGCGCATTTCTTGAGTCGGCGGAGGCGCTGTTTGCCGAACAGGGGTTTGAAGCCGCAACGATGACGGCGATCGCAGAGCGCACCGGCTCATCGATTGGCGCCTTGTACAGCTACTTCCCGGACAAGAGGTCCATTGCCATCGCCCTGCTGGACACCTACGCGGCACAGATCGAGGAGCACTGGCGACCGCTCTTTGAAGAGATCGTCTCGCTTTCGGCGGCGATCTTTGCGGAGCGCTTCATAGACCGGTTTCTGGAGTTCGCAGCCCTCCATCCTGGATATCTTCAACTGCAGGCCGCGCCGATTCGGCTGCGTCGGAGCGCCGCGGCCAAGCGTGCCTTCCGCGCGTCGCTGGTCGAAGCGCTGGCGCGGCGCGTGCCTTCGCTCTCAGCGCAGCGCGCCGAGCTCTGCGCCAGCGTGATGCTGCAGATGGTGCGCGGGATGATGCAGGTATACAACGAAGCGGAGATCGCTCAAAGAGGGAACGTGGGCAAGGAGTTCAAGATCGCTCTCTCGGCCTATCTGAAGACGGTGTTTGTCAAGGTGTCAGCACCGGACTGATTGCCTGCGGGCCAGTGCGGACGGGGAAGAGAGGGGTTGTGCCACAGTGATGATCTTTTGCGTCTGCGGTCCAGACGAGAAAGACGCTGGAGGGTTGATCCGGCACTCGAACGGGTCCGCAACGAAATCCACACGACAGCGCCCTTTAAGCCTGCGGAACTCCTCGCGCGGCAGCAACTGCAACCTGTCCGTAGCTGAGCCCACCATCCCCTGGACTCACCCGCACCGGCAGGTAGACCTGCATGCCCTCCGCCCGCAGCCCGGCGCACAGCATGCGCATCAGCAGCCGGTTGTGGACCACTCCTCCACTCAGGCACACCTGGCGAACTCCACTCCGATCCCGCGCTGTAACAGTCGCCCGCAGGTACGCTTGCGCGACGGCGTGATGAAACCGGACGCTGATCCTCTCCGGCCGCACCCCGCGTCGGAGATCGGAGAGCAACTCCTGCCACAGCGGTGTCGGATCGAGCAGCAGCGGCCCCGCACCCTCTCCGCTCCCGGCGCCGTCGTGCAGGCTGATCTCATACCCGTCATTCTCTGCCCCATCCCTTGCCAGATCCACATCCGTAACGCCCTCCAGTTCAATGGCCGCCTGGGCCTCATAGTCCACCCGGTCGCGGCGCAGCGTCAGCGCGGCGGCCGCATCG
>JAJZDM010000089.1 GCA_021806005.1 Acidobacteriota bacterium | reverse complement strand
TGCCGCTTCTTCGCCGGTGAGCCCAGGATGTGATAGATCCCGTAGCCTGCGCCCTGCAGCGGATCGTCGCCCAGAAAGCCGGCGATCTTCTCCTTGTGCACATCGTCGCGCGGAGCGATCTTGATGCACTCGATCAGCCGCGGACACTCGCTGGAGATGATCCAGTTCGCCCGCTCAATCGGCGCTCCCTCCGCCGTCTTGCCCACCGTCACCCGCCGGCGCAGCATGTTGTACATCGTCTGCTCGCGGCCAATCTTGTCACTGCCCGCATTCATCGGCATGGGCAGCGGAAACTCGCGCAGAATCCGGCCCATGCGCATGGCCACGCTGTTGGGGTTGGCCCCGTAGCTCTTCGTCGTCTGGTCCGCAAAGGCATCGTGCGAAAAGGGAAAGCTGACGAAGCTGGGCATCCGTCCGTCCTCGTCCAGACTCTCGCGGATCACCAGCTCGGCCAGCATCTCCGGGTCGTGATGCTTCACCAGCCGCTCCTTGTAGGTACGCACCACGCCGAAGTCGTCCATGTAGTGCCAGTACAGCGCCGCCCAGTGCTCAAACCCCCAGTCGCCGGAGATCCAGCGCCGGTGCCAGGGCTGGGGCACGCACTCGGCCGGATCGCAGACGTTCTCCGCCTCATCGAAGGCGCCGTAGAAGTAGCCGCCCACCACGTCCCACTTGCCGAACTGCATCGCCTCGCGGATGGCCTTGGGATAGCTCTCCAGGTTGCGCAGAAAGCTGGGATCGCAGGCGTAGATCGGATTGTCAAGATAGGTGCACGGGAAGTAGGCGTACTCCGCGGGGTTGTAGGCGCGCCGCTGATCCTCGTCCATCTCGTCGCAGGGCTTGTGCTCCACAAAGACCTTGCGTACCCAGGAAGCGCCGATCCCGATGGGATTGCCCGCTCCATCCTTGGTGCAGTACGGATCCACCGGGCAGCGGTTCCACGCCGCCGTCGCGTTCCACTGCGCAAACGTGAACTCGCACAGCTCGTCGTAGAAGATCTTGCGCCACTGTCCCTGATAGCCCCACGCATCGTGCTCGTGCTGCATGGAGCCGAAGACCGTGGTCGCTCCGTTGTGCCACGTCACCGTCCGACGTCCCGTCCCAGAGAGGCTCTTGTACAGCTCGCGCGGAACCAGCTCCTGAAAGCGGGTCAACAGCGTGCTCTCCAGCATCGGCTGGGTGCGGCGCAGCATCAGCGTGTGCACATGCTGGGCCACGTCCGGAGAGAACTCATTGCAGCTCACCATATGCTCGACGATGCCGCACGCGGTCTTGCCCGGCCCCGCCGCTCCGCCCAGAAAGTTGTACGGCGCCACCGAGCCGTGGAAGAGCCTCTGCTTGGGATACGGACTGTAACGCTGCTTGAAGTTGATCTTGAGCAGCTTCTGGTTGAACTCCTCGGCGAAGCGCTCCACCCCGGTCTGCATCCGTCAGGCGCCCTCCCGCTCCGGCCGCGGAACGTCGTGAATAAGCTGCACACCGAGGCTCCCGGTGTGCTCCACACGCTCCGTGAAGAGCCGCAGATACCTTCCCAGCATCTCCAGAGCCTTCGCCTTGTCGGCCAGTTTGATCTTCTTCATCTCGCTGCCGTCCTGCATCTGGCGCAGGTCCAGGCCGGCGATCGCCGCCGCCTCGTCATCGCCCATCTGGCTCAGCGGGAGCAGCCCCCCGTCGGCGTCGAAGATCCGGCGAGGATCAAAGAAGGCCAGCTTGGCCATCTCGTCCAGCACGCGCTCGGCGGTGATCTCACACCGCGCCATGGATCTTCCAGCCTGCTCGGAGAGGATGCGCGAGATCTTCTGGTTGCGGGCGATGCGCGCAGCGTGGTGGGTTGCGGAGGTCTCGCTGTAGCCGGCCGCGCGCGCCGCGCGCGCGGCGTTGCAGCCGTTGCTCAGATACTCGGTGACAAAGATCTGCTGGCGGAGCGGCAGCGTGGCAAACTCCTCGCGCAGTTCGTCGGGAAGCTCGCCCTCAATGGCCGCTGTGGACAGCATGGCAGCGGTCGAGAGCGGATCCGCGGGAGACGCCTGCGCTGCGGAAGGCTGCATAGGCTGCGCCGGTGGCGCTGAGCAAGTGGATTTTTTTGGGGATCTCAGCCTCGTCCTGCGCGCCGGCAGATCTACAACGTCTGAGGAAGAGCCCTCATCCGAAGTCTCCGCTACGGCGTCTTTTCCGTCTTCGGCCGCATGCTGCATTCGATCACCAGCCGCATCCTGAATCTGATCGCCGGACCCTCCGTTTCTCTCAACTCCAGCCTCAGACGCAGCGCTCGCCTGCGGGCACGCAGCGGCTCTTCTGCCGGTCCTGGCGGCGGCCTTGGCCCCATTCTTGCCGGTAACCCTCACCTTACCCTTCGACGCAGCATTCACCGCCGCGCTGGCGTTCTTCTTTCCCCGTACGTCCATCTCACCCCTTCTCGATATCAGCCAGATCCACCCTCAGGCTGGGCGCTTTGGCGGTCACGCGAAAGCAGGCCCGAACCAGCTCACTCACCTTGTTCCGAACCCTCGCCGGAAGCTCCAGCGAGCGCAACACCTCATCGGGACCCTTCACGATCTGATAGGTCACATGGCGGGAGAAGAACCGCTCCGCGATGCCCCCGGGCAAGGTCTTCTCCAGATAGCCGCGGAAGCTCTCGCAGGCCTGGTCGTCCACCTGCACCAGCGTTCCCACCGTGGCCATCGCCGAGTGGTGCAGGCCCTGCAGGCGGCGGCTCTTCCCGGTGTGCTCCACCCCATAGGCCTCAATCAGCTCCAGCAGCTCCGCCTTGCGCTCGTCGCACTGCTCCTGCAACTCGCGCTGCACGGCCCGCTGTTCCAGCAGAGCACTCTGCAGGGACGCATATGCCTCAATCAGCGCATCGATCTGCCGCGGCGCCGGCGCGCTGTCTCTGGTCTCTCTGTCTCTGGTCTCTCTGCTTCCCGTCATCTTTTCTCCCTGGATGGACATCAAGCGGTGCGGCGCAGCAGATAAGCGGCTGCGATCTCCGGCGAGTAGGTCTGCTCCGCTGTGCGCCCCGGCGTCTGCCTCCGGCGTCGGCCCATGACGCTGAGTCCCTTCTGCCGCTCCGCCTCCTTCTGCATCTCCTCGCGCATGGCGGCGCGGTACTGGCGCTCGGCGCGGGCCCGCGCCGGATCGTCCTTCCACTGCTCACAGGCCGCGTGCTCAGCCTCCGCCTCTTCGCGCTGCGCGAGCATCGCCTCCGGATCGCGCAGCAGCCGCCGCGGAATCTCCACGCACTCTCCGCAGAGGGTGCACTCCAGACACTGGTCCCGATCGTTCATCCGAATCATGCTGCAACGCTCCCGGCGCTACCCGTCTGCGCCTCTGCTATCCGCGGGTGGTCCAGGGACGAGCGCTCGGCTCGCCGGTGATCGGTTGGCTCGGTTGAGAGTGAGCCGGTGGAAGAAGCGTCTGCGGCGGCGTCCGCCGCAGGCAGGATACGGAAGCTGCTGGATCGCCAGGCGGCGCGCTCCCGCTCCAGCACCGCCGCACCGACAAAGGTGAGCCGGCTGAGACGCCACACCTTGCTGCGCATATCCCGCACATGTCCGCCCACCATCTCAAAGCTCATGCCCAGGGGCCTGTCACCCGGACCGGCGTCCTCACCACCCGCCCGGGCCACCATCTCCGGAAAGTCCCGGGCGTAGACCAGCCCCCACACTCGGAGCTGGTTGTCCTCAATGGACGCCTCGGTGATGATCCCTGCCTTCTGCCGGGGGTTGTGGCCGCTCCAGTCATCCTTGAAGTTCACCGCCATGCCCAGCAGACTGGGCAGCGCCGCCTCCACCGCCTCACGCGTCAGCACGATGCGATGGCCGCGCGCTCCGTCCGGCGCCCTGTCGCTGGGCGTATCGATCAGAGTGAGCACGCCCTCAAAGCCCACCCGGTTGGGGTGTCGCTCCACCACAGGCAGCGCCAGGCGCGCCGCGGCGGGTGAGGGGGTGTTGCCCAGGGCCTTCCTCAGGGAAGGCCTGGTGCAGGCAGAGGGATCGGATCGTGGAGTCATCGCCGCTCGCTCCCTCAGCACGCCCGTGCCATCCGGCACGCTGCGTCCATCTCCTCGGAGCCTCTCCGCTGGCCGGCTGCGTGGAGCAGGTTCTCCGCCACACGCCGGTCCTCAGCCGAGATTCTGGGCCGTACCGCTACCGCCTTGGTGTCGCCGATCAACGGCCAGACCTTGAAGCGCAGAACCTCTGCCCTCTGTCGCCGCGTCAGCCGCTGCCGGCCATCGGTGGCCAGGGCGACGGCGTGGGTGGTCGCTACAGTGAGCGTGCAGGGAGTGGGGTGCTCCCAGTTGGTGGGCTGCAGCGCCCGGATGCCCACAGGCTGCACCTGGAGCTCGCCCTGCGGCGTGGTCACCTCGCGGGAGATCCAGGCCGCCTCGCCACACTCCACCATTGCCTGCGCCTGACGCGCTGAGATCAGGCGGAAGCTCCACTCGTTCCACCGCTCGCTGGGCTGGGCATAGGCAAAGTGCGCCACCATCCGGCTGTAAGGATTCAAAACACGCTTGGCTGGACCAGAGGACCGACGGCGTTGACGTCTACGCATTGCATCTCCGGGAAAACTCGGCTGGGAGCTGAAGAAGGATTGTGATCTGAACCAGGTGTTACGGCCTGGCAAAACCACCCTGGGCGAAGCGAGCGGCGCAGGCTCGCGAGCCAGGAGCCGGTCGCGTTGCAGCGCTCATTGCGCTCAAAGGAGTCTGGCGCAACGGGAAAACCCCATGGAGGTCCATGGGGTTCCGGGTAAAGCGTCTGCTGGATGGAGCGGATCGGTCGGTCTGCGCAGGTTCCAGGTGAGGCAGGAGCGGAGAAAAGGACGGAGAACGACCCCGATCCGCCTGCGGACACACGAAGGCGTCCATCGGTTGGCCTGCTCAGAGTGAGGTCCGTCGTTATCCGGCGACGAAGAAACTTCGCCTGCCGGGCGCACTCGAATAAATTGTGAGAGAAGTATCCAGGAGAAGGAGCGCGGGCTACCGGGCTGAGAAACTCAACCGTGCTGGCTTTCTTTGCCGCACACCATATTTTGTTATTTTTAAAAGAAGCTAGACTAATCCTAACCACATCGTTCTCCGCCGTCAATCCCTTGCCTGTGGAAAACTTTCAGGCTCTGGAAGACTCTCTCTGGACCTGGCTCCGAGCCTTGATTCATGCGTCCTTTGAGCCAACCGTGGGAGCTAGTTGCGGAGGAGCATAAGACCGCTGCTGGCGGCTGCGGGCTGGAGTTGCTTCTGTGCGACGCCGGCTGGCTCATCCGGATACGACTGCCTGGCCCAACGCTGGCTCCAATGCTGGCTCCAACTCGAGCACGGAGCGCACCCAGTGCGGCGCCTCCTGGGCGTAGATCGCCACGCCCCTCTGGCGCATCCGCCTCCAGTAGTCGAGCGTCGCCTGCCGGATCTCTGCCTCGCCCTCCGCGGCCTGGCGCGCCTGCTCCTCTTCTGCCCAGCCCTGTGAGCCAGCGGTGCATCTCGTTGCAGCCCCGGTTGGCGATCTGGCTGGCGAGCCGGTTGGCGCAGCCGCGCCCGTGGCCGAGGAGCGAAGGATGCCTGGCTCGCGATCGCGCTCCAGGAAGCCACCCGACGCACAGCGCGCCGCCGCCTGGCGCGGCCACACCTCCGGCTGAGCCCACAGACCTTCAGCGAAGAACCTCGCAAACCCCCACTGGATCCGCAGCTCCTGTCGCCGACACATCCCCAGATAGGTCTGCCAGCGCTCCACCATCTGCGCGGCCACATCCGCGACCATCTGCGGCAGCGCGGCCGGCGCCGCCTCCAGGCGCTGGAGGGCAAGCTCAAGCTGCCGAACCAGCATCGTCTCCAGCCGCCGGGTCGCAGAGACGCCGCTCTGCTCCAGCACCTGGCGCGTGGCCTCGGCCAGCATCTCCGGATGGAGCCCCGGCGCAACCCTCGCGCCGACGGACCCGGCCTCTGCAGTCCCAACCTGCCCGAAGCCGGCCTGCCCGTCAAACCGCAGCCCCGCACGTCGCTCCGCTTGGAGCCCTGATCGAAATCCACCTTGAAGCCCCGCTTGAGGCCCCCCCTGGGGGGTTGGGGGGATTCTGCTGTCTTCGTTCTCTTGCTCTTCTTCTAAAAGATTAAAGGCGATCCCCGGCTGGGACACCGCGGCCTGCCGCTGGGATATCGAGGCGGCGTTGTGGGACTCCGGTGTCCCGGACAGATGCCCCAATGCAGCCCCGGAAGCCGTATCCCACCCTGGGATACCGTCCGCACCCGGCGCAGATTCCCTTTCGCCGAGCGCAGGTTCAGATCTCTCCGTGGTGGAGGCCGGCCAGGCGGATCCCGCCTCCGCCCTCGCGCCACCGTGCGGCTTCGTCCTGCCTTCGCCCCGCACGGCATCCAGGCGACGACGCAGCTCCATCTCGCCCACCCTGGCCAACGCCCGCAGCGGCGGCAGTTGGTAGGCGGAGGGACGCCGGCTGGAACTCCTGGTCTCCAGCACCATCCCCAACTGCACCAGCTCCCGGATCTTGCGATGCGCCGTCGAGCGCGAGACGCAACTCTCCCGTGAGACCGCCTCCACGGTGACCGGGAGCTCCGCCCGCACCGCGGCCAGCGGTACCAGTCGCGTCATCGCCATGTACACCATGCCGCCATCCGCCCCGATCAGGGGCAGAAACACGCTGAAGAGCTCGTGCTCGGTGTAGCACCAGCCGCCCTCACCGGTGTTGCGCAGGTCAGCGTTGGCGGTGCAGGCGCCGCGGCCAGATCCTTTGGCCCGGCGTACTCCCCCGCTCGCTCCATCGACTGTGTTCTGCTGGATCGGCATCAGACCACCGCCGCCAGCAGGGCGGCCAGTACCAGCAGCCACCAAAGGGATCGCCTCTGTTCTTCTCTCACGGCACACTCCTGTAACTTTATATGCATTCGCATGATCGTACGTATTACGTACGATGTCAAGCGATGAGCCGGATAGAGGCGATAAAAGTCGCATTAGGTAATAGATGTGGCGTGCTTTTCGAGAATGAGGCGTACACCTTTGGTCACATGACGCCGCACGCGCAGGAGAGCCCATCCCCGCCGAAGGATCTTGATCCCGGTCGCGGGCCTCCTCCCAGTCATCCCTTACACAATGTCAGCGGTCTCCGCGCCTGCGGCTCCCACAAAGAGCTGTGTTGCCATGAATCGCTGTGCAGGAGCTCCCATGCAGCACTCTGCCCGGGAAAACACCCGGCGATGCCTGAAGCGCCGCACTCCACTGACGGTACGATGACTGCCACGCCCCTGCCCTGCGGCGGCAGTAACCGGAGCGGCTGGCTGGCAGAACCCTCTTCTCTCTCCCGGGGAGAGGGTGAATGGTTCTCCCGCTGCCGGTAAGCAGCAACAGGAGAACAACTCTTGAGGGCGATCCTCTTGTGTCTGGGTTGAACGTTGGGGTTATAGCATTTTCAGTGTTGATGGACGCTCCGGAGCCGACACGCGGCGACGTTTCCTTCCATCCCCGCAGGCAAGCCCACGCATCACGTTACACTTACGCTGAAAATACTCTACCGTCTACGATACTGCCGGTGTTCCACCATTACGCCCACCAGGGTCAGCGGCAGCCGGTCAGAGCGAAGTGGCGCGTGCAGCGCATTCAGGGGGACAAGTTCGAAGACATCCAGTCCGTTCTCGTTGATGCCCGCGCTCCGGTACTGGCGGAACGTAGCCTCCCCGTTCGGTTCTGTCGCGACAACAAAGTCCCCTGGGGAGGGCTGAAGGGTCGGATTGACTACAATTACGTCCCCGGGCTGGAACCTTGGCTCCATCGAATCACCCTTGATACGCATCGCAAATGTGCTCGGCGGATGCTCTAAATCAGTCACAATGCTCTCCAGTAGCTCCTCATCTTTTGGGATGCCCTCGGAGGCCGTCCATCGGCTTACCTGTTCGTAGTCGAGCACCGGTATCCTACGCCATCCCAGAGGAACTTCCTCGACGTTACTCTGGCTCCCCGATGCATACAAAACATCCACCGAAACCCCCAACGCTCCGGCGATCTTCAGCAACGTCTCGCGGCTGTAGTATGCGCCACGCTCCACTCGGGAGAGAAAGGGCCCCGATATCCCCGCCAGCGTGGCCAGCTTCGTGACCGTCCATCCAAGACGCTCCCTGCGCTTCCTGATCTCCGAGCCGATGTCTACCATGCATTGATTGTGCTTGCGTATATTTGCCAGTTCGTGCATATTAGGTATTTATCTGAGGTACTCATTGCGATGGTCCAGATCGGGAACGGGATTGGGAATCACTCCTTGACTGCCCACAACGCTCCCTCACCCCCCTCCAAACCTCCAGAAGGAGACCTACCGTGCCCGCCTTGCAGCCCACCCAGCAGAAGATGCCTCCCCCACCCCCAACCGGCCGGCCGCGCACTTCTCCAGCCGCGGCAACAGTCAAAGCCAAAGCCCCAGCCCAACCCTCCGCCCTCCCTTGCGCCTGCGCGCCGCTGCCGCCCGAGCAGGATAGAATCCGTCGCGTGCGCGCTGCCTTCCGCGGCTGCCTGGAGCGGGAGCGCCAGCGCCTCGAGGGTGTGCGCCGGCACGCACTGCAACCGAAGGCCCCAGCTCTGGACACCAGCCCCTGCAGTCCAGACGGCAATCCAGACAGCACCTCTGTTCGCCCGGCTGCGAACCTCGCCCTGGGCCTCGCCGACGCCTGGCCCTCAACTATCGGCCTGCGGCTGCTCTCACCCCTGCCGGAGCAGCCGCTCGAGCGGGACAGCCGGTCAACCCTGGCCATGGAAGCTGAGGATCTGCTGGGCTACGTACTGCTGCGCCAACAGCTTCAAGCCCCCAGCCGGCTCCAGCGCCTGCTCGCCCGCCTGGCCGTCGCCGCCTACGACCCGCTCTCCGTAGCCGAGTACAAAGCTCGCTTGCAGGCCGGGAGCGGAGCAGCGCAGAACGGCGACTCCAGCTCCGGGTGGCAGAACACTCCCCTGGCGCACTACGCCAAGCCGATACCGGAGCCCCTGTTGCGCTGCTGCGTGGAGATCAGAAGATACGCGGCGGACGCCCGCTTCTTCGTCGAAGAGCTGCCGGGGGCAGGCCCCTCCTTTGCTCCCCTGCTCTCTGTCTCCCTGGGCGACAGCCGCGCCACCTGCGGGCCGGGGATCCAGGACGAGGAGTGCGCCTACCTTGCCGCCGGTGCCGCACCACGCGGGAGCGCGAACGCGGAGCCGGTCTTCCACCCATAGAAAAAGCCCCCTCGCCCGGCGGGCGAAGGGGCTTGGCTGAAGGACAGCCGATCAGTTCCCCAGCGGAATCTGGTTTGACTTCTTGCTGTAGACGATGGCGCCGGCCTTCTGATAGCGGTTCATGATCGCATCCACAAAGACGCTGAAGGCCTCCTGACGCTGCTGGTCCAGCAGCGTCTCCCGGGTGGCGTCAAAGTGCTGCTGCACCTCGGCGGGGGTGGGCTGCTCGCGATCCGTAAGCTGCAGGATCGCGCCGTTGGCCCCTTCATTGATGGGACCGGAGATGCCGCCCACCGGCATGGTGAAGACCACCGCGGCGGCTCCGGTCAGCGAGCCGATATCGGCGATCTGCGCATCCCTGCCCACCAGATCACTGGACTGCACCTGGAGGTGCATCTGCGCGGCCGCCTGGTGCAGACCGCCCAGTTTACGGGCCAGGTCACCCAGCTTGATGAGCTGCGCGTCCATCAGCTCCGGCTCCTTCTGTGTGCGGTAGTCGTCCAGCACATGCGACTTGTAATCTGCAAACGCCGGGGCGTGCGCCGGCTGAATGTCATTGACCTGGAAGATGGCATAACCTTCGCCCACCGAGGCGCTCTGCGGAGGAGCCCCCTTGAGTGCGTTGAAGGCTGCGCCCAGCAGGCCCGTAGCGTCCGCCAGGCTGGGAATCACGGCGTCCTTGCCGATGAAACCGGTGGTGACCAGCTTCAGCTTGTGCGCGTCAGCGGTCTGCTGCATGCCCGTCTTCTGGGCCTCCGCCGTAAGCTGGGCGGCGTAGCTCTGCGCTGCCGCCGCTGCGGTCTGGGACTGCAACTGATCCACGATGGAGGACTTGACCGCGGCAAACGGCTTCACCTCCGCCGGCTGCTTGGCCTCTGTCTGGATGATGTGGAATCCGAAGGAGGACCGCACCAACCCGGAGGTCTGGCCCGGATTGAGCGCCATGGCGGCCTGGGCGTAGGCCGGATCCAGCTCGCTGGTGGCGATCAGCGGCAGCTCGCCGCCCTGATCCTTGCTGCCCGGATCATCCGAGTACTTCTTGGCCAGATCAGAGAACTTTGCGCCGGCCTTGAGCTGCTTCAGAACATCCTCTGCCTTGGCCTTGGCCGCCGCCACCGTGCTGGGGCTGGCGCCCTTGGCCACCGCAATCAGGATGTGGCGGGTCTTGACCTCAGCGGGGGTCTGGTACTGGCTGAGGTGCGCCTGATAGTAGGCCTGGGCCGCGGCGTCACTCACCGCCGGCGCGCCACCGGGAAGGTCTGCCGTCTGAAAGCTGAAAAAGGTTATCTTGCGGGTCTCTGGAACCGCGTGCGCGTAAGCCGCCGCATTCTTGGTGAAGAACGCCTGAAGCTGGTCATCGGTGGGGTTGATGCCCTGCTTGATGGAGTCCGCGGAGATCACCGCGTAGTCAAACTTCACCTTGGTCCCGCTGCTGAGATAAGCCGCCCGCACGGCGCTGTCAGAGACGCTGACGCCGCCGGTCAGCAGAGCCTGCAGACGCTGAATCTCCAGCTCTGACTTCACCTCGGTCTCAAAGTCCGTCACCGGCAGATGGAAGGCTGACTCCACAAAGTTGATGTATTGGTCCTGGCCGATGAACTTGCCCTCTGGAAACAGATACTGCGCGTAGGGCCCGTGCTGCAGATAGTTGCGCAGGTCCCCGTCAGAGACGCGCAGCCCCAGATGGTCCGCCTCCTTCTCCAGAACGGCGCGCTCCACCTCGATCTGCCCGGCACGCTGCAGGATGAAGCTCCGGTAGAAGTCCGGAAGCTGCTGCTGCTGCATCTGCGCATCGGCATCGCGCTGCACGTCCACCATCTTGATGGCGCGGCTGCTGCCAAACACCCGGCCCAGCAGGCCTGGCGTGTGCACGGTGGCAAAGGTGCTGGTGTCATTGGCCTCACCGTTGTCAAAGATACCCGGCACCAGGGTGATGACCATGGTGACGATGGCGGCGCCAATAATGAGCGCAAAGAGAAGCTTTACGATGCGGCTGTCTTGCTGCAGAATACGAATCATGCTTGGCTAAGGACCTTCAATTCAGACCGGTCTTTGGATGCTTAGACCGTGCTGCCCAGGATTTTTGCGCAAGGCTCGATGGCGTCTCCGCGTAGAGACGCACCTCTCCTGCTCGCAGGGGCTCAGCAGAGAGTATAAATCAGGCCCCCGCATCTTCCCCGCGAAGATCTCCAGCCAGGCCCCGGTACGGCTCTGCTGCCGCGCAGCGGAAGTGGAGTTTCCCGACCCACGCAGCCTGCCCGGCTCGCCCAGCGCCGCTGGACCGCGCCAGGCGCAGCACAACCGCAAGAGATCGCGGCAGAAACCGCCACGCCAGAAAGAGAACACGGATCCCTCGCGGCTGCGATGGTTGCAGGGGGTAGGATGCGGGGATCTGCGGCTTGGCGTGGCCGCGGCGAGCCGGCAACAAAAGAGAACGGAGCAGAACACCCCCTTGGCCCATCTACGCTCTCTCGCAGGCCCCGTTCCGGCTCTTCCGCCGGTCAGCTACGTTCCTGGGGCATTCCTTGGGCTCGCAGTCGTTACTACATTGGCCCATAGTAGGCGCCGTAGGGGCTGTAGTATCCGGGAGGCCCCTGCGGCGGCGGCGCCTGCGGCGGTGGCCCGGCCTGGTAGGAGAGCCGCTCCATCTCCGCCTCAGAGACCGTCATCACCCTGACTGAGGCCGCTATCCGGAAGGTGAGCACAGCCTCCGGAGGAATAACCAGCGCCCCGCGCGGAACGGCGGCCGAGGACGCCATGCCGGCGCCGGCGCCGGCCGCTGCGCCAACCGCTGCGCCGACACCGCCGCCGAAGGCCCCGCCCATCAGGGCTCCCACGGCCCCCAGACCCACCGAACTGGAGATGGTGCCCGGCAGCTTGTCCGCCCCGGTATGGGCCCACACCAGGCTGGTGAGCGGGTAGACGCGGCCACCCAGGGTGACGCTGTTGAGCTGCAGCGAGAGTTCGCCTTCGCCCTTGAACAGGCCGGCCTTGTGGGCTCCAACCACAACGCCGGTAACCGTAGCGCCGCGCGGAATGGCCACCTCATCCCCGGCAACGACGTCTGTCATCACAGTTCCATCAAAGGCCTCGCCGATACTGACGTGGTTGGAGTCCAGACCGCGGTTGATGCGCACCCGCAACATGGCTCCTCCGGCGACGGTAACCGGAATCCCGGCGACCTGGCCACCCTCGTTGGACGCGGCAGGGGAGGCGGGTGCGTAGCCTGGGTACAGCGGCTGCCGTCCCGCAGCCTCAGCCGGAGCGCCCCCGGCTGGCGGAGCGGCCGGAGTATAGCCCTGTCCGGGCTGAGCCTGGACCTGAGCCTGAGACTGGGCCTGAGCAGCCTGCCCCGGCTGGGTCTGAGCCGGGTAGCCCTGCCCGGCGTAGGGTTGACCTTGACCGGGCGCAACGCCGGGCGCAACGCCGGGCACAGCGCCGGGAGCCACATTCGGCGTACCACTGGGCTGGGCGGAATATGGCTGACCCTGGCCCGGCTGGCTGGGATACTGTTGGGCCGGATAGCCCTGCCCCGCGTTGGGCTGCACCTGACCGGGCGTGGCGGCAGGCTGCCCCGGGAACTGCTGGGCAGGGGCCGGTTGCCCTGGATACTGTTGGGCCGGATACTGCTGGATCTGTTGCGGCTGGGCAGCCGGCTGACCCTGGCCCGGCTGGCTCAGAGTCGACGAACTCGGATATCCCTGGGCCGGATACTGCTGCTGGATCTGCCCCGGCTCAGCGGCCGGCTGGCCTGGATTTGGCTGAGCAGGATACTGCTGCCCCGGATAGGCTTGCTGCTCAGGATACTGCTGAACCTGGGCCTGCGCCACGTTGGCCTGCGCGGCGCTGGCCTGCTGCGAACTGCCCTGCGCTGAATTTGGCAGGCTGGAGTAAAGCTGTCCCTGGGCCGGCTGTTGTGCCTGCGCGACGCTGGCCTGCTGCGGATACGGCTGGGCTGCGGCGGTAGCAACTCCCGCCCCAGCCTGGGCAGGAACTCCCTGCCCGGCCGCTGCCACCGCAGTGTTGCTGATCACCATCTCATCGACGACCTTCTGCACGCCCTGGGCACGCGCGACCAGATTCTCCGCGGAGACCCGCATGGGCTCAGTACGCACGCTACCCGTCAGGGTTACGACTCCGTAGACCGTAGCCGACTGAATATTCTGGTTGGACAACTGCGGATCCGAGGCCAACGCCCTAAGCACGTTGGACTCAATCTGTGCGTCAGAGAGGGTATTGGCAGTGGTCTGCGCCGCCGCCTCAAACCCATTGCCTGGGGCACCGAAGACGAGGCCACTGGCCAACATCACCCCACCGAATGCGCTTACCCGACGAACGTTCATCACTCACACCTCGTCAACCTTCCATCCACCTGCCGACATCCGTAGCGCGAAGTCTTCCGGGGCTTCTGCGGCGCAAACTCGTCTTGGCGTACAGGTCATGAATCTGCTCGCAGGCGATCCGGAAGATGCATGCAGACGACTCCTGCCCGCAAGCCGTCCGCCACGACGACTGCGCGATGCTGACACGTTTAGACGCAGTTTCTTAAGGAAAAGTTCCGGTCGACAGCGGGTGAAATCGGCTGTTTCTGCTTGCATGACAGGGAGTTGGAAGTTCGATGCTCCGCGGTTGCGGGCAGTTCGATCTTCCATCATTAACTTATTGAGATAGCGACAGAGACAGGGGTAGAGACAGACGCTCCTCTGAATGGCCTGCAGGATGAGCCGGAAGCGGGAGCCCGTCCTGCCCGCCTGCGGTGCTGGAGAGAGTCTGCGGTGCTGCGAGCGGATCCAGGCGGTTGGGGGATTCAGGGCCTTGCAGGCTCCTGTGCCCGAACCGATGCCGGGCCCGATACCAGGGGGAATACTGACTCCCGCAGTTCCCGCAGGTGACGTTTGACCCTGGCCGGAGCCGCGTCCTATAATCAAAGAGCGGGGTGGAGCAGCCCGGTAGCTCGTTGGGCTCATAACCCAAAGGTCGTAGGTTCAAATCCTACCCCCGCAACCAAAGAATCAACAACTTAGAAACACCAAAATCCCAGCAAGGCCCCATTATCTCCCAATCGGAAATGGCTCCCAGAAGACCTTCACTCTTGAAGGTCTTTCGTGCTTTTACATCCCCATCTCCAACATCAGCGGTTCCCCAAAGAACGGGACTACGTGCTCTCTGGAAAACTTGACGTTCTGGGCGTGGGCGACGTTGCAATAGGGACAGTACATCAATTCAGTATCAACGACTACCGACTCCCTAGAGGAGGAGGAACTCTTATAGAAAGCAGCAGGCCACTCCAGTGCATCGGCATGACGGCTCTGGCAATGATGCTTTCACTCATCTTTCCCTTCGTTCATGTCAGCCTTCACGTCAATTACTGGCGGCAAGCTCACATTTTCAGCCCACTTGAGCATTTCAAGACGAAGATTCCACATGGAATCGCGAGTAGCAACCGGTTTCTTGAGGACAAAGAACTGCCCCTGCCGATACTCCCCGGAATTTGGAAATGTTTGCGTGTCCGCAGGTACGCTGAGCATGCCGATGTAATCACCGAGGACGCCAACGACCACCGCTAATCGATGCGCGTCAGGGATGAGAGCAATGACAGAATGCGGTCCAAATCCGGAGGCGATTGCTCGAAAGATCTTCTGATTGTCCGATTGCGGTTCCAAAAACCGATCGTCATAGTGTGCTTCGCTTGCTCCGATGTCATCGCCCGTCTCGGCGGGCCGGTAGTTCATGATTTTCCGGAGGCACTGCGATTGACGTGTCTCCTGAAGTGATCTCCATAGACTAGGTAGCCTGCAGACAAGGCGACTTTGGCGACGAAGCGGGTCGTGACATCGAGATCAATCTTGAAACCGATGCTGACCTGTTGGCCCTTCCCGGTCACATCTTTTCGGAGCTTCGGGTCCCACAACCGCAATCCAGAACGTTGTCCCATCGTGACGTGAAGAGGCTCACCCGTCACGGCATTCTTGCCGTGAGGAATTACATTCTGGGGATGTTTCCTGGTTTGGCCCGTTGCGCCGTACTTATCGCGTTTGCTCATTACAAGGAAGTCATTGGCAAGCGCCCCGTCGATTTCAGAACCAACGCGAGAGTTGAATTCTTTGGAGACGGGGATGGTGAACCCGTTCATGCCGCCGAGTGGCAACGGAATGATTTGCTCGGGACTAGTCTCGCTGAGAGGTATATCGCGGTCGGTGTAAGGACAATAAATCGTCGAATCCGGTACGACACCTGCATGTTTCATCATCGACGCTCCTGCGGAACCGGGATGATGCCCGAAATCTGTCCTCTGATCCTGCCGCTGTCGTCAAGGATGGTGATGTGTTCTCCGACTAGCAACGAGTCAGGCAAAACATCGAGGCAGAATCCGTCCTTATTTGCAGCGCTGGGAACCTTCAACGCCGAAACGCTTCCGCTGAACGAACACGCTGCTCCGAGCTTTTGAGTTGGAGTCTGCTCTCCGCGTGCATTCAAGATGAAACGTGAAGGCGAGAAGCTGATGAGCTCATCGTGCTTTGTACCAAGCTCGTGACAGAAATGCTCATCAGTCAGGTCAAGAACCCTGGTCAATTCGCATTGCAGCGATAGAACTAGGTCTGGATCACGCGCCGCTCCTCTCAACTGGCCATCTGCTGTTGTGAAGAGGGCTTCCACCTCCAGCAGAGCGGTCATCTGGCTATCAGCGCAGTAGAGGACTGGGAAAGTGTTCGGAGCGTTATAGCGCCCGCCAGAACGGACAGAGCCTATGGATGACAACGGGGACTCGCGGTGCCGGTCGGCGATGACCCGATAGACAAAACCTGAAAACGGCTCAACAGGCGCGTTCTCCAAGGCTCTCAAGAGTCGTTCGGTTGAATGCAAAGAAGCCTCGCTAAACTGACTGCCTCGTAGTCATGGCCTCTACCAAGGCTTCAAGGGGTTTTAGATCGCCGCTTTCGATGAACTCAACAGGAGCTTGATTCTCCAAGTGCTTGTTGGGAGCGTTGAGAAAGATGCGTGCGCTTTTCTTGTTCCCAGCGTAGAGATCAACGACCGCGACCCAAATGCGATACACACGGCGAAGCTCCGGTTGAAGGCTGCTTGCGTCGGGATGCTTACGAACACTAGGAGCCTTCTTACCAATCGCGTCAGCGATAGTCGACACGGGCAACTGGATTTCGCTCGCGATGCGCGAAGCGTCAAGGCGCCCCGATTCGGGATTGAACAGGGCGGGATCGGCGCTTACAAAGGCAGTGGATGCCAACATAGACGTCACCTCTACAGCAATACTAATATCGTGTTTAGGTATCGTCAAGGTATCGCGAAGGTTGCTCTCGCCGGGTTGGAAACCAGCGATCTTTGGGTTTTCAACCCGGTTTCAATCCGAGCTAAAAACTCCCTCTACGTACTTTCAACAACTTGCGGCTACTTTAGGCTCCCGATCGGACCTTGTAACTCGTTGAAACTACGTTTCTTCCTCCACTCATAACCCAAAGGTCGCAGGTTCAAATCCTGCCCCCGCAACCAAAGAATCAACAACTTAGAAACACCAAAATCCCAGCAAGGCCCCATTATCTCCCAATCGGAAATGGCTCCCAGAAGACCTTCACTCTTGAAGGTCTTTCGTGCTTTTACATCCCCATCTCCAACATCAGCGGTTCCCCAAAGAACGGGACTACGTGCTCTCTGGAAAACTTGACGTTCTGGGCGTGGGCGACGTTGCAATAGGGACAGTACATCAATTCAGTATCAACGACTACCGAGGCCCTAGTACTACAGTTGTAGATGGTAAACTGAACGCGCTCTGGTAGGTGGTTCTCCGCAAGCGCGATGGAGAAGCGATTATCTGGTTGGAAGCTTGAGTTGTCGCGGTGCCATGACCGCATAG
>JAJZDM010000088.1 GCA_021806005.1 Acidobacteriota bacterium | reverse complement strand
GGGGTGGTGACCATCAGTGTTCCGTCCGGGCGGAAGCAGAGGTGATAGAAGGCCGTCGAGGGTTCCAGCGTGGCGAAGACAAAGATCTCACCGGCTGCTCCCGGCTGCTGGGGGGTGAGTACGAGAGAGTTCTCGGGATCTGCCTCCAGCGATGCAGGGACGATCTTGAAGATGGTTCCGGAGCGGTCTCCAACGAAGAGGTTGCCGTCACGATCAAAGGCGATGCCGGTGGCGATGCCCATGCCCTCCGCGAAGGTGGAGATGATGCCGGCTGGGGTGATGCGGTAGATGGCGCCTTCCGAGCGGGAGCTGGCGTACAGGTTGCCATCCCGGCCAAAGGCCAGGGCGGAGATGTTCAGCAGGCCGCGGGTAAAGGAGGTGACCTGAAGATCGCGAGCGACGCGATAGATGGAGACCGGGACCTGCTCCCCGCGCGGACCGGAGACCATGGCGAAGAGGTTGCCGTCGGCGTCGACTGCGGGGTTGGAGATGACGTGAAGGTCTTCCACCATCGGAACGCCGATGTTGGCGTGGATGTGGTTACTGGTGAGGCCGTGGCTGCGCAGGGAGAGGCCGGAGGAGATGGCGCCCGCGGGGACACGGATGACGGCGCGCGTCGAGCGGGCCATATCGAAGGTGGCCGGGATCTCTCCGAAGAAGGCGGAGGGAAGCTGGGGTGGTGTGGAGGGGTTCGCCGGGTCGACGGTGAGGAGATGGGATCCGAAGACCTCAAAGCTGCCACCGGGAATGGCCGCACGGGGGTAGAGGCTGTCCAGATGAGGTGCAGCGGGAGCGGTCTGCGGGCGAGAAGGGTGAAGCAGAGGCATTTGATGGATAGGGTATGCGTGGTGAAGCGGCGATGCAAATGGCAGGAGAGAGACGTTAATGGATATAAGGCAGGAGATGTTCGATGAGCGCCCCGCACAGCAGAGCGAGAAGGCCGGCGGCGACGTCATCCAGCATGATGCCTGTGCCCTGAGGGAGGGCTTCAATGCGGCGGATGGGCCACGGCTTGGTGATATCCAGGAGGCGGAAGAGGAGCAGCGCGAGCAGGGCGGGTAGCCAGTGGGGTGGGGAAAGGATGAGGGCGAAGAGTTGACCGGCGACCTCATCAATGACGACGAAGCCGGGGTCTTTGCGGCCAGATTCACGCGCGGTGATGGTGGAGGCCGGTATGCCGATGGCAGTGACGAGCAGGGCCGCCGCGGCGGTGGAGAGGGCCAGGCCAGCGCCGGTGGAGGGGGCGAGATGGGCGAACAGGTACCAGAGCAGGACCGCCGCGGCTGAGCCGTAGGTGCCGGGGCCAGGCGAAAGATAGCCGGCGCCGAAGAAGGTGGCGAGAGTCCAGGCCCAGCGAGTTTTGGGGGTGGCCATAGGGAGATTGTACGAGGTGCGGGTGCTGTGCCCTCCAGCATTCTCGGTGTTGAACGGTATCCCGAAGCGGGCTTGCAGGGGCGTTTTCATTGGGGGAAAACGCCCATCGAAGTCGAGTCGCCCTCTACCCCTGCACCGAAACTGCCTACAGCGGAAGGGCCAGAGTCCAGAGGGAGAGATCCGAAGCCCGGCGCTGCTACTCGTGGTGCCGCTCTTTGGTGGGGTGTTGCTGCTGGAGGGCGTGCTCGACGTCTTCCAGCAGGTCGGGGTCGAGGATGGGAGAGGTGATCCGATAGTCGCCGGATGCCCACTTGCCGAGATCGATGGTGCGGCAGCGGTCGGAGCAGAAGGGTGCGTCCGGGCTATCGAGGCTGACTTCTTTGCGGCAGATTGGACAGCGGAGAGTGCTGGGCATGGGGATGGACTCGTGGACGGCGGATGGTAGGGCGGGTGGTGAGGTTATTCCAAGACGGTCGCCACCAGGTCAAAGTCGTGGGAGGCTGTGATCCGGGCGCGGTAGAAGGAGCCTGGGGTGAGAGCCTGGTGAGGCCCGAAGTCATTGATGAGGATCTTGCCATCGATCTCGGGGGCCTGGTGGAGCGAACGTCCCTGCCAGAGGAGTTCGGTCTCATCGCTTTCGCCTTCGACGAGGATCTCCAGTTCGCGCCCGACCCACTGCTTGCGGGCGCGTTTGCTGATCTTCTGCTGCAGCTTCATGAGTCGGCGGCGGCGGGATTCGATGGTGCGACGTGGCACCTTGTCTTCGAGGGCGAAGGCGCCGGCGCCCTCTTCGTCCGAGTAACTGAAGACGCCCAGCCAGTCGATGCGCGCTGCTTCCACAAAGGAGCAGAGCTCCTGGAAGTCTGCTTCGGTTTCGCCGGGGAAGCCGACGATGAAGCTGGTGCGGAGGACGAGGTCTGGCACCAACGTCCGGGCCTGGGAGATGATCTGGAGAAATCGGTCGGCGCTGCCGCCGCGCTTCATGCGACGCAGAACCCCGGCGGAGGCGTGCTGCAGGGGGACATCCAGATACTTTGCGATGGTGTCATGCCGGGCGATGGTCCGGAGCAGGCGCGGGGTGATCCTGTTGGGGTAGGCGTAGAGGAAGCGCAGCCATTTGAGGCCAGGCAGAGGCGCCAGAGCTTCCAGAAGGTCGGCGAGATCGGGACGTCTGAGGCTCTGTGGAGAGCGGATGCCTGGAGCAGCCGGAGAGGAAGGAAGGGCGGTGTCACTGCCTGGATGCAACGGAATGCCAGGGGGAAGGTCTTCGCCGTAGCATGTGGTGTCCTGGCCGATGAGGGTGATCTCACGGACGCCCTGAGCGATGAGAGCTTGAGCCTCCGCGACGATGCTGGCCAGGGGGCGGGAACGGAACTTGCCGCGTAACTGCGGAATGATGCAGAAGCTGCAGGGGTGGTCACAGCCCTCTGCGATCTTGATGTAGGCCGAGGCTCGGGGTGTGGCGAGGATGCGAGGCGTCTGGTCGGAGTAGAGATAGGTGGGCAGCGTGGAGGCGGCCCCGTCCCATGCCTCGCGGGAGAAGCGTCCCTGCTGCTCACGCAGATCCCCTTCGGGGCGGGACGGCGTTACGGGATGAGTCTCGGGCGTTTGTGTGGGCGGTGGGGCGGCGGCCTCATAGCGGAGCTGGGGGCTGGACGCGCTGGGATGGGAGTGCTGCAGGACGGAGCTGGCGTGGCGCTCGATGGCTACCGGCTCCGAAGAGGGGCCGGTAAGGATGGGGAAGAGGGGATTGGCGGCGGGACGGGCGAGTCCGGCGGCCTGAAGGATGGACTCCAATTCGCCGGTGCCAACGACAGCGTCCACCTCGGGGATGTTGGCGCGGATCTCATCGCGGTAGCGCTCCACCAGGCAGCCGGCTACGATCAGCCGCTGGGCGTGGCCGCCACGGGAGACCTTGTGCTGGGCCATCTCGAGGATGGTATCGACGGACTCCTGTTTGGCGGAGTCGATGAAGGAGCAGGTGTTGACCACCAGGATATCGGCGTCTTCGACGCGGGGGGTGATGCGGGCTCCGCCGCGATCCAGCAGCCCCATCATCACCTCGGAGTCGACCAGGTTCTTGGGACAGCCGAGGGAGACGAAGCCGATCCTGGGGTGGGAGGGTTCCGCCTGGGTGCGGGGTTCTGTTGAGGGGTGGTCGAGGGCGGGAGAGATGCTCACAAGCCCTGATTTTATCAGGTTTTATGCGGTTTTAAGCAGGGTGGAGCAGTTATGGCCGGAGCGGGGCATCGGGCTTGCAGGGCTACTGAATGCGCCGGGTGAGGGGTGGGCTGGAGAGGGTGAGCTCCGGCCTGGGAGCGGCGTGGGGGGTGACGACGACGCCGTTAGTCTCAAAGTGCGGGATGTGATGGTTGGTGGCGTGGCCGAGCATGATCGCCTTGCGCAGCATCTGGAGATGACGGCGGGATTCGTTAGGGAAGTGGCGGCTGATGGCGAGGTCGTAGTCGAGGACGAGGTTGTAGGTGACCTCGCACCTGGGGCATGAGATGGGGTCTTCCAGCCAGCGGTGAAAGGTGGCGGGCGGTAGGGGTACGACGGGGTCAGATCCGGAACGGATGGCGGCGATGATCATGGGGCAAGGTTGGTGAAGAGGCGGGCAAGAGGGTAGTTGACTCTGGCCTGAGATTGAGTATGCCACGGCGGGCTGCAGTTCACGAGGGGTCGGCACGCTGGACCTTGACCCGGTTGGCGAACCTTTGTGCCACCCTCCTGAGACGGTGCGGCACCCGGAGGCACGGCGGGGCGGCCAGACTCCGCCGGATGCACCGCCTCCTGCTTGATGAACCGAGGTGTCTTTGCCCTCCGCGGTATCCTCACCACGTTCTTTATCCCGTCGGAGTGAGCTCATCCAGCCAAGGGGTACGTTTTGCGGAGGCAAGCTCAGTTTGCCCGCTGTGCTGCGCATCAGCACCCTGAGGACAGCGGAGAGGTGACGGGGTAGCGCTGATTGAGGCGCTAATGTGAAGGAAAGATGATGGAGCGTTCATCTGGAAGGCGGTTAAGCGGAGGAGAGTATGAAGCGAAGGAGGCGGTGAATCTTGAGGAGATTGTGAATTGGTGGCAACCGATCGGTGAATATCCTCGTCTTAAGACGGTGGACGAGTCTGAGGAGCATCTGTGAAGGTGGTCCGGGGACAGGCGAGATAGAAGAAGGCCCGATAGGTGGTGAGGAGATGTTCGTGCCGGAGGAATATTCTGCGGAACTGTCTCAATCATGCCTTGGTGCATTGGATATCCCAGCAGCGTCCGGAGCGCCACAGCCGGCAGACTTCTTCCTGTCGACGACGTCTGCTGGTCTTGAGGCAGGGAGTGATGAGGTAGAGGCTTTGCTCCTTGAGGCGCTTTCGCAACGAGTTGGAGTTGGAGGCTCAGTCGGAGATGAGGCATGGCGGTCTGGATGGCAGACTTCATCTGGCCATAGAGGTGTTGACCTGGGAGAGAATGACTGTCTCAGGCTCCACTGCTGCCGAAGAGGCGACTTTCTGCAGAAACTCCAGCGGAAGACAGCCAGTGTCGCACTGAGGCATCTGGTTGATGACCCTGTAGCAGGGAGTTTATCCACGCGCCGCCTCACGAAAGACCTCCAGCTTGAGGCAGAATGTATTCATGAGGGACGCTCCAGGGATTTGGGCGTGCGAAGTTTCAAGAGTTTGCCTGCAGTTATGTGATTCGTTTACGAATGTGCGAGGACCAAATGATCCATCGCAGACTTGGAGTCGATGATGACACACATGAAATTTGATCAGTCAGGGCACGAACGCAATGATGAGCTCGTCTCCCACGTGGCACTATGGCGTACCGCTATTATGTTTGGATTGCTGGGATTCAGCGTAGCGGCGATGCAGGCGCAGAGCTCTACCGCTGCGACCCATTGGCAGCTCTCACCAGATTCCAAGAGCTCAGGGACGCTTTCGCCATCGTTGAACTTGTCGCCTGTGGTGGGGGGAGCACAGTTTTCTTCCAGTTCCAGCTTCAGCTCGAGCCTTGCCGAAGAAGCACCGTTGACCGAGGCCAAATTGGCTCCGCCACTGTTTGCACCTGCAGGGGCGATGAAAGACGGCAGTAACGGCAGCGGCGCCGGCAGTGCCGGGCAGACCTGGCAGCAAAATAGTTGGCAGCAGCATAATATGCCCCGGTATCACACGGGAGGGAACAAGGACGGATCGAGTCGTTGGATCGCTTATGTAGGCGGCGGGCTGACAGAGCCGATCGGGAATACGCGCACCTATCTGACAGACAACTTTGCGCTGCAGGCGGGTGTGGGTTACCAGTTCAACCAGCATTTTTCGCTTCCGATCGAATTCGACTGGGCGCAGTTCGGTATGACGGCGCAGAACCTGAACAACCAGACCACCATCTATGATTACGCATTCAATAGCACTGCGTTAGAAGGCGTCCTGGATGGCAACAGCCATATCTGGTCGTTCTCGGTTGAGCCGCGGTACAGCTTCCACACCAGCGGTTCATGGAGCCCTTACATCGTGGGCGGCGTCGGGTACTACCATAAGGTGGCGAACTTCACGGTTCCGGCTGGCTTTGTCGGGGCATGCTATGGCGGTGGCTATGGCGTCGGCTATGGCTACGGCTATGGTGGTGGCTACGGGTATGGTGGCGCCTATGGCGCCGTGTACGGCTTCTGTGGAAACGTCAACATCGATCACTACACGTCGAATGCCCCTGGGTTCGATGGTGGAGCCGGAATCTCGTACAACCTCTCCGATACGCGAGTGAGCTTCTACGCTGAGGGCCGGTATGTGTTCATCGACAGCTCGGAGAGGACCGGCATCACGCTAAGCAACTACACCCAGACTCCCTACAAAACGCACGACCTGTATCCAGCGAACAGCTACCACACGGACTATATTCCCATCACGTTTGGTGTTCGCTTCTAACCACAATCGTACTGGGCGCGTAGAGAAGTAGGGCCGGAAGGCCCTACTTCTTTTGTCCGCCAGAGTTCGGATGCGGAGTGAGAGGGGCTTCGATGGACGGAAGACTCTTTGCGGGCGCATCGCCGACCCTGACGGGAAGAACTGCAGTGCGCAGGCTGAGATTGAGATAAGGCAATAAGAAGCAAATCATGACGTCAGCTATGCAGCGCATCGGGTTGAAAGGTATTGTGGCGGCAACGTCCGGGCTCGTGCTGGCGTTGATGGCCTTCTCCGGTTGCGGAGGAAACAAGTTTGTCCCGACACCCTTCAAACCAACTCCGGCGCCGGTGATCGGGCAGAGCGGCTCGGTGACCATCCGTCCGCAGTTTGTAGCGTTGGGGATTGGTGGAACAACGCAGTTCACAGCGACCGTTGCCGGAGGCGGTGGAACCGTGCAATGGGCTCTGGCCTGCAACAACGGCACGGCGACGACGTGTGGAACGATTACATCGAGTGGCCTGTACACGGCGCCGGCGACGGTCTTCCAGTCGCAGAATGCGACGGTGACGGCACAGTTGGCAAGCGCACCGCAGAGCAACTATGCCCAGGCGCTGGTGGCGCTGGTGAATACCGGCCTTGTGACTGCTACCGCGAATCCCCAGGTGGCCAGTTATGCGCTGAACCTGCCGGATCCGGGATCGATGGTGGTGAACTTCGGCAAGAGTACATCGTACGGATTCCCGACTTCAGCCCAGACGGCGACCGCGGCGAGCACGGAGACGGTGCTGGTCGCCGGAATGCTGGGAAATACGCAGTATCATATGCAGGCGACCGCGGTGCTGACGGATACCTTACCGAGCGGGCAGACGCTGAGCGCAACCTTTACCGACAGCGACCACACGTTCTCTACCGGCAAGCCCTTCGTAACGTCAACGGTGGTTGCTGGTGCGGTAGGCGGGGCTACACCGCAGCCGGGTATAGAGCTATTTGATACGGCGCAGCCCCAGGCACCGGCGATGGCCTTTGCCACGGACCTAAATGGAAACGTGATCTGGACCTATAGCTATGCGCAGACCGGAACGGGCGGGACGGGGACGGCGCAGGACCTGCCTCAGCCGATCGAATTTCTGCCGAATGGACACTTCCTGGTTCAGATCTCTTACCTGTCTTCCATCCCATTGCACAAGGGAGCGACGGTGCAGACCGCCACGCTGGACGAGGTCCGTGAGGTGGATCTTGCGGGAGATACCATACGAGACGTCACGGCGGCGCAGGTGATTGGGGCTGTTATGGCGAACCCGGCGCTCTCTGGCGAGTTGAGCGGAGTGACGCTGGGCAGCCTGCATCACGATGTGCTGGATCTGCCCAACGGACACATGGTGCTGCTGTTTTCGGCGTCAAAGACGGTGGACATCAGCCCTGCGATTACAGGAGCAGGGGGCGTTACTTACAGCGGACCGACGAACGTGCTGGGAGATGCGCTGGTAGATCTGGACCCGAGCGGCAAGCCGGACTGGGTGTGGAATGCGTTTGATTATCTGGATGTGAACCGCGTGCCGTGGCCCGCGCAGTTTCCGGATTGGACGCACTCGAACGCGTTGCTGTACTCCATCAGCGACGGCAACCTTCTGCTCTCTGTCCGTCACCAGAACTGGATCATCAAGATCAATTACCTGGATGGTGCGGGCAGTGGCAACATCATGTGGAAGCTGGGTGAAGGTGGAGATTTTACCCTGCAAGGCGGAAAGGATCCAACGGACTGGTTTTATGCGCAGCATGGACCGAACTACTTTACGAAGAACACGACCGGCGACTTTACGCTGGGTGTGATGGATAACGGTGATGACCGGGAGTTACCCGGGGTCCCCGTAGGGAACTGCCCGGCGGCGGGTACCGCCACGGCCGCTACGAGTGACTGCTACTCGACGATGTTGGTTCTGGAGGTGAACGAGACCAACAAAACGGCGACGATAACGGAACGTTATCAGCCGACGCCTGCGGTTTACAGCTTCTTCGGCGGCGACGTCAATCTGCTTTCGAATGGCGATCGACACGTGGATTTCGCTTCTCCGGTGGGGGGATCACAGGTCTATGAGATGAACGGAGCGTCGGGATCAGAGCAGTTGGTATGGAAGGCGGTGACGTCAGGAGGGAATCAGTATCGAACGGATCGACTGCCGAGCCTGTATCCCGGGGTGACCTGGTAACTGGCTGATCCGGCGGGGAGGGAGTGCCGCGCGTTACCGGGTCGTGCGTGATTCTTGCGAAAAGAAGACTCGCCGGCAAGCAGCCGTGGCGGGATAGCTGGCGAGTGTGAAGGAGGAGTCTCGGCACCTGAATCCTCTTCACCTGTGGCCTTATGTCTTATACTCTCTGCGGAGGAAAAGTCCTTGAAATTCGGTTTTCCAATCTTCGTCCCATCGGCAGTTCATCCCGTTGTGGGCCGGTATGCCTATCGTCTGGCGGGAAGGCTTGTGGTTATCGCTGCCTGTCTGCTGCTTGTGCCGGTGGCATCCCGAGCACAGGATCCAGCACTGATGGCCAAAGCCAAGGCCGGTGACGCTACCGCCCAGACGCAACTTGGCGACGCCTACGCCGGGTTGAACACCGCTGACGGCTACACGCAGGCCGCGGCCTGGTATCTCAAGGCCGCCGATCAGGGAGACCCCAAGGCACAGTTTGCCCTGGGTAGCCTTTACTGCTGGCACCAGGGAGTTCCGCTGGACTTCTCTACGGCCTACTTCTGGCTGGATCTGGCTGTTACCGCTGGTGTTGCCGACGACAATCACATGCGCAGCTACGCCTGGTCGCACCTTGCGGCAGAGCAGGTAACGGCTGCTCAGCAGAAGGTTAAGGCCTGGCAGCAGACGCATAAGGAACATACTGCGTCGTAGGGTCTGAGAGGTGATACTGCCAACGGATCAAGATATTGATCCCTCCGGCGAAGGCGCCATGGCTCTATGGTCCCGGGTTGCGGGTGAACCTCTTCCGCGTGCACGCGGAGATGAACTGGATATCGGTGATGGTGGGGCGGAGATGCGTTCGCAGGCGGCGAGATCGCCCTCCGCGAACGCATCTCCGGTGAGAAGGTTTTGAATGCAGGGCGCCTTGTGGATGATTTGGCCCCAGAAAAAACGCCGCAGGAGGATCCTGCGGCGTATCGGTCGGCATGGGAGATCCGTTAGCTGGTGGGGGAGAGTTGACCGGCGAGGGTGAGGTTGACATCCACGTCCTTGGCGACTCGAAAGACGAACCAGCTTGGGTCTTTGAGGCCCCATTGAACGTAGGGGACCTTGAAGGTGGTCCTGGCGGTGCACTTGTTGCCTTCGACGTGAACCAGCATGGGGACAGTGATGGTATGGGCCGTGCCGTGGAGGGTGAAGGCGCCGGTGACCTGGAGCGTGGAGTCGCCGGTGAGGGCCAGTGTTCCGGTGTAGCTTTGAGGCACGAAGGTGATGGTGGTGAACTTGCTGGCCTGCAGCACCTCCTTGAGCATCTTCTTGTCGCGGCTGGCGTTCCCGCTGTTTCCGCTGATGGCTGAGACGACGATCAGGCCGGAGATCTGGGTGGAGGTTGGATCGAAGGCTACATCTCCTTTATCCACTCCGAAGGTTCCCCTGGTCGTGTCGTCATTGCTGGCGAGTGTGAAGGCCACGGTGCTGAGGCTGGGATTGATGTTGAAGTTCTGGTGTTGAGCAAGTGCAAGGGGAGCGAAGGGAAGAGCAAGGCATATGAGCAGGTTTCGTGCGGTGGTCTTGATCGTCATCATGAGTGATGGTCTCCTTGGATGTGTTTGAAGGTTGCGGTGGTAAGGAGCTTCTGCCCCAGTGGGTAAATCGCGTCCTCCGGGGTCCCGGGGACCGAACGGTGGCTTGCTGCAGCATGAGGGAGAGAGGCGATATCGCGGTGGGTGGTACACATGACCGGGTATGCCGGTGTCAGGGATGCCGAGCTTGACGAGTTGCGCGAAGCGCGCACGCCGTAGGGTGGGTAAGGCTGCGGTAGGAACGTGACGGAACAGCCGGATGCAGGAGAGACGGAGAAGATGAACGGGAGGTAAGAGCGGGCAGATGAGACGCCCCGTGAAAGCGGGCGCGAGAAGGCGCGGGAAGACTCGGGCAGGTGTAGAGAGGAGGCCCGGGATGAATCATGGAATCAGCTTCCTGGTTTGGGCAGGTATGGCCGTTCCCCCAATCGGCAGAGAATGCGGGTTGGGCGCAGACGAAGGAGGGTACGGTGTCCTGGTGCCGGAGCATGGATGCGCAGTGTTAGAGACCATTGGAGTGCAGATGCAGGAGAGGAAGATGAGAGCGTCTGGGGGTGAGTGCAGGCGCAAGAGGCGCAGGGCGAGCGAGGGTGCGAAGAGGAGCAGGATGCCGGTAGTGATGTTGGACGCACCGGTGCGGAGTTGGTAAGCGAGGAGTTGAAGCCTGGGACGGGTCATGCGTTCACCCTCCGTTCTTCAGTGTGCGATGGATGTGCGAGCCAGCGGTTCTCATTTCGATCAAGAGTGGAGAGAAACCCGGGAAGGCGCTGCGGAAGCCGACAGAGGGGTGATCCTTTCCACGTTTCAGGAGCCATCCATGAGGGGCGCCTGAGGTGCCCCTTAGAGGACGGGTGGCCCAAGCCGCAGGAGATTTCCTGCCGGAAATTTGGTGACAGTCGATGAAGCATTGCGCCAATATCTCGATCCTGCGCGAGGTTGTTTTCAAGCGTTCCCTGGTGAGTGAGACGAGGCACGTTTCTTGTTGATAGCATTGAAACGGACAGAGGGCGGTTACAATTTGTTCATAAGGTGACGGCTGTCGTAAAGATCAATATCTCAACAGGATGAAGGGCTTAAGATCGGTTTATGCATCTGCTTCTGGTAGAAGACGAACTCGAGATCCAAGACTTTCTGAAGCCCTCACTGACGGACGCCGGGTATGAAGTGGACGTTGCAAGTGATGGCGAGAGTGCGCAGAAGTTTGCCTCCATGCGCGTTTACGATGCGCTGATCGTCGATTTAGGGCTTCCCGATCAGGATGGGATCGATTTGATTCTGCGGCTGCGACGAATGGGGGTGAGCAGCCCGGTGCTGATCCTTTCGGCACGAAGGTCGGTGGACGACCGCGTGGCGGGCCTTGAGTTGGGAGGGGATGATTATCTGACGAAGCCGTTTGCCCTGGCGGAGTTGCTGGCGCGGCTGCGGAATCTGCTGAAACGCAATGCAGCAGCCAGCGCAAGGCCGACGGTGCTGCGTGTTGGTGACCTGGAGTTGGACCTGCTGCGGCGCAGAGCCTCGCGCGGAGGAGATCTGCTGAATCTGAGTCCGCAGGAGTTCGGGCTTCTGGAATACCTGTGCCGGCACGCGGGGCGGGTGGTGACGCGATCGATGCTGCTGGCGGAGGTGTGGGGGATGCGGATTCAGCCGGACACCAACGTGGTGGATGTGCATATTTACCGGTTGCGGGGTAAGGTCGATACGGAAGGACGCGCACCGCTGATCAAGACGCTGCGAGGTGTTGGATATGTACTCGAAGATCGGGAACAGGCGACCGCATAGCGCAGCCTGGCGAATCTCACTGTGGGCGACGCTGGCCTTTACGCTCGGGGCGTCGCTGGTGTTTGAAGCGCTGCACCGGTTTATGGCCAACGACATACGGCGGCGAAGCGATGCCTGGCTCTCAGGCGAGGTGCAGGTGCTGGGCGATGTAGCCGAGCGAACGCCAAAGGATCGGCTGTATCTCCGCGTGGTTGGTGAGGTGGCTGACCTGGCGAGCAACGAGGTGCCGAACCGGACAGGGGATGAAGGCGCTGAAAACGATGCGGTGTTTTTTTTGCAGGCGGAGCGAACCGGGCCGGCGGAGCTGTGGGTGGGGGCAGGAGACGGATTGGCGAATCTGGAGGCGATTCGCGCCCGCCACGCGTTGCCCGGTGTTCCCTTTCATATTGACGTGAAGGGCTTTGCGGTTCCATTTCGCGTGGTGGCGATGCAGATTGACGACGGGAGCTATGTGTATCTGGGGCTCTCCGAGAGAGACGAGCTTCGTGTACTGAGAAATCTCCGGTTGCGGTTTCTCTCCATGGCGGTGCTGATCATCCTGTTTCAGTTTGGACTTGTCTTCTATGTCACCCGACGGATGCTGGGACATGTCCGGGAGATGAATGAGGCGGCATCAAGGATCGGCGAGTCGGATTTGAGCCAGCGAGTGCCGGTAACGAAACGCAACGACGAGATTGGTCAACTGGCCCTTACGCTGAATCGGATGCTGGATAGAATTGAGAACTCGGTGCGCCAACTGCACACGATTACGGATTCACTGGCGCATGATCTGCGCAGCCCTCTGACGGCCATTCGGGGCAAGCTGGAGATGTCTCTATCGAAGAAGGAGACGAGCGCGGTCGAACCGGGCTGGCAGCCGATGGTTGTTTCGGCGATCGAAGAGCTGGACCGTTTGACAGAGTTCCTGAATACGTCCCTTGACGTGGCGGAGGCACGGGCAGATGCGCTGCGACTGGTGCGATCAGAGATCGATCTGGACGAGATGATGCGCGCCATGGTGGATTTATACATCCCATCCATGTCCGAGCGAGGGTTGCACATGCAACTGCGGAGCAGCGACGCGGTGAAGGTGTCTGCGGACGCGGGGTTGCTGCACCGTGCTGTCGCAAATCTGCTGGATAACGAGTTGAAGCATGTGCCGGCGGGTTGCACCGTGACGATCAGCCTGCAGGCTGAGGGTGGCTATGCGAAGCTGACGCTGGAGGATGATGGCCCTGGGTTTGAAAACGAGGTGAGCCGCGAGATCTTCATGCGTCGGGTGAAGGGGAAGGCGTCTACCGGACATGGGTTAGGCCTGGCGTTTGTGGAGGCAGTGGTGCACGCCCATGGTGGGTCGGTGTCTGCAGCCAACCGGGCGGAGGGCGGGGCGCAACTGACGATTACCCTGCCGCTGGCCTCTGCAGCGCAGGAGACGGCGGCAGCGGCTGGAGTTGCGATTCCTGTTGCATGAGAGGTTTGGAGCAGAGCCGTGTTCTGTTGGCCGTAGCAAAGAGTTGTAGTCCGGCGTTTCCGTGCGAAGGGGCTGCGAGGATGCGCTATTTGAAATGGATGCCTGGTGTGAGGGGCGGTCTGAATGGAAATGGGCACCTCTCCGGAGAGAAGGCGCCCATGCCGTGTTGAGATTGCGGGGAAGATCGAGCTAAAGCCCGGAGGCCTGGATGACCTTGAGGATCTGATTCAGGATCAGATCCGGCGCGCAGCCGAGAACGACGACTCCTGCGGCGATGATACCTACGAGAAGACGTGTGAGCAGCGAGGATTGGATCGGGGAGGATTCTTCGGGCGGGTCAGCGACGAAGGCGCTCTTGAGGACTCGTAGATAGTAGTAGAGCGAGACAGCGCTCATGCCGATGGCCAGGATGATGAGCCAGAGGAGCAGCTTGGACCCTGGGCTTACGGTGAGAAGTGAGAGGAAGAGGAAGAACTTGGCGAAGAAGCCGGAGAGGGGGGGGATGCCGGCCAGAGAGAGTATGAAGACAAAGAGGCAGGCAGAGAGGAAGGGCGCTCGACGGCTGAGGCCAGCCAATCCGGCGATGCTATCGTTGCCCAGGTGCTTCTCCGTGACGGTGAGAATAGCCAGGATACCCAGGGTTGCAAGAGAGTAGGTGGCGACGTAGTAGAGCAGGGCCGCCAGGCTCTGCTGGGAGTGGGCGATGTAGGCCAGCAACATGTAACCAGCGTGCGCGACAGCGGAGTAGGCAAGCAGGCGACGAAGGCTGGTTTGAGCGATGGCGACCAGGTTGCCCAGCACCATGGAGACGACGGAGACGACCACCAGGACGGGGACCCAGCCGCTCTGGAAGTGGGCAAGAGATGCCGCGCCTTCCGCACCCGCAAAGCCAAGAACGAGCAGTTGGAAGAAGATGAAGAAGCTTGCGACCTTTGAGCCGGAGGCGATAAAGGCCGCGCTGGGGATGGGCGCTGCCTGATAGACATCCGGCGCCCAGAAGTGGAAGGGGGCGGCGGCGATCTTGAAGCCAAAGCCGATGACCGTGGTGACGATAGCCAGGATGAGGATGGGGTTGAAGGGATGTCCTTGAACCGCGCAGGCGATCTCCACGAAGTTGGTGGAGTTGGCCAGGCCGTAGAGCAAGCTGAAGCCAAAGAGAAGGAAGGCCGCCGACATGCCACCGAAGAGGAAGTACTTGAGCGCGGCCTCTGAGGAACGGGGGCGGAGCTTGTCAAAGCCGGCAAGGATGTAGGCGGAGAGGCTGAGCAGTTCCAGAGAGAGGAAGAGGACGAGAAGGTCCTGGGCGGCTACCAGGAACATCATGCCGGTGGTGGCCAGAAGGATGAGAAGAACAAACTCTCCGACGTGGTCGGTGAAGTCGGTATCCACTGCGAGGAAGAGGGTCAGGATGGTGATGACCAGCAGCGCAATCTGGACGAGTTGCGTGAGCGGGGTGGAGACAAAGATCTTGTCGAGCAGGGCTCCCTGCGTGGAGGCATGGAGAAGTTCGTCGATGGCGATCACGCACCCGATGGAGGCGATGCTGGTTGCGGAGAGGAAGCGAAGACGGAGGCGCGAGTGCCGCAGGCCTATCAGATCGACGGATAGAGCCAGAAGGGCGGCGAGGATGATGGTGATCTCAGGCCAGAGAAGGCGGAGAAGTTGTCCAAAGTTGATCGTGTTCATTACCAGCCCCCCTTGCTCAGGCCGTCAAACATCGGCGAATTCAGGGCTGGATGGATCACATGGAGGAAGATCTGGGGAAAGATACCGACGATGATGCTGGAGACGATGAGAATGACGGCGGCCAGTCGCTCCGGGAGGGTAATGGGAGGGAGCGGATGATCCGGCGGGGACGTGGCCGGGGGACCACCGGCGAAGAACGCCTGTTGCATGGCGCGCCAGATATAGGCCACGCCGGCGACCAGGCCGACTCCCACGAAGAGGATGAGTGTTGGGTAGGAGCGCCAGACGCCGATGAGAATCATCATCTCCGCTGCGAAGCCGCTGAAGCCGGGCAAGCCCATGCTGGCCATGCCAGCAATGACAAAGGTGAAGGCGGCAAAGGGAATGACCTTGCTGAGGTGCATGGGACCCAGGGCTGAGAGATCCCGGGTATGGGTGCGGGAGTAAACCATGCGGCCGACGACACCGAAGAGCAGTCCGGCGAGGATGCCGTGGGAGACCATCTGAACGACGGCTCCGGAGAGTCCGATCTGATTCAGCGTCATGAGGCCGAGCAGAATGAATCCCATGTGGCTGATGCTGGAGTAACCGATGACGAACTTGAAGTCTTTCTGGACCAGGGCGACCAGAGCGCCGTAGATGATGCCGATGACAGCGAGGATGGCGAAGACATCACGCCAGGATCCGAAGCCGAGGACGTGAAAGCCCCAGGGACCGAGGCCAAGAGGGAAGAGGGTCATGGCGACCCGAAGGCATCCGTAGGCTCCGAGCTTCATGACGACACCGGCCAGCAGCATGGATGCGGCGGTGGGTGCAGCGACGTGACCGGTGGGGGCCCAGGTGTGGAAGGGCCACATGCCGGCGAGAACGGCGAAGCCGACGAAGACCAGGGGGAAGGCCCACATCTGAAAGTGCGGCGAGAAGTGGTAGCCGGCCAGGTAGTCCAGGGAGAGGCTTCTGGAGCCGGAGACGACATAGGCGGCGATAAGACCGACCAAGACCATGGCGCTGCCCACAAAGGAGTAGATGACCAGCTTCATGGCTCCGTACTCCCGCCGCGTTGAGCCCCAGATGGAGATCAGGAAGTACTTGGGGATGACGACGATCTCGTAAAAGACGAAGAGCAGAAAGAGGTCAAAGCTGAGAAAGACGCCGTAGACCGCGCCGATCAGGACCAGATAAAAGGCAAAGAACTCCTTGACGCGTACATCGATGTTCCACGAGAGGAGGACGCCGCAGATCCCGATGATGCCGGTGAGCAGAAGGAGGGTGAGGCTGATGCCATCGGCCTTGAGGGAGTACTGAATGCCCAGAGACTGGATCCACGGAACGCTGACGACGGTGAACATCTCGCCGGAGCGGTGCTGGAGGAATCCCTGGAGGGCGAGGGCAAAGGTGGTCACACTGACCAGAAGCGCAAGGAACCGCGCCAGCGTCGCGCTACGACCTGGCAGCAGCAGGAGCGCGAGTGCCCCAAGAAAAGATAGGTATATCGTCCAAGCAAGCATAATCAGAAAGTCCGCAGATGTAGCGCCATCTGTATGGCGGTATGGTTGACGACGCCGAGGAGGAGCTGGGGGTAGAGACCCAATACGAACATGAACCCGATCACGGGGACGAGCGCAATGCGTTCTCCAAGCGTAAGGTCGGGAAGATTCACCCAACGCTCATTGAGTGGGCCGGAGAAGACGCGTTGCAGGATGCCGAGGATGAAGAGAGCGGTGATGAGCAGGCCGATGACCGCCAGCGAAGCGGCCCACATGGTGAGGGGGAAGATGCCCTTGAAGATGAGGAACTCACCCACGAAGCCATTGAGACCGGGAAGGCCGAGGGAAGAGAAGAGCGCGATCCCCATCAAGCCGGTGAAGACCGGGACGACCTTGCGCAAGCCACCGAAGTCATTGAGACCACGCAGTCCGCCGCTGCGGCGTTCCAGCATGGCGATGAACCAGAAGAGGGTGGCGGCGGTCAAACCGTGGTTGAACATCTGCAGGAAGACGCCGTCCATAGCGGCAAACTTCTGACTGGTGAGGAGCGCATCGCCGCCAGTGAATCGGACTACTGCAAAGATCGCCAGCAGGCAGTATCCCAGGTGATTGATGGAGGAGTAAGCGAAGATGCGCTTGAGATCCTTCTGGGCC
>JAJZDM010000206.1 GCA_021806005.1 Acidobacteriota bacterium | reverse complement strand
GCCAGTGGAGCCAGTACGTCGAGAAGGGTAAGGACCTGATCCAGAACCAGACCGAGGCAGCCAAGGCGATGGCGGAGGCCGGTAAGGAGGCCTATCTGGCCAAGATAAATGAGACAACTCCGGTTGCATAAGCGGGTTTCCGCTTGTCTGGGGTAGCCTTGACGGCCACCGGAACGATCTTCTTCCGACAGATGCATCCGAGGGGCCGGTGGTTGACCGGCCCTTCGTCATGAGGTCTGTCAAGGTGCGATCGAGCACAGGATCGAAGTGCAGCGGTGAAGAGATCGATGAAGAGAGATAAGATCCTGGGAAGAAAGAGATACAAGATCGAGAGACAATGGCAGTAGGCCTTCGAGATCGAACAGGAGTGCGTTCATGCCGGTTTGCAGCGGTGTAGCAGTGGTTTTCCTTCAGGATTCAGGTGCGACACAGCACGATCTTCATGTGGCGATGATCTGCCTGGCGGTGATTGCCGTGGCGCTGGTGCTGCAGGCGTTGGGCGTGCTGGTTGCCAGTGCGATGGCCGCCAGGGTGTTGATGCAGGCGAAGAGCCTGGTTGGTACGGTGGAGACCAAGACGGGGCCGGTGTTTGACCAGACAGGTGCGATTCTGAATCAGACCCGGGAGTTGCTTGCAGACCTGACGCCCAGGCTGCGCCGGATGACTGAGAGCGCAGAGCAGATCTCCACAACTGTGCAAACCAGGGTGGAAGATCTGAGTGCGACGGTAACCGAACTGAATGACACCATGCGGGAGATCAACGGGCGAACCCGGGAACAGGTGAAGCGCGTGGATGGCATGGTGAGCGAGGCGCTCGATGCCACCGAGGAGATCTCCCGGACGGTGCAGCAAGGGATCAAGGGACCGGTGAAGCAGATGGCGGGGTTGATTGCCGGGGTGCAGGCTGCCATCAAGACGCTGATGGAGCGCTCTCCGTTCAAAACGAGAGTGTAGAGCTCACGGAGAGTGGCAGCCTCAACTCTTACGGTCTGCTCTCTGCCGTGATCCATCCGCCGCCGGCAACCTCATCGCCGTGGTAGAAGACCGCAGACTGCCCAGGGGTGATGGCGCGCTGGGGCTGGTCAAAGATCGCCTCGATGGTTCCCGGAGCGGTGATGCGAAGGGTTGCCGGCGCCGGTTCATGGCGATGGCGGATCTTGATGCTGACCCGGATGGGGGTAGTGGGTTCGGGGATGGAGACCCAGTTGAGACGGTCCGCAACGAGTGTGGTGGAGAGAAGATCCTGGTCGTTGCCGACTTCAACCTGATGGGAGTCGGGATGAATTCTGAGGACGTAGAGGGGGTCGGGCGAACTTACCCCCAGGCCCTTGCGCTGACCCACGGTGAAGGTGTGAATACCCGGGTGGCGGCCCAGCGTGTGGCCGGAGGTGGTGACGAGCTCTCCGGAGGTGTCTGGGAGGGTGCGGCCTTGTTCGGCGAAGTACGCGCTCAAGAAGCTCTGGTAGCTGCCGCCTGGGATGAAGCAGATCTCCTGGGAGTCAGGCTTCCGGGCCAGTTCCAGGCCGTGACCGGCAGCCATGTCTCGGACCTCCGGCTTCTGCATCTCTCCCAGAGGGAACAGGGTGCGGCTGAGTTGCATCTGGGTGAGGCCGAAGAGGAAGTATGTCTGATCCTTTGACTTGTCAGCGGGCCGGGAGAGGATCCAGCGGCCGCGCTCCGGATCGTAGTGGTTGCGGGCGTAGTGGCCGGTGGCGATGCGCTCCGCCCCGATCTGGCGCGCGGTGAGGAGCAACTGATCAAACTTGAGATGGTTGTTGCAGAGGGTGCAGGGAATGGGAGTGCGGCCGGCCAGGTACTCGTTGACGAAGGGGCGAACCACCTCGTCCTCGAAGCGTTCCTGCGCGTTGACCAGGTAATAGGGTATGCCGAGGTGCTCGGCGACCCTGCGGGCATCGTAGACGTCATCGATGGAGCAGCAGCGGCCCTGCGGAACGGTCTCAGGGAGGCCGAGGCTGACGTAGTTGGCAGCCAGTCGGCGCTGGTTCCAGAGTTGCAGGGTGAGACCGACGATGGGGTGTCCCTGGGCATGGAGAAGTGCCGCTACGGCCGAGGAGTCGACGCCGCCGGACATGGCTACGGCTATGGTGCCCTGTTGAGACATAAGTATCTTGTTTCCATCCTTTTGATGGTATGCGGAGCCGGGGTGTGGAGTGGCGACTTCGCCAGTGAAGGCTCCGCTCCACGGCCGCTCCGTGGAAACCATCCACAGGGGAACGTGCCTGGGGGAATCAGCCCCAAGTATGATGATAGTCTGCGCGGAAGCTCGCCGGAAGAGCGGCGGCAGGTGCAGCCAGGACTTAGCCGAGCGGAGAGATTGCGAAGGAGAGACTCCCGGCAGCCGCGGGGTAAAAACTGAAGCACAGATCGGCGTAGAGGTCAGACCAGGGGCTAGACTGGGGAGCAGACGACTGGGGATCGTGATTGGGCGATAACAAAGAACAGCAGATGATGGCAGGGCGATGGGCGCTCCCGTTTTTGGGGGTAGCGTGCGCCGTTGGGGTCGGTTCGATCTACTATAACCAGCCGCTGCTGTTGGAGATGGGGAAGACCTTTGGACGCGGCGCCCAGTCCATGGAGTGGGTGGCTGTGGCGACCCAGTTGGGATACGCCGTTGGAATCCTGTTGTTTGTGCCTTTAGGAGACGTGGCGGAACGGCGCTCCCTGATGATGCGGATGTATGCCGGGGTGAGCGTAGCACTTTTGCTGGTGGCCCTGGCCCAGGGGCTGGTGTGGCTGATTGTGGCCAGCGCGCTGGTGGGACTCATGGCTGCGGTGGCGCACGTGGTACTACCGATTGCCCCGGACCTGGTGGCCGAAGAGCAGCGTGGAAAGGCGATTGGGAC
>JAJZDM010000205.1 GCA_021806005.1 Acidobacteriota bacterium | reverse complement strand
GACAAAAGTCCTGTATCGACAGGGCTTTTGTGTTTTGGGACCGGTTTTTCCGGTGGCCCGACTGTTTTGAGAGGATGTACCGGATATGCCAGGAGCAAGATCCTCGTCTTCTCTCCGAGGGGGGCTGCTTCTGACAAGATGTATCGTCTCACGAACAATATGGTGTTGACCTGCCTCGGTGCGTCCTGGCGCTCCGCAGACGACACGCGGCGGGGAACGCGGCAGTTCTCCGCATTGGGTGCGCTGCCAGGGTTCAGGATACCGGTGGGCAGGTTCGTGAGAGTTGCTGAGAGGGTGGCATGGCCTTGAGCAGGTGCTTGCGACGCAACCACTTATTGGCGATAACGAATTCTACTTGGACAACCGGGAGGTTCCGGGAGGAAACTAACTTTGTAGTTGCAAGGAGGAAGCGGCCATGAAGAGAAATGCACTTGTTGCCGCAGTAGTTGGGATCTTAGCCCTATCCACCGGGGCAGCGTTCGGGCAGAGGTCCAAGACCATCGCCGTGGAGTCCCCGGATACCTTGCGAGCGCTTGCCGTTCGCAATCCTGCCGCGATGTACCTTTATAGTTCCAACGACGGAAGCACTCTGCTCTACGTTGAGTCGCAGAATGGGCGTGAGATTTCTGTTCTGGATGTAAGCCAACCTTCGGAGATTCAACGTTTGGCACAGGTCCAACTGCCTGCACCGTCAGCGTTTGACTTCGTACGGTATGTAGGGCATCACGAGGTTCTGATTCGCTACAGGGATGGCGCGGGCTATGCGATCCTGAATGTATCGCACTACAAGCAGCCCGTGCTGATGCCTGCCAAGCCCTTTCAGAGCACCATTGTTGTTCAATCCATCGGAGCCACGGGTCTTTTGACGGCACAGACGCAGACAGAAGATCAGACTGCGAGCAGCCAGACCGCGGCACCACGCAACTACGAGGTGATGGATACCCTTCATCCCCGAAATCCTGTTTTGCTGGCGACGATCGACGGAGTTCGCCAGGTGTTGGCAAGAGGCAATACGGGCACGTTGTTTCTGCTGAATCAGGATGGCGTAACGGTGGTTCGCAGGCTACGCGTTGAACAGGAGTACCAGGAAGATCTGGATCAGATGAACGGCAACTAGGCTACACCGATGAAGGAATTCATCCGGTGTGCTCGGCGAGTCGGGGGTGAGGATCTCCCCAGCTTCACCCCCATCGAAGAAGATCTTCCGGGGAGTTTGTCCCGGTCGGTTTGTTGTGACTGGAAAGATGTGACCAGGCTATTGGGTTCCCTGACCGTTCTGTTCTGCAATCTTCTGAGGGGAAAGAGATCTTGCAGCCGCCCGTGGATGGATTGTGCGCCCATGGGCAGGCTGCCTTTGCGGCCGGCTGGCGCACTTCTGAGGGTTACGTTCTGCCTGCCAAGGCGCGTAGAAACCGATCCTTCTCCATGTGATATTTGAACGCCTTGCGACCGTCGATGAAGACGACGGGAATCTCGTCGTTGTAGCGCTGGAGGATCTCCGGATCGGTGTCGATATCGACCTCGCGCCATTGGAACGGGGCAGAGCCTTCCAGTTGCGTCAGCGTCTCCTTGACCACATCACAGAGATGACATCCTTTGCGCGAATAGACCACCACGTCATGCATAGCCTGATTGTAAAGGGTGACTGAGCCCGTGCGCCGGGATGTAAATCGCGAGTGATGTTGCCCGCGCAAAACGTATCCCATAGCGAGCTGCTTGAATGGCGAAAGGGATACGAAGGTGAGGGACGGGAAACGAAGGCGGCACACGCTGGAGATAAAGCAAGAGGCGGTTCGGCTGGTGAGGCCGGGCCAGAGCAAACAGCCGAAGCGGGCCACTTCAGAATGTCGGAATCAATTTCGGCATCCTCCATTCCACGGAGGACGCGAGACTTACCTGATGCCCTGGAATGAGGGTAGCCTTGCTGCTTGTCTGTCAAAGGTGAGCGTATGGGAACAACCTGCCCAGGCGTTGAGCGCGCCAATCAGAGCGTCTTCAAACTCTCCCGCCCCGGTCTTGAGAGCAAAGACTGCTTCAAACACCTGCTGCTCGTTCTGGATCTGCAGGGAATCTGCCGCGAGGAGGTTCTCAAGATGGAGTGCAATCTGGGCAGAGGTCTGCCTGAGAAGGCTGCGCAGCACCCAGACGATCTCCAACGTGGTCGCCAGATTGATGAAGCCGGGATTTTGGCCTGAGATCTTCTGCTCAAAGATCTGGTTGGCGTGGAGGGTCTGTACTGGGTCGTCCTGCAAGAGATATCGCAGGACAACATTGGTATCGAGGCCGATCATTTGCGGTGACGCCTGATCGCGCCGGCAGCAATGGCCTCATCCATCGCCTTAAGGGAGACCGGCTGCTCCAGCCTTGGGACGCTGCCTTTGAGTTTTGAGATTGGAATTCCCGGGAGAATGACCACTCTGCCGTCGGGCTGGAGGAAAAATTTGAACCGATCCCCGGCCTTGAGGTTCAAATGCTCCCTTACTCGCTTGGGAATTGTTGCCTGGTTCTTGCTGCTGAGGGTGGCCTGCATCATGACAAACCTCCTGCTTTACATTTTATCAAATGTAAAGCAGGAGGTTTGTAGAGGGCCATCCATCGGTAGCTACTTCAGCTTCCAGGGTACGGACGTACCGTGAGCGGGAGTCTGTGTTATGGCATTTTCTTTGTGGATGGTTATCCCGAAGCCCAGTTCGAGATAACCATCCACACTGCAGATGCTATCGAACCTGGCGCTGATCGGGATGCCGCCTTCTCCGCGCCGAAGTCGGTTTCTCTCACGGTTAATCTCTACCAGAATGGCAAGCGGTTGGCCCTTGGGGGGCGTAAGGCAGTTTCGGTGCAGGTGTAGAGGGCGACTCGACTTCGA
>JAJZDM010000087.1 GCA_021806005.1 Acidobacteriota bacterium | reverse complement strand
CACATAGCGCTCCTGCGCCTCATTGCACCAGATCTCCAGCGGGCTCAGCCCGGCCTCTCCGCATGGAACCGCGGCCAGTTCGAAACGGCCGCCGCAGCCTCCATCCTTGATCAACTCCGGAAGGGCGTTGGACAAGCCGCCCGCACCCACATCGTGGATAAATGCGATTGGGTTCCGTTCACCCAACTGCCAGCAGCGATCGATCACCTCCTGGGCGCGGCGTTCCATCTCCGCGTTGCCCCGCTGGACAGAGGCAAAATCCAGCTCCGAATCCCCGCTTCCTGCGCTGCTGGAGGCTGCACCGCCTCCCAGCCCGATCAGCATCGCCGGGCCTCCCAGCACCACCAGCGCATCACCCGGCCGGATCTGGCCCTTCTCAACATGCTCTGCGCGAATGCTTCCCACTCCTCCGGCCAGCATGATCGGCTTGTGGTACCCAAAAACCACTGGCGGCTGAGAGTCGGTATCCGCACCGGATTTCAAGCCCTCTTGCTCATAGGTGCGGAAGTAGCCGCACAGCGCCGGTCGGCCAAACTCATTGTTGTACGCCGACGCTCCCAGCGGCCCCTCGATCATGATCTCCAGTGGGGAGGCGATCGATCCCGGCCGTCCAAACTCCTTCTCCCAGGGCTGCGGTGCCTGCGGCAGTCGCAGATTGGATACGGTAAACCCGCACAGCCCGGCCTTGGGCTTGGCGCCCCGCCCCGTCGCTCCTTCATCACGAATCTCTCCGCCGGATCCGGTAGCGGCCCCCGGCCAGGGAGAGATGGCGGTGGGATGATTGTGCGTCTCCACCTTCGCAAGGATATGGATCTCTTCCTCGTGGTATCGGTATACCCGGTCCTCCGGCTCCGGGAAAAATCTTCCTCCCTTGTTGCCACGGATCACCGCGGCATTATCCCGATAGGCAGAGAGAACATCCTGGCCGGAGACCTCATACGTATTGCGAATCATCTGAAACAGAGACCGCGTCTGCCGTCTGCCGTCCACCGTCCAGTTGGCATTGAAGATCTTGTGCCGGCAGTGCTCGCTGTTGGCCTGTGCGAACATATACAGCTCAACATCGGTTGGATTACGGCCCAGCCGTTGAAACTCCGTCACCAGGTACTCAATCTCATCGCTGGCCAGCCAGAGTCCCAGGGCGCGGTCGGCGGCGATGATCGCAGCCTCTCCCTCTCCCAGAACATCGATCTCCGCAAGCGGCTTCTTTTCCCGGGGCGCAAACAGCGCCTGCAACTCCTCCGCGCCTCCGTAAAAGACGCTCTCCGTCATACGATCGTGAAGCGAATCCGCCAGCGTGGAGATCCTCTCCACGGCGGCGCCGCTGGAGGTCAGCAGCCGCACCACCCTCGCGCGTTCTACCCGGGTAATCCCATCGAAGCCCGTATTCTGCAGAATGTCGGTCGCTTTGCTCGACCATGCCGACTGAGTTCCCACGCGCGGCCCTATCCATATCGACCGTCCGAGATCTTCCTCGTCACTCAGCACTGCATCCGACTCCGCGCCGGCGCCCAGCAGTTGCCGCAGACGCGCGGGATCTATCTCTGTCTCCGCTCCGGAGGAGAACAAAAGCAGATAAAGATAGCTGGCTTCCACACCGATCACATCGCAAGCTTCGGCGGGGTGATTGTTTCGGATTCGCTGAACCACTCGTGCCGCCTCGAATGAGGTCAGCGCCGGCGACCCGGGCAGTATCCGCATCTTCATCCCACCCTCTCTAGAGGTGGGCATAGAGATTTCTCGTAATATGGCTGGCGACATCGGAGGTATGTTTGGCTGCGTCGTTGCGCTTCTGTTCCAGGGTGTTGAGGTACTCTTCGGTGATGTCTCCCGTAACGTAAACGCCATCGAAGACGGAGGTGTCAAAGTGGGCCAGATCCGGAGCGACCTCGGTGATCGCCTGCTTCAGATCCTCAAGATCCTGAAAGATCAACTCATCGGCCCCGATGTCCTTTGTCAGTTGAGCCACGTTGCGTCCGCTGGCGATCAACTCAGAGCGGGCCGGCATGTCAATCCCGTAGACATTGGGGAACCGTACCGGTGGCGCCGCCGAGCAGACGTAAACCTTCTCCGCACCCTGCTCCCGCACCATCGCAATAATCTCGCGGATCGTCGTTCCACGCACAATCGAGTCATCCACCAGCAGCACCTTCTTGCCTTGGAAGGCCTGCGGAATCGGATTCAGCTTGCGCCGGATGGACTTCTTGCGCTGCGCCTGCCCGGGCATGATAAAGGTGCGCCCTACGTAGCGATTTCTCACCAGTGCATCGCGGTACGGTAGGTTCAATCGAGTGGCGATCTCCTGGGCGGCGATGCGGCTGGTGGATGGAATCGGAATCACCACATCGATGGGAACGTGAGCCCACTCGCGTTGAATCTTCTCTGCCAGCTTGGTGCCCATATTGATGCGGCACTCATAGACCGATGCTCCGTCGACCACGGAATCCGGACGCGCCAGGTAGACAAACTCGAAGAGGCACGGCGTCTTTTCATGTGCCTGCAGACTCACATGGCTGTAGACCGTGCCCTCCATGTCAATAAAGATCACCTCACCCGGAGCGAGATCATGGTCCACATGGAACCCGCTCACCTGCAGCGCCACGCTCTCTGAGGCCACCATATACTCGGTCTCCTGCCCATCGCTCACAGCGCTCCGCTCCCCATCCCCGCGGCGGCCAAAGACCAGTGGCCGAATGCCATGCAGGTCGCGGAAGGCGACCATACCCACGCCGGCAACCATGGCGACCACAGCATAGCCGCCCTTGCAGCGCCGATGCACCTCTTCCACGGCCGCAAAGATATCAAACTCGTTGGGATGCACCGCGCCCCGCCGCGCCAGGGCATGGGCAAAGACGTTCAGCATTACCTCGGAGTCCGAACTGGTGTTCAGATGGCGCATGTCCGTCAGGAACAGGCTCTCCACAATCTCCGAGACGTTGGTCAGATTACCGTTGTGGGCAAAGATGATGCCGTAAGGAGAATTCACGTAAAACGGCTGCGCCTCGGCTACCGACGCACAGCCCGCCGTCGGATAGCGCACATGCCCTACCCCCATATCGCCCAACAGACGCGCCATCGTCTCCGGATCGAAGACGTCGGTCAGCAGGCCGTTTCCCTTCTCCAGATAAAACCGGTCCTCAAAACAGGTGGCAATCCCCGCAGCATCCTGGCCGCGATGCTGGAGCATGGAAAGGCTCTCATAGATGACCGCGCTTACTGGACTATGGCCAAAGACCCCAACAATACCGCACATGGTTCCTCACTCACCTCTACCCCAGAGCGCTGAGAACACCTGCTGGGGCCCCGGGGCGCTTGCCGCTGTCTGCATCCTTATCATCCACTGCACCTGCCGGACGCACCTGCGCCGCGACGCCTGCCTTCACTCCATAAGAGTGACTTTCAGCGTCAAGGATTCAAAGTGGGACGAGATACAAGTCCAAGGTGGACAGCGCAGGTCAATCAAAAATAAAGACTTACTGGTTTTCGACAAGAGATGAACCTGAACCGCCCATCCCGTATTTAAACCTCTCTCTACCCATCATCTCCCATCCGAATAAGGAATGCCACTCCACCTTTGGCCGGTCCGAGAGACCAACCTAAAAGCTAAAGGCCAGCCCACCCAGAATCGCCTGAGGAACCTGGCTGAGAGCCAGTGCCTGGCCGGAGGCCGGGAGCCCGGTCTGATAGCCCTCACCCAGCAGGTTAGTCGCCTCCACCATCAGGTCGATGCTCTGGGGTCGCACCCTGCCGGACCATAGCCGCTGCCGGATATAGAAGGTGAGATACGCCTCCTCAGGCAAAGCGTTGAACTCATTTACCTGGGTCACGCTATTCGATGGTTGCCACCGGTATGCTATGCGCAACGCGGTTTTCGAGCGATGGATCCTGCCCCGAAGCGTCACTGTCCCCGCCGACATCCTGTGCCTGTTCAAACCGGCGGGCAGGTCGGCCAACGCCAGTGTTCCGTTGGAGCCCAGAGCCGTCCCCAGGTCATACTCAACCCACGCCGAAAAAGCCGAGTTCAGCGTCTGCAGGATACAGACGCTCACTCCGCGCGCCGCATAGCCGGGCCCCGCCAACTCAAAGACCCCCGTGGCCTGGTCAGCTACCGCCTTGGCCGACTGCAACGATGTTTCGTTCATCCTGCCGCTGCCGGCGATCGCTCCATACGGAATCCGGTCGACGTACACGGAAGCACTCAGCATTCCGCTTCCCACCCGGTGGCTCAGGGAGAGTTCCTGGTGCATCCCGCTGTCGCTTCGCGGACGCCCGAATCCATCGGTCACCACATTCAACGCAGGATTCAACTCATCCAGGTCCTTCGAGCTTTGCAACTCCCTGCCCGCGGCGTATCGATACTCCTCCACGAACCCCGGTCCCAGATTAGCCAGAATGCGCACAAACGGCTCCACCTCGAACTGTGTCTCTTCCAGCCGCTCCGCCTGGGCAAGAGCTCCCACATCGATCACTAAGCTGTCGCCAATGGGAATCTCCTCGGTACTCGCCAGCCGCAGCAACTGGAACCCGCCGTTCGGGCTTCCGTCGGTCAACTCCGGGTGTGACTGGAAGCCGGCAACCAGTCGCGTGCTGCCCCCCAGCAGGCTTCTCAGTTCGTACCCTGTCACCAGCGCAATAGAAGGTTGCGAAGAGGCGTCATCCATCTCCACATCACCCAGGTCCGCGCGCAATACGGCATCATCCCCGTCCCGCATGGTCCGGTCCAGCAGCAGAACCTGGTGCAACCCTCCCTCACCAAATACGCCATCCCCACGGGAGAGAATGACCTGCCCCTGCAAAGGAGTCCTGTTCGGCTTTTGTGCTCTGGGTGAAACCCCGGCTGCGTCGTTCGGATCCAGCAGTTGCAGAAGCGGCCGGCTGGCCATCGAGCGCAGCGTCCACTTCCAGTCATCCACTGGATCATCCGCGCGGCGGCGTTCTGCCGGAAGCCAGTTGTCCGCATCGAAGAGACCATCAAGTGTAACGTTCACCACGGACTGCGCACCCGCGCGCAAACGAACGTTGTTCCGGACCAAAGGCAGAAAGAAAGCGGCCGTTGCGTGAAGTTCATACCGTCCGGGCGCCAGCGCCGGTAAGGTATACCGACCATGAAAATCGCTGATCGCCGTTGCCACCGTTCCGCTCCCGGAACGCGTCAACTCAATCAGCGCCCCCATCTGCGGCGTACCGTGACTGTCCCGGACACAACCAGAGATCGCAGCAGGCCGTCGCGCCGGGATCTGTCCCGGGCAACTCCCTGGAATCACTAGCATCAGCCATAACAGACCTGGTACGACTCGTCTCACCGCGCTTCAAATCCCCATTCGCGCGTCGACGGCTCTCCAGAACAACTGGCAGCAAGCCCGGGCGGGCCACAACAAGGCAGAACTCGCTACTGCGGCCGTGTCTCGCGTAGCTTGGCTCTCAGCCGCAGCGGACCGGATCCTTCGGCGCCGCACGGCTGAGAACTCGTTCCGATTAGGGCAAAAGCACCTGTGCATCTCTCAAGATGCTCTACCTCAACATCTTACTGCTCAACATTGAACGGGGCACTCTGCGCAATGTGCTGTTTCAGTATCCCGTCGTTTACCGTGATGGTCAGTTGATACTTGCCCGGCTCAAGGCTGGCCAGCGGCATCGTCTTCTCCAGCGTAAGCTGGTCGGCGTTTGGGTTCAGCTTGGAGGCGGACTCCTGAGAATCCAGGATCTGCTTGTTGTTGGCCAGGTCCAGAATCTGATACTGAATCGTGGCATCGTTCCGTTTATTCTGCCCGATCCCCAGGTTATAAACCTGCATCCAGAAGTTGAGATTCTGGCCGCGATGAAAGACCACGGGGGCTGAGACAGTGGGAGGAACCCTTGGAATCACCTTGGTATTCCCAATCACAAAGTTTCCCGTACCCACGTCCTTGGAAGGCACCCGCTCCATATCCGAGGCAAGAATCAGCGAGGAGGCCGCAAGACGGTCGTCGTCGAACTCCGGAACATCGATGCTCCGCCTCCAGATGCCTACGTGATCTGGATTGTTGACGTCCTTGATCGCAATCTCCAACTTGTACCGGCCCGGCTGCAGCGGAATCGAGTTCCAGTACACGGATACATTGTTCTTGGTACGCTGCAGCAGATCGCTGGGCGTCTCCACCTTCACCGTGTCCTCAAAGGTGTACATGATGCGGTGCGTAATGGTGCTCACCCGACCGAGAATATTCACCACCCCCACCGAATCGCCTTCTTTGGTGGTGTAGGTGATATCGCCGTTGCGAATCTGTAGCGTAACCGGCACCATCACCGTTCCGTTGGTGATCTTGACGTAATCCGTCCTTACGTCAAACAGGAAGGGCGGCCCGGTCAGGATCTTCGAGGACGTCAGGAAGTCGTCCAGATCGGTGAACTGAATCGGTGGCGGGGCAAAGAGCTTGGAGTAGGTATCCAGACGGTCAAACTCCTTGCTCTGCTGGGAGGAGGACATCGGTCCGGTGCCCAGTTGTTCAAGACCACCTCCAGCGAACCGATCCGCCTTCTTGGCCATACCCATCTGCTCATACTGGGTTAACCCGGCGCCGGGCACATGCAGCAACGCATCCTTCTCCGCGCGATTGATCGTTGCGTGATACTCCCCGCACATGCACGTATCTACAAACTCAATGTCGATGTTGTCGCCTACACCCGGCAAATAACGGTAGTGCCAGGTCTCGAACGGGTAGGTAGAGGTCTCACCACCACCTTCATCGATCGGTCGCTCATAGTTTCCGCCCGAGGGGTGCGAGTCGATGCTGTCCGGCTTTCCCCAGGCAATGTAGATATGGCCGCGGTCGGTCATCCACCCCGGCTCGCCAGCGGCAAAATGCTCATTGGCGTACTGGATACGCGCATAATATGCGTCGCGAAACTCGTTGTCGGTGGAGTCCGGGTTCGGGTTGCGGCGCTGCCAGAACGACTCGATGAACGCATCCCGTTCCTCATCGTTGCTGAGGTTTTTGAAGGCGTTCTCTTCCTGAGGGGTGATAATCCAGCGCACATCCTCATCGAGCCACTTCTTGTAGTACCCCTTCAACTCCTCCCTTGTCGCCCTCCGCCGTTCCCGCTCCTGGCTGTAAGTCAGCTTGCGGTCCAACGGATTGGGCTTCTCCACCACGGGAGCGGAGTTGTTCGTGCTGCCGTTCTGCTGCGTAGTCTGCGCCGCAGTCTGGTCCGGAGAGGTAGATTGTGCCGGAACCCTCGCGCCCATACAAGTGAGCGCGACAAAAGCCATTCCAGAGAGCATAAAACGCGACATACAGATCTTCATGAGTGGGCCCCGCTTCTGATATACACCCCTTCGCCATTCTAGTCGCGGTTATCGGCCGACACAAGGCTGGAACCATAGCGCTGGTATCATCTGTTCAGGACCGGATTTATTCCTCCCCGGGTGACCAAAAGGGTGCCGGCTGCCCTTCCCGCCCCGGCCAGGCTTGGAAGACTCCGCTAGGCGGGGGGGGATGGAACCAATAGAAACCCTGCAGCGTATTAAGGTTTGTCTGAATCGAATCACTGTACTCCAAGTCGGGACCCAAAGTCTGGGATTACTCTGTCAATAGAAAGCGTTCGCCACCGGCAACATGACTGGCAAGAAGATCTCGCTGATCGTTCTCCTTCTACTCTTTGTTACAGGCGTCGTCGCCGGAACCATCGTCCACAGCCGCTCGGACGTACCGGCTGTGACCACGGCCCGGGCCGCGCGCGAGGATCTGGTATCCACCGTCAGCGGCACCGGCGAGATCAAGCCCAAGGTTCAGGTCAACGTGGGCACCACCGCCTTTGGTCGTATCACCCACCTTTATGTGAAGGAGGGCGATCATGTAAAGGCCGGCCAGTTACTGGCAACGGTGGAGAGCGAGCAGCAGGCTAGCAGTGTTGCCGCTCAGAATGCCACCATCGCCGCCGCCCAGACCAACGTCGACTCCTACATCGCCAACCAGAAGACCGCCCAGGCTAACGTCCTGGAGGCTCAAGCCGATCTGGAACAAAAGAAGTTCGACTACCAGCGCGCGAGTGCCCTCTACAAGGACAACCTGATTGCCAAACAGGACTTCGACGCCAAGAAGGCAGCCTATGACGTCGATGTGGCTACCGTTGCCCAGCGTCAGGCCGAGGTCCGGCAGGCCAAGGCTCAGGTCGACTCAGCACGCAGCCAGGTCCAACAGGACATCGCCAACCTGCAAGGCGACAACTACTCTCTGGCCCTCACCCGCAGCATCGCTCCGTTTGACGGCCTGGTCACCAACGTCCCCGTGCGGGAGGGAGAGACCGTCGTCGAGGGCATCCAGAACTCGGAGGGTTCAACCCTCATGACCCTGGCAGACATGTCCGTCATCACCGCCGAAGTCAAGATCGACGAGACCGACATCCCGAATGTGGCGCTCGGCCAGACCGCCGTCGTCACCGTAGATGCCTTCCCGGGTCAAACCTTTACCGGAAAGGTCACCGAGGTCGGCGATCAGGCGCTGCTGCGAACCACTGGCATGGCAACCTCGCAGTCCACCACCGGAACCGAATCAGCCAAGGACTTCAAAGTCGTCGTCACTCTGGATCCGACTAAGGTTGACCTCCGTCCCGGCCTCACCTGCACCGCCAGAATCACCACCGCGCGCAGGGGCAACGTGCTCACCATTCCCATTCAGGCCCTGGTGCTGCGTGACCCGTCCCTGGAGGCAAAGTACTTCCAAAGCCACGGAAAAACCCCCTCTTCGGCCTCCACCGCCACCGGCGGGGAGTCCAATCTGGTTCAGGGCGTCTACAAGATGACCAAACAGGATGGACGCATGCGCGTTCAATTTGTGCCTGTTACCACCGGCATCACAGGCACCACAGACATCGAGGTGCTCAGCGGCCTCGGGGCCGGCGATGAACTGGTCACCGGCCACTACCGGGTGCTCCGCATGCTGCACAGCGGAACCGCGGTAAAACGCGACAACTCCATCGCCACTCCCGCAGCCACGGACGATAGCTCCAGCTCAAGTTAGTTCAGCCCGGCGAGACCCTGCTCTTACGGAGACACCTATGACCATCAACACCTCCGAAGTCGTCGCACCGGCACAGAACCGTGTCGGCGCGAACGCGGACGGGCCCCACGCCGGAGATGTCATCGTAACCGACAATCTCTGGAAGACCTACGAGATGGGCGACCAGTTGGTCCACGCCCTGCGCGGAATCGACATTCGGATCCGGCATAACGAGTACGTGGCGATCATGGGCCCATCCGGCTCGGGAAAATCCACGCTGATGAACCTCATCGGATGCCTTGACAGTCCCAGTGAGGGCCGCTACTGGCTCAACGGTCATGATGTCTCTCAGCTCAACGACGATGAGATGGCCCGTATCCGTAACAAGGAGATCGGCTTCGTCTTCCAGACCTTCAATCTCCTGGCCCGTGCCACCGCCCTGCACAACGTCGAACTCCCCCTTATCTACAATGGAACCCCGGCTGCCGAACGCATCGAACGCGCCAAGCAGATCCTCAGCTCCGTGGGTCTTGCGGAACGCATGAACCACAAGCCCAACGAACTCTCCGGCGGCCAGCGCCAGCGCGTAGCCATCGCTCGCGCTCTGGTCAACAAACCCTCCATCATTCTGGCCGACGAACCCACAGGAAACCTCGACTCCAAGACATCGGTCGAGATCATGGCCCTCTTCGATAGACTGCAGGCTGAGGGAAACACCATCGTGCTCGTCACTCACGAGCCAGACATCGCCGATTATGCCCACCGGGTCATCTCCATCCGGGATGGCTCGGTTGAATCCGATCGGCCCAGCGGCCGTATCCTGCGGGGCATTTAGAAACTGCTTCCTGTCGCCCGGCACCTTGCAGCCATCGGCACCTGTCTCAACTCTGCCTGCTCCACCCCGCGCCCCGTGCGCTTCCAGGACTACGCGGCGCAGGGAGAGACAGCATCCCACGATCCTCCACGTGACCCTACCGATCGGTAGGGTCACGTCATCTCGCCTGAGCAGAGGGAACGGTCCGATCGGACCATCTTCACGGCGCTCTTCTCCAGCCCTGCACCGTACCGCCAGGGATCTTCCTCTACATACCTCAACCCCGCAGAGGCATCTAAACTAGCATTATGAAGAAGCGCGTCCGATATTTGCTGCTTGCTGGTCTGCTTTTCTGCTCCTGCAGGCCGAGCCGCGGCGATGCCCGCTTTGACCTCATCGGTCCCCGGATTGACGTCCGGGTTACGCGCGGGAACCAGACCATCCCCATTGCCTCACTCCCCAACCTTGAACCCGGCGATAAGATCTGGATCCATCCCGACCTTCCCGAGTCGCAGTCCGTTCGCTACCTTCTCCTCTGTGTTTTTTTGCGCGGCAACACGAATCCTCCACCCTCCGACTGGTTCCATCGCATTGAAACCTGGGATCGCAACATCCGGCTCGAGGGCACCGTTGTGACCGTTCCCACCGAAGCCCAGCAAGCGATACTCCTCCTTGCGCCGGCTACCGGCGGAGACTTCAAGACGCTCCGGTCCGCGGTTCGCGGCCGTCCCGGCGCCTTTGTGCGCTCCTCGCAGGATCTCCTCAACGCCGGATTGGAGGAGGCACGGATCGAAAGGTACATCGCCTCCATTCGTCGCGTACCCCCCTCAGATCCCACCAGTCTTCTGAACCACTCCAACCTGCTGGCCCGCACCCTTGAACTGCAGCCCAACGAGAACTGCTTCAAGGAGCCCGTCGATATGCAGTTCAACTGCCTCACCCAGAGCGGCTCCCAGATGATCCTCGACAATGGGCAGGGCCGGACCATCGATAGTGTCCTCAGCGGACCGACTTCGGACCTTATCGCCCAGGCAAGTTATACGCAGGCCGCCGGTGGCGGCAGCTATTCGGCCTACGTAGGCGCCATCGTCGATGTCGTCCACATCATGGGCGATATGCACACGGCCCAGTATCAGTACATCCCGGCCATCAGCTTCCCGCAGGATGATGCGATGAACCTGCGCCTGAACACGCCGCCATCCTTCCACAACCCCAAGTCTGTTTTGGTGATCGCACTTCCTCCCGTGAAGCCCGCCAGCCTTCCATCCCTGCGCCCGCCCGCGCCGGATGAGGTCACCTGTCTCATCAAGCCCACCGTCGTGATTCCCATCGATGGATCGCCGCTGGTCTTTTCCACTGACTTTGCGCACGATCTGCGACTGCACCTCAATCCACCGCCCGGCGCTCCGCAGGAGCCCGACATCCCTCTCACCCCGGATGCTTACTATGGCGGCCTGGTACTGCAGAAGGATCAGCAACATCGCATTCCCCTCGAGGACGCCGTAGCCCAGTCCTCGGACTCGACCGCTCCTCAGGCGCAGAAGTCTCTGCCTGCTGCGCGCCCCACCAAGCCCAAACCCGTGATAATCACCGGAGAGGTCAAAGGCCGCTGGGGCTTCGATGACTTTACCGGCCCACAGGTAAGGCTCCAGCAACTTCCCGGCTCCAACTGGACCATCGTTCCGCAGCCGGATCAAACTCAAACAGTTTCGTCTCAGGACGCCAGGCACGAGCCAACCTACAGCCTCGTCGCAGGCCATACCTCTACGCTGCTGCTGGACTCCACTGGCTCGGCCTGCGTCGACAGTATTACGGCTCACCCCGACGGGCAGGCCCCCTTCCCGGTCGTGTTCAAGCGGACGCCAAAGCCAGGGGACCTCAATCTCCTCTCCATCACGCTCCCCTTGAACCGTAACCTTACCCCCGGCGACCTGCACCTCTCCATCCAGCAGTTTGGCCAGCCCAAGCCCGACGATGTCTCTGCCCGCACCTTCTCCGAACCGGCAACGGTCACCGCCGTCGAGCTCCATGCTCACGACAAGGTTCTGGTGGTTCGAGGCACCAGACTCGGGGAGATCCAAAAGGTTACCCTCGGCGACCTGGTCTTTCTACCCGCGCCTGATCCATCCCATGACATCCAGCCGCCGGATTCAACCAGTCCCGGAACGTTGCACTTTGCTCTGCCTGCAAAAGCTCCGGCCCCAGACACCCACGCTAACCAGGAACTCACCGCCAGCCTCTCCCTCCGCGACTCCCGCTCGCTCACCCTCCCCTTCTACGTCATGCCAGCGCGTCCGGTCGTCACCCTTCTGCGCAAGACGGAACTTCCGGAGGCGAAAGACTCCAATATCTACCTCTCCAGCTCGGAGGATCTTCCCCTTACCTCCCTGCTCACCTTTACCCTGAAGAGCCAGGAACGGTTCCCGCGCAACGGCCAGGTGGAGATTGAAACCCTGGATGGCACCCTGCGCACCGTCCTCACCCTCGCTCCATCCGGCGGCCTGATGCTTCAGGACCCGCACACGGTTGTGGCCACGCTGGATCCCCTGCGCTCCTTCGGTCCCAGCGCCTTCGGGGCGCTGCGGATGCGCGCTATCTTCCCGGAACTCAGCGGCCCCGTGAACGACCACCAGATCGGACCGGAGACAACTGCGGCTACGGATGGCACAACAGGGGGCGCCTCCACCCCCGCCAGCGACTGGCTGCCCTTGGCCACGCTGGTCCGGCTACCGATCCTCACCCAGATCCAGTGCCCTCCCAACCCCAAGGAGCCTTGCACCTTGGCTGGCTATAACCTCTTTCTGCTGCAGGCGGTTGCGACTGACCCGGCGTTTACGGACCCGGTCCCGGTACCCGATGGGTTCACCGGCACCACCCTCTCTGTCCCTCATCCAGCGGCCGGAACCATCTTCTTCAAGCTGCGCGACGACCCCGACAGCATCGACTCGGCCGTCATGGCGCAACCGGCTCCGGTGACGGCTCACGCTCCTTACACCGGCGGCACCGCACCGGCAACTCCCGATGCTTCGGGCGCCCAGACCCCGTCCTCCACAGCTCCCGTGGGCGCGTCGCCCTCCGCAGCCCCAGCTACCCAGCCAACACCCTCCGTACCCGCCACGCAGCCACCCTCTGTACCCCAGGGCGCTGGAGGCCAGCAGATTCCATCTCCGAAACCATCGTCTTCCGTGCCACCTGCAGGAATTTGACCCAAGCCTGAACAGCCATCTTCCGCCCCTTCGCACGTCAGCCCAGGCGCTGGCAGAATCAGTGTTCCGTCCAGAACTCCCTCAACCGGAGTCACTCAACGGCCGGCGCGAGGTCACACGCCCTGGAATAGTTCTCAAGGAACGGGCCGCGTGGGCCTTCTCATCAACAGAGGGCCCGCCCCTCGCAGTACGCCTGCGCGAAGGTGCTTCTAATCCCCAGGGTCAGGTTGTGGCTTTTGCAGTTCGAAGGCCAGTTTCTGTACCTTGCTGTGCCGCACGCTGTAGGTGAAGTAGATCACCAGTCCAACCACCAGCCAGGCCAGCACCACCACCTTGGTCAGCACAGGCAGGCTCCAGATCAGATAAAGTGCGCTGAGAATGCCCAGGATCGGCACCAGTGGCACCATCGGCGTCTTGAACGGCCGGTGCAGATGCGGATTCCTGCGGCGCAGAATCCACACCCCGGCGCATACGATTCCAAAGGCCAGCAGCGTCCCCATATTCACCAGTTCGCTCAGCTTGTCGATCGGCAGGAGCGCCGGCATAAAGGCGACGATGATTCCCACCACGATGTTTGAGATCCAGGGTGTCCGAAACCTGGGATGGATACGGCTGGCCCACTTCCACAGCAGCCCATCCTTGGACATCGAAAAGAAAACTCTGGACTGCCCCAGCAACATCACCAGCATCACGGTACCCAGCCCGAAGACCGCCCCGATCTTCACCAGGATCGAACCCCATACCACGCCCGTCGCGTCGATGCCGACCGCCACCGGATCCGCTACATTGAGCGCACGGTAGTTCACCAGCCCGGTAAGAACCCCTGAGACCAGGATGTAGAGCAGGGTACAGATCACCAGCGATCCCAGAATCCCGATCGGCATATCCCGCTGCGGGTTCTTGGCCTCCTGCGCCGCCGTGGAGACCGCATCAAAACCGATATAGGCGAAGAAGATCGAGGCTGCACCGGCCGTGATGCCCCCGATGCCAAACGCCCCTGGTCCCTGACTGGCTGGAATAAAAGGATGCCAGTTGGCCCGCGCCACCGCGGGATGATGCATCAGGAAGGCGGTGCCAATCCCTAGAAAGATGAAGACGACCGTCAACTTCACCATCACGATCGCTGAGTTCAGGTTGGCAGACTCCTCGATGCCGATCACCAGCACCGCCGTAATCGCCAGAATCGCCAGGAACGCTACCAGATCGAAGACTCCGGTCACGTGCGGCAGACCGGCGGCACTCACCCCGGGGGGCAGAGACGCCACCGGCATCCAGCGATCCTGATACAGACACAGCACGTTGCCCGGCGTGGTAGTGAACTGCGGCGGCAGATGGATATGAAAGTCCTGCAGCAGACCGACGAGATATCCGCTCCAGCCCGAGGCTACTGTCGCCGCTCCAAACGCGTACTCCAGCACCAGATCCCAGCCGATGATCCAGGCTACAAACTCACCCAGCGTCGCATAGCCATAGGTGTAGGCCGAGCCGGCAATCGGAATCAGCGAAGCAAACTCCGCATAGCACAACCCTGCAAAGGCGCAGGTGATGCCGGCCATGATAAAGCTCAACACCACGGCTGGGCCGGCGTGTTTGGCGGCTGCCTGCCCGGTCAACACAAAGATGCCCGCCCCAATGATCGCACCGATGCCCAGCGTAATCAGGTTCACCGGCCCCAAGGCGCGCTTCAGCCCCGCTTCGCCCTCATTCTCAGACTCTTTCATTAAGACGGACAGAGGCTTGACCGCCAGCAGATTCGCCATTCGTTTCCCTTCTCTCCCAACTCGGATTGCCAGGCTTCTAACCGGCGACCTGACTCTCTGATGCCTCGCCCATCCGGTTTGCCGGGCCCGGTCTCGTCCAGATCGCATACACCGGAACGCCCAGCAGCACCAGAAGCAACCCCGGCCAGGTAAACTGCGGCTTGTATCGCAGCAACACACCGCAGATCCACGCCGCCAGTACAATATACAGCGCCGGGAGCACGGGATATCCAACCGCCTTGTAAGGCCGTTCCGCCTCAGGACGGGTTCTGCGCAACACGAACAGTCCGGCGATGGTCAGCACGTAAAACACCAGAACTGCAAAGATCACATAGTCCAGCAACTGGGAGTAGCTCCCGCTCAGACACAGCAGACATGTCCAGGCCCATTGCATCCACAAGGAGGCAACCGGCGTCGAGGTCTTTCCGCTCAACCGGCCTGCACTCTTGAAGAAAAGCCCATCACAGCTCATGGCATAGTACACGCGTGCGCCGGCAAGCAGTAGACCGTTGACGCAGCCGAAGGTCGACACCAGAATCGCCGCGGCCATCAGCCTCGCTCCCGCTCCTGAAAACGTCGACTGCATCACCGCCGTAGCCACTCGATCCCCGGCGGCAAACTGAACTCCCCGTCCTGCCAGCGTGGCCGCGGTTGGGCTTCCCAGCAAGGGTAGAACCGTCAGATACACAAAGTTGCAGGCCACATACAACAGCAGCACCACGCCGGTTCCAATGGCCAGGGAGAGGGGCAGGTTGCGTCTCGGATTGCGAATCTCTCCGGCGGTGAAGGTCACGTTGTTCCACGCATCCGAACTGAACAGGCTGCCGACCTGCACCACGGCCAGCACGGTGAAGATCCCGACATAGGCCGTTGGCCCGCCCACGCCAACCTGCACCGCATGGCGAGCGTGCCATCCGGAGTTGGCCCAGAAGTTATGCCAGCCCGCCCCAAAGTTCGCAGCCATCGCCGCGGCGTTGCGCGACATCAGGCCCACAGCCACAATTCCCAGCAGCGCCATCACCTTCGCGCTGGTAAAGACGTTCTGTACGGCCGCTCCCAGCTTTACTCCGCGGGTGTTGCTCAGGGTAAGCAGGGTGATCACCGCAATCGCTGCGAGGTTTGCCGTATTCAATCCAATCTGGATGTTGCCCAGCACCATCGGTCCCAGGCGCCACGCCGGTACATGTCCGATGTGCCACAGCCAGTGGGTGTCGCTGACGCCGGGAGCGAAGACGCCCAGAAACTTTCCAAAGGCCACGCCCACTGCGGCGATCGTGCCAGTCTGAATCACCAGAAACAGGGTCCACCCGTAGAGAAACCCCCAGATCGGTCCCAGCGCCTCGCGCAGGTATACATACTGTCCGCCGGCGCGCGGCATCATCGCAGCCAGTTCTCCATAACTGAGCGCTCCGATGATCGTCATCAGGGCGGTCACCAGCCAGGCCAGGATCAGCAGCGCCGGTGACCCCAGGGTCCGGCTCATCTCCGCCGGGACGATGAAGATGCCTGAGCCGATCATGGAACCCATCACCATCGCGGTGGCTGAAAACAACCCCATCCCCTGCACGAACTTCGGCGCAGCTCCATTCGCCGGCTCGCCGTTCGTGGGAGAAATTTGCGGAGTCACTTCTCCTCACCTTATAGAAATCTCCAACAAAGCGCCACTGCCGCTCCGCACCGCGGCAGGCCCGGCCACAGACCCTTTCAAGCCCTCTGCAACTCGGTGAGCATCTCGCTGGCAAGCTCGCCTGGAGCCTTGCCCGGCGTCAGCAGCGCGGAAATCACCGCCACCGCATCGGCCCCCGCGACGATCACGCTGGCCGCATTGGTCCGGGTGATCCCACCGATGGCCACCAGTGGCCGTGAGGTCATGGCACGCGCCCGCCGCACGCCCTCCAGCCCCACCACCGCCTCTGCATCTGCCTTGGAGGCTGTGGCAAAGACGGGCCCCACCGCTACGTAGTCCGCGCTGCTGGCGTTGGCCGCCATCATCTGGGCCTCATCGTGGGTTGAAACTCCAATGATGCAGGGACACTTGCCCATCATCCGGCGCACTACATCCGGGCTCGCATCCGTATGCCCCACATGCACGCCCCAACCCAACTCCAGCGCCAACTCCGGCCGGTCGTTCATGATCAGCAGGCACTCCCTGCCGGCAAACTCTGCCGCGATCTCACGCGCCGCAGTCAGCACCTCTTCGTCGGAACCCAGCTTATCGCGATATTGCAGCACCCCGACCCCGGCCTGCGCCATCTCCCGGGCAAACTGCCTTACGCTGATGCCAGCCGCCTCCAGCGACGCCCTGTCGGCGATCGAATACAGTCTGGGCAGATTCATCTCCGGCTCAGCCTCGCGCCGCTTTCTCGCGCTCCAGAAACCGCTCCATGAACTTGGTGTCAAAACTGCCGGAACGAAACTCTTCATCGGCGAAGATTCGCTGATGCAACGGAATCGAGGTACGGATACCCTCCACGACAAACTGACTCAGCGCGCGCTGCATCTTGTTCATCGCCTCTACACGGTCTTTGCCATGGCAGATCAGCTTGCCGATCATCGAGTCGTAGTACTGCGGCACCACTCCCTCCGCATACTGCGCCGTATCGACACGTACCCCGTTGCCTCCCGGCAGATTGAACGCGGTAATCCTGCCCGGACTCGGGATAAACTTCACCGGATCCTCAGCGTTAATTCTGCACTCGATGGCGTGCCCGACCGTCTTCGGCTGCTCAGGCACAATCTCTCCCAGCTTTTCTCCCGCGGCGATGCGTAACTGTGCCTTTACCAGATCCACACCCGTCACCATCTCCGTGACGCAGTGCTCCACCTGGATCCGGGTATTCATCTCGATGAAGTAAATGGATCCATCCTCATCCATCAGAAACTCAATCGTCCCCGCATTCCAGTAACCGATGTCCTTCATCG
>JAJZDM010000204.1 GCA_021806005.1 Acidobacteriota bacterium | reverse complement strand
GATGTGAATCCCGGTATCCGGATCGATGGTCTCATTGCCCCAGAAGTTCAGCCCCAGAATCACTGGCGGATGCGCTACTGCGTTTGGGATGTAGACCAGCAGATCCATCCTGCGGCCATCGGGGCGCCCGTCGAAGAGAATCGCCACCTGTTCGCGAGTTGCGATTCCGCCCAGAGCGTGCGGATCCAGATCATAGACATGGAAGCGCATCTTTGCCGGACGCGGTGGCATGCGACCGTACATCTGCTCGGTAAACATCTGCAGAATCTCTCTGCGGCACTGCTCCCACTGGGCCGGAGTGTTTACGGCGGAGCCGTTGGAGAAGAGCAGAGGGTTGGGCAGATTCGGTGGGAGGCTCAGTGGCTCTCCCTGGGCGCTGCAAGCCGTCGCCGAGCCAACAATTGCTGCAGCCAGGATCGCTGCTCTTGCCCAGGATTTCACTGCGGTGCAGGACTCAGTGTCTCTCATCCGGCTGCGCCTCCTCGTAGGCCACCGGACCAGCGGATGGCTCGATGCCGGCATCCTTCATGATCTGTTGCGCCTGGTTTGGCCAGTTTCCCTGCACCACCAGATGGTCGTCCAGAATCAGGTCGTTCTGGTAGTTCGTCCACAGGCCTCCAATTTTGCTGCTGTCATGCCAGTTGCCGGTGGCCGTATTATCCGGCGAGATGCGCAGCGGCCAGGCACGGTGCACCGTGTTGATGTTCAGCCACTCCCCGGTGGGGTCCTGCACCACGTTTCTGCGCACCATGATGTACCGCGAGCCCTCATCCAGGTAGAGGGCGATTCTTCCATGGTTGTCGAAGATGTAGTTGTCCGTGATCAGCGTTCCGGGGCTGGCGGAGAGGTTGTAGATCGCGCCTCCATCCTGGAAGATCTGCTTGGCGTCGTGGATCCGGTTACTGGCGACGACGGCGCCGCGATAGGTGGTGGGCGTCTGATAGACCGGATTCTGGGGATATCTGTATCCGTGCATGAAGTTGCGATAGTTTGAGTTGCCCCCTGGATCCTGGATGCCCCAGCCATAACCGATATCAATGGCGTCGTAGGGCACGTCAGAGATGTCGTTGTGAAGGATGATCGGCGCGGCGCCGTAGGTGCTCAGGATGGCGCTATTGTCCAGATACTCCTTGCTGACGGCGTGGATGCGGTTGTCGATCACGATCAGATCGCGGTCGATCTGGCGCGGGTCGCCCGGATGGTGCGCATCACACAGCACGCCGCCGGCCAGAATCGCTCCACCGGCATCGTCGCTGAAGACGCTGGCCCGCACCACGATATCGCTGGCTCCCAGGCCGGTTGCGGAGAGTGTGGCATCCGCGTCGTTCCCGATGCCCAAGGCGTACTGACCCAGATGGGCGAAGATATCCCCATCGAAGGTGATGCGCTGTGCCGCGGAGACCTGCACCGAGGCCGGCATCTGGCTCCATTGGTTGCGGCGGCTCTCAAACTCCGGACAGCCGCGCGCGCAGCTCTTGATCGGATCGCTCGGATAGATGGGATCATCTCCCGCCAGATACGATCCGCTCTGCTGGCTGGCATATCCCTGGTTCCCGGAGGGGCCGAGCCACGTGGTGTGCGAGAAGCGGATACCCTGGAACTCCAGATCCTGTGTCAGTGCGGAGAGGTTATCGCCGACGGAGAGCAACACCGTGAGGCGAGGCAGTTCGACATCCATCTTGTTTACGTCGACTCCATCCGGTGGACGAAGATAGAGCTTGCCGGCAACCGGGTCCAGATACCACTGGCCGGGCTGCTTCAGGAAGGCCAGGGAGTTCTCCAGATAAAGATGCGCCAGCTCCGGATGGAAGGGCGCTTCGATGGTGTCATAACCCCACAGGTTGTTCTGCCATGCCGGCTGCTGCATCACCAGCGTGTTACCGTCGACCTTCTCCACCGGAGAGATTCGCAGGGTGAAGAAGCCGCTGCTGACAACCTGCAGACGATCCTGCTCGGGAAGTCTCGCCAGACGGTCGTAGCTTTTGCCGTTCAGCACGATGCCCTGGGTTGTAAAGCGAGCGGATGAGCGTGGAATCTCCATGGAGGCGACTGAGGCCAGCTTGTCGTTGACCCAAAGTTCGCGGCTGTCTGCTCCCGGCGGCGTATCGGCCACATAGATCTGCCGGGCGCGATCGAAGAGCCTCCAGCCGGAGATGCGCATCGCTCCGGAGATCACGGGATGCGCTCCGGGAGCGGCCTTCCAGCAGACGCGATAGCCGTCTCTGCCTCCGTCCCGGGCGTGGAATACCAGTGGATGCTGCAACCGGTAGATGCCATCCTCGAGCACGACATCCACGTTATGAGCCTCGTTGGCCAGACGGACAGCCTGTTGCGCGCGTTCCAGAGTGCGGAATGGGGCCTGCAGGGTTCCAGCCGCATGGTCATTGCCTGCAGGCGAGACGGCGATCACCACGGCGGCCTCTCCCTTGCCGGTCTTCCCGGCCCAGGCGCACGGGTTGGCGGCCAGCAGCGTCACCAGGGCCGCAGCCACAGCCGCTGCACCCCCCCACATCCAGCCGCGGAATCTTTCAGCAGACAATCTGAATCTCCTCCCCTGTGTAAGCTACCAATCTCTTCTCGCAACCGGCCTTCGAGATCAGCATAATCCGGTATACCCTCTGCGGGGTTATACCATCGAAACTTCCCTGAGGACAGGCGATCGTCATCCGCCGATCTTTCCCCGACCACAACCGACCTACCAGAACGGAGGCTCCACGCACATCCTCATACTCGTCTCCGCCGTCCTCGTCGAGCGTGAATGGTGCATCCCGGCCGGTGAAGCCCAGCATCGCATCCAGCCCATCCGGAAACCGACCGCCATCCCGCACCTCTGAGTGGTCGCTTCTGATGCGCAGCCTTGTGCGATGCCCTGACTGCCAGACTCGCAGAAGCGGCAGATCACTCGTCGCCGGTACTCACCCTGGGCTGCGTGCTTGCATATCCT
>JAJZDM010000086.1 GCA_021806005.1 Acidobacteriota bacterium | reverse complement strand
CCACTTGTCGATTCTCACCCCGTTCACAGCTTCCATCCTCCTCCCAACCGGCCTGCTCCCTCAACGGCTCATCCAGCAAATATGCCTCGCGCCAGGACGAGCGCCTCCTCCTGCACCTGCCTCTCGTCTCCAAAACCGGCCAGCCAGTTCATCTCCTTGGCGCTGCGGAACCAAGTACCCTGCCGCTTGGCATAGTTGCGGTGTCCTTGCTGCGCCGCCGCAACCGCAGCCTCCAGACTCAGTTCGCCGCGCAGCACACCCACCGCCTGGGCATAACCCAACGCGCCCAGACAGCGGCAGGCGTCGCCGTAGCGCTCACGCAGCATCTCCGTCTCCAGCAGCAGCCCGCGCTCAAACATCGCGGCCGCGCGTTCGTTGATCCGGGTATATAGCCGCTGGCGAATCTCCTTTGAACTCACCGGAGAGAGACCGATCTGCAGCATGCGATACCCCTGCAGCGGATCCCGGCCCTGCTTCCACTGCTCGCTCTGCGGTCGTCGTGCTGCCAGCGTCACCTCGATGCTGCGAATCAGCTTCGGCACATCATGGGCGTGGATCAGCGTCGCCGCACGCGGATCCAGCCGTTGCAACAGGCGATGAAGTGAGGCGGTCCCTCTGCGCTCCACCCGCGCACGCAGTCTCTCCCGCAGCGCCTCGTCGCGCCGGGGAGCTGGCGCGAGCCCCTCCAGCAACGCACGCAGATACAGCCCTGTCCCCCCGGCCACGATCGGAATCCGGCCCCGTTCGCGAATCCCCGCCACCGCCTCACGCGCATGGCGCGCATAATCCCCTGCCGTGCACACCTCATCCGGCCAGTACAGATCGATGCAATGGTGCGCCACCCGCAGGCGTTCCTCCAGAGTTGGCTTGGCGCTGCCAATCTCCATCAGGCGATAGACCGCCACCGAGTCGCAACTGACGATCTCACCCCCCAACTCTTCGGCCAGCCGCAGCGCCAACGCGGTCTTGCCGCTGGCCGTCGGTCCAGCGATCACCAGCATCGGATGCAGACTCTCTCCCTGCGTCGTCACTCGAACCTCCACGCCGCCTCGCGCTGCGCGGAGCGGTCTTGCCCACCCTGCCTGTCAGGACTCCAGTTCACCCGAATCTTACGGCCGCCACCAGCCGTGGACAAAAACTCGTCCCAGCCCGGCTCGCAGAATGCTGCCAGAGAGCGTCAACAGCGCCAGCAGGATCAGTCCCCGCACCACGCTGCGCCGTTCCACCTGCTCCCGCTCCCGGCGATAGCTCTCATCGGCCTCAAGCTGGCGCTTCAGCGCCGCAGTAAGCTCGGGAGGTCGTGGCGGCGAGGCGCGATACACCGTAGAACGTCGGGGATGATCCTCCGTTGCTGCCCCAGGTTGAGAAGCATGCTGCTCGCGGAATGGCTTCCTGCCCTCGCTCCCCATCACGCCACCCAGGCTCTGTTCCTTCCGCATTAACGCATCTCTACATCCGCGTCTCTACATCCCTGCGACCGGGCTGGCATTCAGAGACCAGCCCTCTCGTCCCACCAGCTACGAAGGACCCTCGTTGACCAGAAAGTGAATTCGCAGCTCGAGGTTCGGCCCATGGAACTCATGGGGCAACGGCGGGAACTGCCCCACCCCAGTAATGGAGCCCCAGGCAGCGCGATTCAGCGCATCGTCATGGCTGGATCCATCCAGGTTCATCGCCGAAATCGTTCCATCCGCATTGATCGTGAAGCGGATCATCGTCATCCCGCGCTTGGACAACGGTGGCTGCGCCTCTTCCGGCAGCAGGGGAATCCACTGCTCGTAGATCTCCTGCAGAATGCGCCGAATATACGGGTTGAAGTTCACTCCCTGGGTATCGGAGAGAATCTCCACGCCGCTTCCGGTCTGCGCCCCCCTGGCACTGCCGTTGATGCCCATATTGCGATTCTGGTTTGCGTTCTGCGATCCCCGCATGGCCTGTTGCATCTGGTCTCTGGCCGTCTGCGGAACCAGGAAACTTGGCCGCATGGGCTGGGGGGTCGGAGCGTTGGGCACGGGCTGGCTGGCATGCACATGCGGCTGCGGCGCTGCCGGCAGGGGCATCGTCGGCGTCGGCTCGGGCTGCGCCGGACGCATCGCTGGCGGCGGGGTTGGCTGCGGCGGAGCCGTCGCAGAGGCCTCTGGCGGAGCCGGAGCCGCCGGAGTGGGAGCAGGCGGAGCAGGCTTGGGCTCCATCGCCCGAAGCCTGGCGATTGTTCCTCGACTGATTTTGGGTGGCGGAGCAGGCGCGTGGTGCGGCAACCGCGGCGCATTCAACTCCACCTGCGCCTGTTGCTGCAGAGCTTCCGTGGGAGTAATCAGTTGCGGGGAGTGCCAGAGATACTTCGGCCCGTAGAAAAGCACCCAGGCAATCGCCAGCCAGATGAACAGGGAGATGTAGACCGACTCGCGAAATCGAGCCCGCGCGCGCTCATCCTCTATGCTGTCCAGCAGGTGAATCAGCTCGTGCTCTTCCAACTCGCCGTAGCGGGTGGTGCGGATGCGCACCGGCGCACTCACCGTTCCCGTCACCGTCTCGTGCGGCACCACGGAGACCGGAGAGACTCTCTCCGGATGGGACTCGGGATGAGTCTCCTCTGGCGTCTTCTTCTGCTGCTGCGGGCTGGGCTGCTCGGGTTCGATCTCTGGGGGAGTTGTCTGCATCGGGTCTTAAGTCTGTAACGGAGTTGCCCCCATCAAGGTTGCGCCGGCAGGGTCAGATCGCCAGACGAAAAAAGATGCTGGTTAGTTCATTTTCTCATCTTTACCCGATTCTGCCCATCGGAATCTGAGGGGCTATTCCGCCTGCCTCCACCTCTTCCAGGCAATGAGATCCCCCCCGGCGTCCGCGAGGTACGTCTTCCAGGCTCCTGCAGCTTCAATCCTCTCCAGCCTCCAGACTTGGCCCCTCCAGAATCTGTTCGCCTGTCACTTGCCCCTTCTTTTGCCCTTGTCAGCCCCCATCGGCGATCCCTTCTTTTATCCTCAGGATATGTCCGTCGCAGCTCCTCTTGCCGGCCGCACCGCTATCGTCATCACTGTCAGCGACCGCTGCTTCGCTGGCACGCAGACTGACCTCTCCGGCCCTGCCGTCACAGGCCTGCTCATCGCCTCTGGAGCCCGGCTGGTGGACGCCCTCACCCTCCCCGACGACCTGCCCCAACTCATTGCCTCCCTTCGTGACGCCGCCACCCGCGCCGCTCTGGTCCTCACCACGGGCGGCACCGGGCTGAGCCCTCGCGACGTCACCCCGGAGGCCACCCTGGCCGTCTGCACCCGGCTGGTCCCAGGCTTGGCCGAACTTATCCGCCTGGAGGGAGCGCGCCGCACCCGCTACGCCGCCCTCAGCCGCGGTGTGTGCGGCATCGCCGATCCGGCGCCGGGGACATCAACTCCAGGCTCCTCGGCTCCGGGAGCGCTCCTGCTCAACCTGCCCGGCAGCCCCGGTGGGGCGGAAGACTCGCTCCGTGCCGTCCTTCCGCTACTGCCGCATGCACTGGACATCCTCACCGGGAAGACCGAACACCGCGTGGAACCATCATGATCTGTAACAGCGCGGCATCGTCCCGACCGTACGTCTCAGGATCTGGGCCGGGCCGGCAAAGGGCTTGCTACAGGTTTTACGGCGGCAGGGCTTAAAATAGAGGTTCAGTGAAACCCGGACCCATCGCTCTTGTGCATAAGCTCTCCATCGTCCTCCTGACCGTCCTCAAACCTCTTGGTGTGTGGGGTGTCGGCGGACTGGCATTGATCGACTCCGCACTCTTCCCCATCCCCGTCTCCATGGACGGCGTGGTGATTGGATACGTGGCCTCCAACCATCGCCTCTTCCTGGCCTACAGCCTGATGGCAGCCGCCGCCTCAACCCTTGGCTCGCTGGTGCCCTTCCTCATCGGCCGGGCCGGCGGCGAGTTCTTCCTGCTGAAGCGCATCAACCGTGAGCGCTACGAGAACATCCGCGACCGTTTTGAGCGCCAGGAGTTTCTGGCGATCATGATCCCGGCGATGCTCCCGCCCCCCACTCCACTCAAGCTCTTCGAATTCTCCGCTGGAGTCTTCGAGATGAAGCCAGTCCTCTTTCTGCTGGCCATCTTCTTCGGCAAGTTTGTCCAGTTCCTCGTCTGTTCCCTGCTCACGCTCTGGTTCGGGCCTACGCTCATTCACTCCCTGCGCGACCTGGGCCGGAACCACCACGACGTCGTCGTCGGCATCGGAGCAGCCGCCATCGCCGGGCTGGTCTTTTACATCGTTCGCAGGATCTTCGACAGGCGCAAGGGTGTCACCCTGCCGATTGAGGAAGAAGGAACTCCAGCCGCAGGGCACGCAAACCGGTAAGACCGCGCTCTCAGTCGCAACAGAACTCCTCCCTGTAGCTGTAGCGCAGAGCCTCGGCATGGAAGGGCGCCCCCTCCAACTTCGCTGCCCCCCCGGCAAGCATGCACACCCCTCGTCTCGAAGACTGTCCTGTTCCGGGACGGCGAGCACCGGCTCCGACGGGCCCCGCCGAACTCTAACCAGTTCTCCGCGCAATCTTGTCCTTGCGCACATCACCCACCTCGAAGAACAAAACCTGCCTGACGAAGGCCTCTCAACAGAGAGCACGGCGGGGCTACGTTCTTCTGAACGTCCCATCAACTCCTGCTCGGGCTCTGCGCGCTCCTCACCGCCACCATCTCCCATCCCGTCAAACAGACAACCTATTGAACGATCGCCGCTAGAACCGCGCCTCGATCACCGTCGCTCCGGAAAGATTCGTCACCATGACCGAATCGCCGCCTATCACCTTCTCCGGCCTGCCATTCACGGTGATCGACCGCAGGCTGGTCCCGGCAGGAATTGGAAACCGCACCACAGCCTTTGGAACCGGAACGGTCGCATCCAGTCTCACCTGCATCAGCCCGGGCTGTTTGAAGTCGAGTCGCAAGGAAACCTTCCCTCCCAACGTCGTTGGTGCGTCTTCAATGGCCATGCTCTCGCCCGGCGCAATCCAATCTGCCGGGATCCCCTTCAGCACCTGCAGCGAGTCGCCATCCTCGTAGAACAGCATGTCCCGGAGCAGCAGAATCAGATTCGCAGGCCCCCAGGCCTCCGGCATGTCCCCTGTCCCGTAGCCATCCGCCACATCCTTCGATACGCCGCTGGCGCACGCCACGGGCAGCTTTTTGTTCACCTTGATCTCTTCCCGAAAGGTGTCCGTCGTGTAGGTGTGATTCAGCGTCGCCATCAGCAGGCTGACGGTCTTGTCCACATCTCCTCGCCGCAGGTACGTCTCTGCCACATTCAGCGACTCGCTCGGCCAGACCCCGCTCGGCCCCATCCATGCCATGTGGGTAGGCAGTCCCTGCAACTCGTCCCGCCGCATCCGCTTCAGCAGATTGGTCACCCACAGATTGTCTGGACGCAAGAGATTCGTCGGATACACCGCAATCAGGCTCTGCGAAACTCCCGCGCCGGGATCGGTCGGCATCGCGGGCAGGTACGGCGCATCAACCTTCTCCAGCGCAATCGAGCGCCGCATGTCCGTGAAGTACGCATCCTTGTAATCCTTGTACTCCTGCGCAAATCGGGCCGCGTCTTCCGTCTTTCCCAGAGCCGTTGCGGCATCTTCCGCAACCTTGATCGCATAGAGCCCCCAGGTGTTATGCGCAAAAGGATGTCCCTCCGGCAACCCACTGTCTCCGTAGCTCCACGGAAGCAAGCCATACCAGTAGGGTTTCTCGCCCGGCTTCAGCGGTGGCGAGGTCTCGGGCGTGCAACTCCAGGGAATCTGCCGGTGGATCGGCCTGGTGGCCGGGGGCGCGTCGGCTGGAACCATACTCTCTTCGCGGTGCAGGTTCACCCACTCCGCAGCCGCCTCCAGATGCGGATACGAACTCGCCAGCCACGCCTTGTCCCGAGTCAACAGGTAGTAGTTCCATACGGTTCCCGCGTTGCCTCCAAGATTGTCCCAGGCTGGCCAGCCACTCGTAACGGGACCGTCCCACTCTCCGTCCTGCTTCTGCAGACTGAAGGTGTGCTCTGCTGTTTCCAGCGCAATCGGCAGGTAGCCCGCAAACTCGATCGAGCGAGCCTGAAAGTACTCACCCCTGCCCCAGAACTCGCGATACTCCGCGGGCCCGTCCAGAGTCCAAAGCTCGCCCTTCTCATCGCGCTCTGTCAGCATCACAATATAGGCCACGGAGGCCTGGTAGAACTCCTGCAGCTCCTTCTCGCCGGCGGGAAGCTCAACCTGCGTCCCCTTGCTCCAGAAGCTCTCCCACGCTGCGCACGCCTGTTTCAACAGCGCCGGTCCATCCTCTTCGGGAAGCTGGTCCAGCTTTGCCACCGGATAGTCGTACGGCAGCTTCACCGTCACCACTATCGATCCGTGGGCCGGCACGCTCCGCTCCTGCACCAGGTCAAAACCGTCCTTGCTCGCGCGCGCGCTCCCCACCCCATCCCGGGGTTCCACCACCGCCAGCAGCTCTCCATCCTTCGTGCTCAACTCGTCTCCGCTCGCAAAGGCGGGCAGGTTTCGCTGCTTTCCATCCAGTCGCACCTCAAGAACCTTGGGCGTGCCGCCGGGATTGGTTGCGGTCATCTCCACCACATCCATCCCGACTCCGCCCGACCGCACCGCGAACGTGACCTCCCGGACCGCCAGCCCATCGCCCTTCCACTCGGTTACGGGGAACGGGAAGCGGCTTCCGACCAGATGCTGTCCCGCCGCAACCAGCGGTTTGCTCCCATCCGCCTCGATCTCGCGCAGGTGAATGCCCAGGGCCCCATCCAGTTGTTCACTGAAGCCGAACACGACCGCGCGCCCCTTCCGCGCCAGACTCCACTGCGACCACTGCAGCTGCCCATCCTGGGTCACCAGCGTCTTGTGGCTCCCCATTGGCAGCCCGATCATGCTTCTCGCGTCGCGATCAGCGTACTGATGGGTAATGTGCAGTGGAGTTCCACCCTGCGCCGCAGCGATCCCACCCCCACAGCATGCGAGAAGGGCTCCAGACAATATAAAACGGGTCACAGCTTTCAACTTCAACACTCACCCTCCCCCGCGTGCGGGAACGTCTCGAAGGAATACTGGTTCGCAATCCGAGACCGACTCTCGGCCGGCTCGTCCACAGCAGCCCCTGCCCTCATGGGAGGGCGCTAATCGACCATCTTAGATGCTATATTTCAGAGTTGCCAGTCGCGCCTGGTGCCGACCGCTGACGGACACGGCGCCCCCAGCCGTTCAGTCCTGTCTTCGCCTTCGGCGAGGCGCAAAAGTCCGGCATCTCGGATCGGAGGCTCAAGTCGGGGCTGCTTGAAGATGCGCGGCTGGGATAACTATCTTCGATGGCTCGGCAACTGCCCGTCACGCCGCATCCCGCCGGACAACCGGCAAGCCTGCGGATGCACCAGCTCCCCCCTTCATCTCCCGTCAGAGCCCCCGCCGCTGGAAGGCCGGAACTCGTACTTATATCCGAAGTACCGTGAGTTATCCATCATCCGGATCCATGATGGAACCAACCGGTAGAGCGTACTCTCCGCCATGGCCATGCGCAGGGTCCGGCCCAGGCCAAACCGTTCCGCATAGCTCAGGAGCACCTCCTCCCGCTCCCCGGAATCCGTCACAACCTGCGCCAAGCCCCGCATCTGTACCCCCCGGATCTCTTTCCATCGATCCGTCGCGGCATGGACGCCGGCTTCCACCTCTCGCCCGGAGGTAAGGTTGCGGCTATGCCGGCTGGAACTGGACGAAACCCAATAAAGACAGAGCCCGCCATGCAGCAGATAAAACAACGGCGTCGCACTGGAGGAGCCATCCTCGCAGACTGTAGCCAGCGTCAGGATGTTCTGGGATCTCAAAAACTCCATGACATGCTCCTGCTCTTTCACAGTCCCCTCCAGTCACGATCGTTCTTCGACTTGGATCGCGTTCTCCGTACTGAATCATAGGCCTGTCATTCTCCCAGGACCACCTCTCGCGGCGTCTCGTCGGTATCGGTTCCGATGCGACGCCGCTCCACGCTCCCCACTCCAAAGCCTTCGCGCCCCGCTACCCTTCGAGGATGTTCGGTCAACCGCCGGATTCACCGCCAGCTCGGCCGGCGCAGCATTCGCGCTCCAGATCGTCAGACCGCGGACAGAAACTGCCCCCCTTCTCTCACGTCACACCAGGGAAACAAGCGGCTGGATGCGAGCACCGGCGTTGCGATGGAACGTCAATCAGCAGACGCCCAGGCCTGCACGCGTCTCGCCGGGCCGCTCCAGCGCCGGAATCCGCTTGCATCCAGATCAAAACAGTCCAGAACCTTACCCACGATATGCCGGGTCATATCCTCGACGCTCTCCGGCCGGTTGTAGTAGCTCAACATCGGCGGCATGATCACCGCGCCAAGATTGGCGAGCGTGAGCATATTGCCAAGATGGATGGGGCTCAACGGCGTCTCACGCGGCACCAGCACGAGCTTTCTCCGCTCCTTCAGCACCACGTCAGCCGCACGCAGCAGCAGATTGTCCGAGAATCCATGCGCAATCCCTGCCAGCGTCTTCATGCTGCACGGGATCACAGCCATGCCTGCGGTCTTGAAGGTGCCGCTCGCAATGCTGGCGGCCACATCATGGAGTTCGTAACATCGGGTCGCCAGCCCCAGCAGCTCTTCCATGGAGCTGCTGGTCTCCAGTTCCAGTGTCCGCTTCGCCCCCTCAGATATCACCAGATGAGTCTCCCAGTTGGGGAACTGGCCCATCGCCCTGAGCAGATTCAAACAAAGCGGCGCTCCGCTGGCCCCGCTGAATCCAACCACCAGCCTTTTTCTGCTGACATCACACATAGCGTTTCCAGTCCAATCTCTAGAAGGTGGCAACCATGTCCACGGCGGCGGTAAGCTGCGAGCTGGAAGTCACCCCATCCGGGTTGTTCTGGCCAAATCCATTCGCAACATAACTGCCACTCTGCCAGTCGTAACGCAGCTCCGGACGAATGCGAAGATTCAGGGTGGGGTTGTAGTTCACGCCCCCGGTCACCTCATTGAAGGCCCCTTTGATCCCGCCCCAGTTCGGCGGCAGGCCTGCATTCGCACCGTATGTGTTATTCACCACCGCAAACACCGGACCATCAAAGTAGGCGTTGGGATTGCGAAACTCTTCCAGGCGCAGGGAGCCGGTCAGCTTCCTGGGCTTGATCACATACGTCGCCATGCCTCCGTAGCTCAGATAAGAAGCCCCTGTAAATCCAGCCCTGCAGTAGGGAGTTGCCGTTGGTTGCGGAAGGTTGCAGATGCTCATGTCGAGGGTGCGAGAGGTGCGGCTGACCACGGCAGGGCTATAGACAGCGATCGTATCCGCCTTGCCGTCGCCAAACTGTTTGCCGAACTGAAGCTGCGCTGTCACCATCCAGCGAGGACGAAACTCCTGGGTGATGATCAGTGAGTTCTCAAACAGCCTCTGCGAGCGAGGTGAAAAAACATGGTAGTTATCCAGGTTGTCACTCACCCATATCGGTTTTATCGGTGTCGTGCAACCGGTAGTGGTGGAGCAGCCGGCGTCTGCCGTGACGTTGCCGTATCCGACGCGGCCTGAGTAGTAGATGCCCGTGCCCATCTTTGGCGTGCGATAACGCAGCGCATAGACGTAGTTCCGATGGCCATTCATGGAATATACGGTCTTATCGCCTTGATTCACACTGAACTCGCCCAGCAGATACCCCTTGCTCTCGCTGTGAAAGATGTTCGCAGAGATCCTGCCGCCCACCACGGTCATATCACGGAAGAATCCGTAGGACTTCGAATAGAACATGTTCGGCCCCCACTGTGCGGCGGGCGGAATCTCATACGTCGCGGCCGTGTCGTCCATTCTTCCAAACTGCAGCGTCACGCCCTTCAGGATTGGAACATACAGGCTGAAGAAGGCATTCGGTTGACAGAGGTACATATATCGGTTGGCGGAGTCATTGGCTGCATTCGGGTTCATCGACCAGTTGGAATCGAACCCTGCCATCAGGCAGCCCTTCGCAGACCGGCCGTACACCGTATCGGACATAAAGCCCCAATCGAAACTCTTCAGCATCGGCGCGGGCGTCGGCGTGACGCCGGAGACAATGTTGCTCCTGTCGTTGCGGTGGATGAACTCCTCCCCCTGCTCAAAGGTCGGCTCATCCGCATCCGAGGGCCATCCAATCGGTCCGTTCGCGTCTCCCGGCTGAGCGGCGCTGCCCGTCGCCGGATCGCCCTTCTCCATGGTGTTATTTGTGCTGATGCCAGGTTCTATGTAGTACTCCGCGATGATCCCGGTCTTCTGTTCTACCTTGTACCAGCCTAGGGAATCCCACAGCAGGCCTTCTCCATTTGGGCCAGAAGGCACCGGGCTTCCCGCCCGCTGCACCGTCACGGTACTCACCGGGGACTGTTGAGATAGACCCTCCAACGGAGAGGCCACCAGGCTCCCTGTGACAGCATAGAGAAAAACCACCACTTTCCAACTTTGTTGCACTTGAGATCTCCTTCGATCACAACCCGGGCTCATCGCTCACGCGGTTCCAGGGGTTGAAGAGGCACGTTTCCGGCAGAGCATCCCTCGCCAGGCATACTTTGCGAATGTCCTTCCGGGCAAGGCGAGCGGGCCAGATCCGGCATCCAACTCGCCCCTCCTGGCTTCTCAGTGAATCAGCCCAATCAGCTTCCACCACGGAATCTCAACGCAGATCGTGGTGACGAATACGACGAGCGTCAGCGGTATACCGAACTTGAAGACCTCGGCCGCCCCGTAGCGTCCGCCCTGCTCGCCTTCCCCCACAAGGATCGCCATATTGTGAAACGGCAGCAGGTAGTGCTGGTTCACCGCTGTGTAGACAAGCAGAGACGCAACAATCGGGCTTACCCCGGAGTGCGCTGTGTAGGCGATGATGGCGGGGGTCACGATTCCCATCACGGCCAGCACGCTTCCCAGTACCAGGTGGATGGCTACAGCGAATGCGGTGATCAGAAGAGCGAATGCGAAGATGTTGGACGGGACGTGCGACGGCAGAATGACAGCGGCCAGCCACTTGTTCATGCCGGTCACGCCTCCAACGGTGCCGATGCCAAGGGCCGCGGTCAAAAAGAACAACGTCCCCAGATTCACCTTCCCCCAGTCCGATGGTTTCAGTACGCCGCCAACACCGGGCAGCGTCATCAGCAGTGCTGCCGCCACGGCAATCCAGCCCGGGTGAATATGGTGCAGGAAGTCAGTCATCCAGAAGAGAATGGCCACTCCGACCCAGAAGATCACCGCCTTCTCATTCCGAGTGAGCGGTCCCTGGCTGCGAGCCAACTCTCGAATCTCATCCTTGTTCACCACAAAGTTTTTGGGAGCCGGAAACAGCTTTATCTGCAGAAGAAATACCAGCAGGCTGGTAATGATCCCGGGCACGCCCATGTAGAGAATCCACCTGCCCCAGCTCGCATCGACTCCGGCGAAGTTCATGGCGACAACGTTCAGCGTGCTGTCTCCTGTAAGCAGAATCATCGATGTCGGGCAACTCGCGGCAAAGACGGCAAGGCCAATCTGCGCGGCGTACTTCCCCTCAAGTTTGGCTGACTTGATGATGATTGCCATCACCGCCATGATCATGAACGAACGCGGCCACGGATGAGGAATCATGATGCTCAGGATGAACCCGAGGACATAACAGGCGGCGATGATACTGGTGTAGCTGTTTACGAACCTCAGCGTGAAGGCATAGGCGATCCTTCGACCCAGGCCAGACCCATCCACAGCGGCCGCAATCAGATAGCCACCGACCACCAGATACATCAGCGGTGTCGTCCACAGGCGAAACACGACTCCGGGATCGGCCGTATGCGTCAGCACCCAGCCGACCAGCAGGATCAGAGAGGTATACCCGGGATGCACAACCCCGAACGCCCACCATGCGACCGCCAGCAGCGAGAGCGCCAGGCAATGCTGACCGGTCACCGGCAGTCCGCTTTGAGCAGGCATGAACCAGATCGCCAGACAGAGAACGATCCCGACGATCATTCCGATCTCGGACTTGAATCGCTTATACAGCGAAGCGTGTTTGAGTTTTGGTGCAGCAACCTGCGTGTCAGGCTGCGTAACGATTTGCGCAGACATGGTGACTCATCCTTTCACTCTAACCGGCGCTGCTCCTGGATGCAGGTTGTGGACCCGGCACCGTCGCCTCGCCTCGGCTACTTCGCGTCGTTTCACTTTGGGCGCAGCTCATCCGTATGTCTGCAAGAGCAGGCATCCTGGTGCCACCGCGGCTGGCAGGCATCGTTCGCTGCCGGAGTTCTGCAAGGTCTCAGCGCGGAGAAAGGGCCGACTTCCCGGGCGTGTCTGGCCCTTTCCGGCTCAGCGACCCTGCGGCTTGAACCCCGGAATAAATCGGTTCACATCCACTTCTTTGAACCTGGCGCGCTCGAACCGATCTTTCAACGCGAAGGGCACCGTGCAATCGAAGATTGTCTTGCATGCGATCCCATGGTCCCGAATGGACCTATCGAACTCGGGGTCTGAGGACGGGTCCAGCGGATGGCACCGTACGCCCGGAATGAATACCGTGCTGGTATCTCCCTGATACCGGGTGGTCATCGCCCACATGACGTCGCTCAGATCAAAGATGTCGACGTCCTCGTCAACCAGAATCACATGTTTCAACTCCGAGAAGGCCGAGAAGGCGAGCAGGGCGGCCTGTCGCTGCCGACCCTCATCAACGGGCGAGGTCTTCTTCACCTGCAGCACCGTCAGATACTTTCCATTCCCCGGAGCCGGACAATGCACGTTCTGCACGTAGCCCGGCATCGCCAGGCCAACCATCGTCAGGATGCTGGCTTCGGTCGGAATGCCCGCCATGCTGCAGTGCTCAAAGCTCGGGCCGATGCACGTCTGCAGAATGGGATGCCTCCGATGCGTGATGGCTTTCACCTTGATGATCTGCAGAGCTGGGTTGGCCCTGCCGTTGTAGCCAGGAAACTCCGGCATCGCATTTCCGGTGTTTGTATTCTGATCTTCACGCACCCGGACGTTGGGCAGAATCTCACCCTCGATCACCACCTCGGCGTTCGCGATCGCTCGCTCCCGGACAGCAACGCAGTCGACCAGTTCGACGGGCCTTTTGCGAATGCTGCCCGCGATGGCCAGTTCATCGTATCCGAGTGGCGTGGTAGGAGCTTCAAAACAGGTTCCAATATAGATCGCTGGATCAACGCCAATGCTGATCGAGACCGGAAGCGGCTTGCCGACCGCCTCTGCCTTCGCCTGGAAGACACCGATATGACGCCCTCCCGGCTGGATGAAGATCGAGATCTCATCCTTGCTTTGGACGCACAGCCGGTGGATGGTCACATCGTGCTGTCCGTTCTCTGGATCAGCGGCATAGACCAGCCCCATGGTGAAGAAAGGTCCCGCATCTACCTCGGTGTTCGTCGGAGCCGGAAGAATCTTCAGAATGTCAAAGTCGGGATCCGTTGCAAGATGCACCACCTCCTGGCAGGCCGCACGCGTTGCCGGAGAGATAAGCTCTGGAGGAACTGGATTTGCAACCGCCTCCTTGAAGAGGAAGCCCAGATTCTCCGGCGTCGTGTTCATGAGCTGGGCAACACGGCTCCTTGATGCCAGCAACCCAATGGCAACCCGCACGTCATCGTACCCTTTGATCTTGTTGAAGACCATGGCTGGACCGATCTGTGTCGGCCGCATCACCGTGCCGTGCGCCCCAACGTATCGATAGACTCCGGAAAGCTCCGCCATCGGATCTACAGGCTCGTCGGTCTCAACATACTCACCTGGATGCTGTTTCAAAAACTCCAACGCTGAGCGCAGGTCACTCACTTCGAGTGCTGCGGTCTCCGTGACGGCATTCTTTTCCAGAACCATACTCATGACAAATAATCCTCATAGGAAAAAGACCTTGTACAGCCGGTCTCTTCCAATCCGTCCTGAAAGCTTTTGAACATCCCTGCCCCATCAGCGTCGCCCGCTGTAGTGACACTCGATTCGCCATTTCAGGAACAACTAATCTTAACCACCAGAATCTGCCTGCATCCAATACTTCCTTTTGTACGCAGTGATAGGATCGTCCTATTGTCAAAGGTGGAGATGTATGGAGCTTCGACAGCTGCGTTACTTTGTCGTCGTCGCGGAAGAGATGCATTTTCGTCACGCTGCTGAAAGGCTGCATCTCGCGCAGCCATCGCTGACAGTACAGATACAAAATCTCGAAGAAGAACTCGGCGTCAGGCTCTTCGAGCGCTCCAACCGGCGCGTTCACCTCACCGCTGCGGGTGAGCGGTTTCTCAAGGAGACCAAGCAGGTTCTCCTGGACGTGAACAAGGCGGTTCAGGCGACCAGGCAGGTGGCCGAGGGAGTAGCAGGCACGCTCTCCATAAGCTTTATCAGCACGGCCCTCGTCGGCGTTCTCCCCTGCGTCCTGCGCTCCTTCATCCGCCAGGCTCCAGGCGTCGATATTGAACTGGAGGAACTGGATCCTGAAGAACAGATGCGCTATATCCTTCGTGGTCGAGCGGATATTGGCTTCATTCATGGAGCGGTGACCGACGCTCAATTGACAACCCTCGTTGTCGAGAGAGATCAGCTCATGGTCGCAGTGCCTGCCAGACTCGCATCAAGGAAGACGATCCACCTGGCTTCACTCTCTGAATACACCACCATCCTGCCGGCGCCATTCTCCAGTTATGGCTTCAGTGAACATGTACGCCAGGCTTATGAACTCGCTGGCGTCAGCCCGCAGAAGATACTTCAGGTCAAACTCCTGCTGGTCGGACTCTATCTCGTCTCGTCGGGAATCGGCATCTGCCTTGTTCCGAAGGCCTTTCGGAACATACCGGTCCGGGGTGTGGTTTACCGTCCGCTCGCGATCGAACCACCGCCCATGGAACTGCTCGCCGTATGGCGGCGAGACTCTGAATCGAAGCCCCTGCAGCGATTTCTGCAGGTTCTCCGCGAAGAGCATACCTCCTGCAGCGAAAAACAGTAGCTTCTTTTCAGAAGCCGCCGCCGTGCGCAGGCGTTGAACCCTCCGCCCCTTCGCTGTTGGCTCAGGCTGGGCGCAGGGTGGCCGGGAGCGCCCATGACCCAAGCATCAGGCCCTCTTGGACGCTCTTCTACCGAACCACGGCAACGCCTTGCAGACCATCCTTCGTTCTATGCGAGATCGAAGCGATCGAGGTTAACCACCTTGTTCCAGGCCGCAACAAAGTCACGGACGACCTTCTCCTTCCACCCCTGTCATCTACCCCACAGAGCGAGCGCAGCTCCGCATTCGAGCCAGACTCCAGGTCAACGCGCGTGACGCGCCACTTGACGGCACCCGTCTTGCGATCGTACCGTCCAAGGGTCTCGCGGACCTCCGAACTCGGCTTCCATTCCGTGCCCATGTCGAGCAGATGGACGATGAAGTCATTGCTCAGGGTTCCCGGAGCTTGGGTGAAGATGCCAAAGCGGGTGTGTCCCACGTTGGTATCCAGCACACCTATGCCGCCGATCAATGCCGTCATCTCCGGGGCCGTAAGGGTCAGCAACTGCGCTCGGTCCACCAGCAACTCGGCCGTATGGCTCTCCAGACCCTCGCGGGCCCAGTTCCGAAAGGCGTCGGCCATCGGTTCCAGCACGGCGGAGGACTGCACGTCGGTCTGTTCCTGCGCCGCATCCGTGCGCCCCGGCGTAAACGGAACCTCCACGGCCACTCCTGCGTCCCTGGCAGCCTTCTCCACCGCGGCGCATCCACCCAGCACGATCAGGTCGGCAGGCGATGCCTGCTTCCCACGGGTCTGCATCGCAGCAAGATCCTTGCGGGTCTTCTCCAGCGTATCCAGCACCTGCCTCGACTCGCACCAGCCTTGACTCAGCAGGTTGGCTCACCGCCCAATCCTTCTGCTGCGCCAGCCGGATCCGCTGGCGCACAGAGGACATCTTCAGTTGCTTGGGGGCAACATCCGCGTAGACAGTCAGTGCTCCGCTACACTGGCGCATATGGCTGCTGAAGGTTCCATCCCTGACCAACCCATACCAGAGTCCTATCGCTGGATCATCGGCCTGTTGCTCGGCCTGGGCGTGCTCGTCAACTACTTTGACCGCGTGAACCTGTCTGTGTCGCACGATGCGCTGGTGAAGAGCTTTCGCATCACCCCGATTGTCTTCGGAGAGATCTCGGCAGCGTACTCGTGGACCTATGCCCTCTGCCAACTGCCCACCGGCAAGCTGCTGGATCGTTTCGGTGTCCGCAAGATCTCGTTGCTATCCATCTTCATCTGGGGCGCTGCCTCCATGGACGCGGCGTTTGCGCCGAGCTTGCTGCTATTCTTCGCGGCGCGGCTCTTGCTGGGTATCGGTGAGGCGCCGACCTTCCCGGCCAGCGCAAAGGCTGTGGGAGCATGGTTTCCCGCCCACGAACGCTCCTTTGCAACCGCGATCTTTGACAGCACGGCGAAGCTGGCCAACGCTGTCGGCGTGCCCTTTCTCGGTCTACTCATCCTGCACATCGGATGGCGCTGGTCCTTCGCCGTCACGGCACTGCTCTCCTTTGCGTACCTCATCGTATTTGCCGTCGGATACCGCGAGCCGCACCGCTTCTCCCTGCACAACTTCGTCTGTTTTGACCGGGGCATAAGCACCTCGGAGCTCACGCTCGCTCCCACCATTCCCGTGCGCCGCCTGCTTCGCGAGCGTAAAGTACTGGGAGCAGCCATCGGCTCTGGCGCATACAACTATGTCTTCTACCTGTTGCTCACCTGGCTGCCTACCTACCTGGATCAGACCCAGCACATCACACTGCGTCAATCGTTTCTGTTCACAGGAGTTCCATGGCTGGTAGCTGCGGGCTGCGGCCTGCTGATTGGCGGCGTATGGGTGGACCTGCTGATCGAGCGTGGCTGCGACGCAAGTAGAGTCCGGCAAACCGTATTAATCACTGGAACCTGTTGCGGCCTGGGCATCGCCGGCGCCGCCTATGCACACAGCGTCTCCGCAGCCTTGATTGCGATCACCATCTCCATCGGCGGGCTCTCCGCCGCGTCACCCGTGCTGTGGAGTCTGCCGACGCTCCTGGTACCAAACTCAAGCAGCGGCAGCGTCGGAGGTATCATGAACTTCTTCAACCAGGTCTCAGCGATCGCCGCACCGACCCTGACCGGCCTGGTCGTGGAGTGGACGCACAGCTATGTGTATGCCTTTGTGATTCCCGCCGTGTACATCCTGGTGGGCATCGTGGCTTACGTCAAATTGCTTGGGCGCATTGAAGTGATCGATGTAAAAGGAGCTCTCGTGGGAAGCGCCATCTCCTAGCCGAACACTCCCTGCCCTCCGCCCTGCGACTCGCCAGCGACTGCGCGCGTACGACCTACCGTGATGCCGCCGTCCACCAGCAGCGTCTGGCCGGTGACGTATCTGGAGGCCTCACTGGCAAGAAACACGACCGCACCATCCAGATCGTCCGGACTTCCCGGGCGGTTCAAGGGTATCCGCTCCTTCAGATACTCCACCCACCCCTCGTTCTCATACAACACCTTGTTCTGCTCCGTCCGGAACCACCCCGGAGCGAGGGCATTCACGGTAATGCCATACCTTCCCCAGTCGTCGGCCAGACTCATCGTAAGCTGTCGAATACCACCACGGCTTGCTCCATACGGCGCCAGACCAGCGTACCCAAAGACACTCGTGACAGAGCTGATGTTGATAATGCGCCCATAACCATGCCGCATCATGCCACGCGCAACGGCCTGCGCCACAAAGAAAGCTCCGCGCAGATTCGTATCCAGAACGGTGTTCCAGTCCTCCCACGTGACTTCAAGT
>JAJZDM010000085.1 GCA_021806005.1 Acidobacteriota bacterium | reverse complement strand
GACGACGGTGGAGTCGTTCGGTGACCAGTCGAAGGCATCGATATTGATGTTGGAGGTGGTGAGGAGCCGTGCCTGGTGCTTCTCGATGTCATAGATCCAAAGACGATCGTATTTGTAGTCGTGGTCTACGCGGATCTGGTCGTACTTGTCCTTCTTGCGGGCGATCTCTTCCGGGGTGTCGGTGTCGGTGCGGATGAAGGCGATGGATCTGCCGTCGTGCGACCAGTGAAAGGAGCGAATACCACCGGGCAGATAGGTGAGAGGCTCAGCTTCCCCGCCGCGGAGGGAGATGATCCAGAGTTGCATGGCGTCCGCATCGACGGAGGGCTTGCCGTTGTGGTCCGGAAGGTCGGGACGTCTGGTACCGGGAGCAAGCGAGAAGTGGTAGGGCGAGGGCTCGACGTTGGAGAGCGGGTTAGGACGGTTGGAGAGGAAGGCGAGATGAGTGCCGTCGGGAGAGAAAGCGGGTGAATCTTCAGCAGCTCCGCTGTAGGCGAAGGGGTGGGCGCTGTTGGCGACACCGACGGTGGCGATCCAGATATGAGCATCGCGATGCTTGCCGGCAGGAATGGGGGTGTCAACAGCGTAGGCAACAAGCTTGCCGTCGGGTGAGATGACGGGGCTAGTGACATTCTTCAGGTTTGCGATGTCCGTGGGGGTGATGACATGGGCTTGCGCAGATGATGAAGAAGGAGTGAGCAGGAGGGCGACGAGCGCAAGAGCCAGAGGCGCGAGATACTTTTGAGCCGCGCCCCGGAAGGGAGCCGTCTGGAAGCGAGGAGAGAGAATAGAGAAGTTCATCGGAGATCCTTTGATGGCAAGAACGGCGCTGAAGAAAGATCTGCAATGCGGGGCGTTTCCGATTCTGTGAAGGGATCGCCTTATGGCTTGTGCGCCAGACGGAACGCATCTTGGGCTATCCAAAAACCGGCGCGGGTGCGAGCGGCTGGTTGCACCGCCGCACACCCGAGCCAGCTTTTGGTCAGAACTCCAGTTTGAGCGCAAACTGCATGGAGCGTGGAGCGCCGATTTGGTACAGGCTGCTGAAGCCGCCGTCCGCACCGCCGCCGCCAAGGCTTGAGGCCAGCGTCTCGGAGGAGATGCCGAAGTAGGGATTCGGCGTGCAGCCAGTGATGGTTGTGCCATCGGCGGCGAGGGTTGAGCCGCTGCAGAGGATATTGCGGCCATCATTGACGCCTACATCCCCAAAGAGCGGGTGGTTGAAGACGTTGAAGGCCTCCGCGCGGAAGAGAAGGTTCATGCTTCCGTGAATGGGAAACTCTCGACGGATCGCTGCATCCTCCTGCCAGACGCCGAAGCCGCGGATGGTGTTACGGCCGAGATTGCCCTGGGTGAAGGTGGTTGCCGGTGGGGTGAATGCTGCCGGGTTGATGACTCTGCCGCCAGGAGCACTCGCCTGATTGAGGTAGAACGGTTGCCCTGGAACAATGTTCGGACGCTGGTTGACGGCCGTCTGGTTGTAGATCAGGCCGAAGGAGTAGATGCCGGTGGTGACGGTGAGAGGAGCGGCGGTGTTGGAGCGGAAGAGACTGTCGAAGGCCCAGCCGTTGGTGATCCCTTGAAGCACCGGGTTGTGGTGAGTCAGCTTGGGCAACTGATACGTGATGGCATTGGTGAAGGTCTGCCGGATATCAAAGTCTGAGTCGCCGTAGTCCAGGTTGGGATTGTAGACGGTGTAGTACGGGACAGGCAGCGCAACCCCGGAGCCGTTGTCCAGGGCGTGGGCCAAGGTATAGGTTGCGATGACCTGCAGATGACGCCAGAGACCTTGCTTGAACTCAAGCTGCAAGGAGTTGTAGTTGGAGTAGTCGTGATTTGTGGTGACATCGAGGTACTGAAAGTTGGCGTTGCCACCCATCGCGGGGGTGAGCATCTCGTTGCGGAGAAGGTCACTGCCGATGTTAGCAGCGTAGGTAACCTGGAGACTGCGCTGATAACCGAGATTCTGCTGCAGCGACAGATTCCACATATAGGTTCGCGGGTCGCGGAGGTGTGGATCAAAGGCAAAGACGAAGGTGTACGGCGGATTGAGGGTAAACGGGATGGGTGCGGCAGCAGCCTGAGTGAGTGGGTACGTACCGGCTGTGCCGTAAAAGTAATTTGTACGGCTGTAGGGGAAGCCAAGCGTGCCCTGAGCGCCTTGCTGGTTTCCAAGGCCGTAGAAGATGCCACCCCCGCCACGCAGCACCGTCTCAAAGCCAGGATTGGGACGGATGACATATGAGAACCCAAGACGCGGCGCGAAGTTGTGCTTGCTGGCATCCCAGAGCGGGGTTCCTTTGGGAGCGATCGCTACGTTGGCTGGATCGGTAAGGTTGATTGCGGTGTAGAAGGGATGGCCGGAGTCCTCCGAAGGCGGAGGGTCGTAGTCCCAGCGGAGGCCATAGTTTAGGGTGAGGTGGGGGGTGAGTTGCCAGGAATCCTGCGCGAAGAAGGAGACGTTGTTGAAGACGGGCCTGAGTTCCGAGGTATCCGTAGTATCTACGTTCGCATAGCTGGGGACCTGGGTCTGGACCAGGGATTGGACCGTGTCAAAGTCGTAACCGATATCCCAGGGGCGGTAGCCGTTGACCGGGGTGAGATGACGAATATCAGTGCCGAACTTGAAGTTGTGCTTGCCTCGCGTCCAGTTCAGCGTGTCGACGTAGTTGAGTTGGCGCTGGTAGTTGGTAGCATCGTTGCCGACATAATAGTCGGTGGTGCTGTCATTGAAGAAGAGCGAAAAGACAGAGTTCTGTATGTTGTAGGTGGGATTGGACTGGAAGAGATAGGCTGAGGTGGGGGGTGTTGACCCGCCAAACGCGATAGGAACGACGACCGTGGCGCCTTTGGCGTGGCTGATGTTGAAACGGAAGTCATTGACCAGCGCGAGATTGAGGATGTAGGTGGCGCCGGCGGTGATGGTATTTACATTTGCTATGGTGCTGCTATAGGTGGAGGCGGTATAGAAGTTGAATGCGCCGTACTGCGCTCCGTTGGAGGGAGCGTCATCTCCACGGATGAAGAGATTCAACTTGGAGGTTGGGCTGTAGTCAAGGCGGAGGCTGGTGGCGTTGAGGGTGGAGGGATTGGAGAAGGTGGCGAAGAACTGGCCGGTGTACTGGCCGGGGAGATCAAAGCCGGTGGAGGGCAGCGGGTAGGCCTCCAGCAACGGCAGGACAACCGAACTGGCCTGATCACGCGCGTAGGTGGTGGGAACGATGTTGATTGTGGTCTCCGGTACGCGCAGACGCAGGCCTTCATAGGAGAAGAAAAAGAACAGCTTGTCGCGGATGATGGGACCGCCGAGGACGCCGCCGAAGTCGTTCTGTTTTTCGGCCTGGCGGGGAAGGCCTTCATTGTTATTGAACCAGTTATTGGCGTCAAAGACATCGTTGCGAAGGTATTCGAATGCGGTGCCGTGGAAGCGATTGGTTCCACTGCGGGTGACGATGGAGAGCTGCGCACCGGGAGTGCGGCCGTACTCGGCGTCGAAGGAGTTGGTCTGGATCTTGTACTCCTGCATATCGTCGATGGAGACGAGGTTATTGTATCCACCGTTGTTGCTGGTGGCCGGAGCCGCGCCGGCGCCGGCGGAGCCAAGGTAGACGTCGCTGCCTTGAGTGATGCCGACATTGGCGCTGACACCATCAATTGAGAAGTAGTTGGCGTCAGTACGTTGGCCATCGATGCTGAACTGGCCGGAGGCGGTGTAGTAGGTCTTGGCGGTGACATTGCCTGGGGTGAGCGCGATGAGCGCCTGGAAGCTGCGGCCGTTGAGCGGCATGCTCTGGATGAACTGGCGAGGAACCGTTGTGGATACCGCGGCGGAGGTCTCAATCTGATCATTGCTGTCCGCCGTCAGGGTGACGGAGTCGCTGGCCGAACCAACGTCGAGCTTGACACTCTCCGCGAGCTTGTCCTGGGTATGAAGCTCGATCCTGGGAACGACGGTCTGCTTGAAACCGGAGTCCGAGACGGTCAGCTTGTAGCTGCTGACGCGGAGGGCGGGAAAGGTAAACCGGCCTTCGGGGCCGGTCCTGGTGGTGACGACGACGTTGGTGCCGATATCGGTGACGGAGACCAGAGCACCGGGGATAACGGCGCCTCCTGGATCAGTGACCTGGCCGCTGATGCTGCCGCTTTCAGTCTGCGCGAAGGCGGTGCCGGGAAGGGAGAGAATCAACAGCAGCAGAAGGGAGAAAGTGTTCCAGTAGCGTCGTTCCATGAAACCTCCTTGACTTGTGCTCGAATGACTGCAGATGCAGATACACCCTGGCCGTGACGGCTCAGGTTAGACAACGGGCCACCAGGTGGTGGAACAGAAGACAGCTTGTTCCGTTACTTCAAGCGCGCTCGATTGTGTTTACGGATAAGAAAGGCAAGCTCACGCGAGTTGCCCTCCGCAATGGACTCGAGCTCATCAGCGACGGCGAGAGCGTCGCCAAGGGGTTCATCCTGGCCGAGTTTGAACTTGGATTCAGTCCGGTCAATGTGAAGTCGAAATCCAATGATGCGAGAGAAGCGGCGCGTGATCTCCTGGCGTGTGACTTCGCTCGTCTGCCAGCCGTTGGGAAAGCCGGATTCCATGCGCTGCACAAGGTCCTCCAGCGCAGAGTCGAGCTCGGACTCCTGCTGCAGCTCAATATGGCCATAGCAGTGGACAGCCGTGTAGTAGTAGGTGGAGGGCATGTCCCGGTTCGGATACCAACTGGCCGTGACGTAGCTCCATGGGCCTTCAAAGATGGCCAGAAAGGAAGTCGAATGATCTGTCAGCCGCAATGCATGCTCGTTGTCCCTGGCGATATGGCCGACGAGAACGAGGGGCGCATCCGGGGTCTTACTGGAGGGATCGAGCAACAGTGGAAGGTTGGTTGCGAGAGGCCCCTGTTCCCCATTGCTGACCAGCAGCGCCCAGGGGTTCTGCTCGATCAACGATAGCGTCTCCTGAGGGGATGCGGGCAGCCAGCATGGGCGAACAAACATCGATGAGTCTCCTTGAATGCCTGCAGGAGGCAGGTTGGCGAAGGTGGGCTTGCCGTTCATGAGATTGCCTCCTCGCGACAAAGCGGAAGAAGCGACGTGCAGGATGCAGAACGGCGGACGCGACTGCGATTCCGCAACTGCGGCTGCATCATCAGCGACAGCAGATGGACGAGGCGCTTCAGCATACGTGCACCCGGAAGAGGAGAACCTGACGTTGCGACTACGGAAGGCAGTGCGTGGGAGACACCAATTTCCCCGCTCAGTAAGTGGCTGAACGATGACTCAAATCTTTAAGGAAGCGGGAAACTTTGCGGTTGATGATTTGTATAGTAGCCTGAACTTCTGGACCGAGTAAAGTGCCAGATTATGACATATTGATGGTGCCAGTAGAGGACAGAGGATGAAGGTACTGGGGAGACTTGGACTTGATCCGAAGAGAACGCGTTCTTTGCAGACGCAGTTATCGGGACAGTTGAGGCAGTTGATTCAGGCGGGCGATCTGGAAGCCGGAGAACGTCTGCCGTCAACGCGGGAGCTTGCCCATGACCTGCAGGTATCGCGCAACACCATTGTGGCGGCCTACGAGATGCTGGTAGGGGAAGGATACATACAGCCGCATCTGCGCAGCGGTTTTCAGGTTTGCCACGCGGCGCAGGCGTTTCAGAAGCTGGCAGTAAGTGACAGAATACCCCGCGAGCGCAGGATAGAGCCCAGGCAGCCGGCGGCGCCGGTTCCCTTCCGTCCCACGCAGCCTGATGTACGTCTCTTCTCTCTACAGATATGGAACAGGCACCGCACGCTTGCACTGAAGCGCGGTACAAGTCTCCTGCACTACCAGTCGCGCTTTTCAGTGGGTCTGGATGAGTTGCGACAGAATGTTGCCGCTTATCTTCGTGCGAGTCGTGGCGTGCGCTGCCAGTGGCAGGAAGTAGCCATCACCAATGGCTCGCAGCAGGCGCTGTTCCTGCTGGCACATCTGCTCCTGAAGCACGGCCAGACGGTCTACATGGAAGATCCGGGTTACCCGGGCGCACGAAACGCGTGGGAACAGGCAGGTGCAGAAGTTGTTCCTGTACCGATCGATGAAGAGGGGCTCCGACTGCCGGAAGCGCAAGTGACGAAGCCGTCTCTCATCTATGTGACACCCTCCCATCAGTTCCCACTCGGCACCTGCATGTCACTGGCGCGCCGTCTGAACCTGCTGCAAGCGGCGAGAACGGCGGACGCCTGGATCGTCGAAGACGACTACGACTCCGAGTTTCGCTACACAAGTCCGCCCCAGCCAAGTCTTCAGAGTCTGGACGAGCAGCGCCGCGTGATCTACCTGGGGTCCTTCAGCAAGACGCTCTTCCCTACGCTTCGGCTTGGCTATGTTGTGCTTCCGCCCGCGCTGGTGGAACGATTTGCGGCGTTGAAGTCCGTTGCAGATGACCACAGTCCGCTGATCGACCAAGCCACGCTGAGCAGCTTTCTTGAGAGTGGAGCCTTCTATGCTCATCTGCGTCGTTGCAGACGGCATTATGCGGAACGGCAAGAGCACTTTCTTCAGCAGGTATCGCGCTGCGGACTGCCGCTGCAGTTTCCTGTAACCGGACGCGGCATGAATCTAGCTGGACTGTTGCCGGAAGGCTCTCGTGATCGGCTTTGGAGCAGTCGATTGAAGGCTGCGGGGTTGGACGTTCCGCCGCTCTCACGCTATGCCATCCGGCCCGCAGCGCCGGGCCTGCTTTTTGGGCTTGCGGCCTTCGACACGCGGTCGATCCAGCGGGGTGTGGCAAAGATGGCGCAGGTCTTCGACATGAGATGACCGGCTGGAACGACGGCGCCCCGTAAATGGCTACGGGGTTTCCTCTTGCACAGGGCTCTGGGTACGGTCTCTCTCCAGATAACGAAAGAGTGCGTACAGAGGGATCCCCAGCAACATCAGCCCCACGCCCAGTGTGGCCTGACGGAAGTTTGCTACAAAGGTGGTGACGACGATTCCCAGCGAGGCGGCTACAAAGAAGATCGGCGTCCATGGATACAGCGGGCACCGATAGGGACGATGCAGATCCGGCTGCCGCTTGCGCAACAGGATCAGCGAGGCCACGCATAGTCCATAAAAGATCCAAGAGATGAACACATACGAGGTGAACAGCTCGCGGAAGGAGCCCATCAGCGTAAAGAGGATGGCCCAGAGACCTTGAGCCACCGTGGCCACGACAGGGGCATGGGTGCGGCGGTTTATGCTCCCGAACTGGCGGAAGAACAGTCCGTCGCGGGCCATGGCAAAGTTGACACGCGGAGCTGCAAGGACAACACCGTTCAACGCGCCCAGGATCGAAATGACGATGAGAATACTGATGAAGATAGCGGCCTGCGGCCCCAGCACATGCTGCACGGCCAGAGCAGCAACCCGGTCGGTAGCACGAATCGACGCCGGGGAGAGCACCGCGTAGTAAGAGATATTCAACAGCAGGTAGATAGCGGTGGTCAGCAACGTTCCGAGAAAGAGGCTGCGCGGCAGCGTGCGGCCGGGGTGACGAATCTCGCCCGCTGTAAAGGAGACGATGTGCCAACCATCGTATGCCCAGAGGACCCCTACGAGCGCCGCTCCGAAGGAAGATATATGCATTCCTCCTGAGCCCGTGGAGAGAAAGTTGGCACCCAGCATCGCCGAACTACCCCTGGCATACAGGAGAACGACAAGAAGAGAGATACCCACGATCTTGACCAGCGTGAGCGTGTTCTGGACGCGTTTGCCCATGGAGAGGCCAAAGCAGTTGACCGTCGTGAAGAAGACGATGACGAAGGCCTGCAGCAGCTTTTGCTGATAGTAGCCAAGACCGAGGATTGGAGCCGTATAGAAGCCTACCGCAGCAGCCATGGTTGCGATGCTGCCCGCATGAATCAAGCTGACGGCGCTCCAGCCATAGACAAATCCGGCAACGGGCCCATAGGCTTCCACCATGTAGACGTAGAGGCCACCGGCGGAAGGAAACGCGGCGCCTAGTTCGCTCAAGGAGAGCGCTCCGGCAACGCTCAGAACTCCTCCGAGGGTCCATACCGCCATGACAGCGGCGATCGAATCGACCTCGCGCGCGATACTCCCAGCCATCAGGAAGATGCCGGAGCCGATCATGATCCCCATGACGATGGAGATGGAATCTCCGAGCCCGAGTTGCCGGACCAGCGTGCCCGTTTCCGTTGTCGAAGCTGCGGTTTTCTCGATATTGCCCCCAGAATGCCAGCCTGAATCAGTTTTTTTGCGGTTGGTTGTTGATCAAGAGAAGCTACGGCCAGCCGAAGGTGAACTTCAGTGCGGTTCTCCCCAACGTGGCCTTTGACCGTGCCCGGGAGCATCGAATGGCTACGTTCAGAACCGAGGTACCGCTCACGACCTTGCGTTCCTCTGATTTTGCGATTAGAACAAGAGTTACCCGAAAGCCTGTGCCCCGTAAAGCTCCAGATTCTGACATGGTGATGGATCCAGTACCATGGACATTTCACGCGCTCATGTAGCAGAGGGCTCATGTGTCTGCTTCAGGAGATATCGACCACCGGGACAAGGCCGACAGTTGTCTGGACCTATTGCAAGCTCTCCATCTGGATCTTCACTGGAGCCACGGAAGAGTTCAAGATAGCAACATCGGCTCACAGGCCGCAGCGGGCAACCAGGACAAGAGCCGGATAGAGTGACCTACCTCGACTTCAACGAGGACACGGCAGTCCACCCGCGACGAAATCATATTGCCCGGAACCTCAAAGGTCTGCAACCGTTGCGAGGTTTGAAGACACGAGTCAGGCTGCAAGAGGCTGAGCTCACCTGCACCGATATCAGGAATGAAATCATGACTTCGACAAGAACATCTCTCCCGACCATCGACCTGCTCTTGTTGCATGGCAGGGTGTGGACCTGTGATCCGCAGCAGCCGATGGCGGAAGCAGTTGCCGTCGCAGGCAGCCGTATTGTCGCGGTGGGCCGTGATGCCGAGATCGCGACCTTTGCCGGTAGTGAAACGAAGGTGATCGATCTGGCGGGACGCCTGGTGCTGCCCGGCTTCAACGATGCGCATGTGCACTTCTACATCGGTGGGGATACGCTTACCAGCGTCGATCTGAGGGATGTCAAGAATCCCAGCGAATTTCGCGAGACGCTAGACCGGTTTGTTGCGACCCGTCCAGTGGGTGAGTGGATTCTGAATGGCAGTTGGGACCAGGAGAGATGGGAGACGCCCCAGTTGCCCACGGCCGCGATGATCGACGACGTGACGCCCGACCATCCTGTCTGGGTTAACCGCTCGGATGGCCACATGATGCTGGCGAACAGTGTTGCCATGCGGCTTGCAGGAGTGGATCGCCATACTGCGGATGTGCCGGGAGGCGAGATCACACGCGATGCCGGGGGGAATCCGACGGGGATATTCAAGGACGCGGCCAAGAGCCTGATCGACCATGCGATTCCAGTTCCCTCCAAGGCGCACATCCGCAGCGCCATTCTCGCAGCGCAGCAGCATGCTTTGTCCTATGGCGTGACCAGTGTGCAGGATATGGGCGTGCTCGGAAGCCACGGTGCGGAGACGATGGTGGAGGTACTGCGTGTCTATCAGGAGCTCGACCGTGCGGGCGAGTTGAAGATCCGTATCTCAGCGCATCTCCCTTTGCCCGAGTGGCGACGGCTCGGGAACGCCGGCATCATGTCAAACTTCAACTCAGGCCGGCTCCAGATCGGCGCCGTCAAGAGCTTCTCCGATGGATCGCTCGGTTCGACCACCGCATGGTTCTTCGATCCGTACAGCGACGCACCGCATACCTGCGGGCTGCCCAGCGAAGAGTTGATTGAAGCGGAAGATATGTACCGGAATCTGCGCGACGCTGACCGGGCCGGTCTGCAACTGACGATTCACGCGATTGGAGACCGCGCCAACAGCGTCATACTCGACATGTGCGAACGACTGGTACGCGAGAACGGGGTCCGGGACCGGCGAACCCGCATTGAGCATGCACAGCATCTTCGGCCGCAGGATATCGCCCGATTCAAGGAGCTTAACGTCATCGCTTCGGTGCAGCCCTATCACTGCATCGATGATGGCCGCTGGGCGGTGAAGCGGATCGGCCAGGAACGGGCGAGGACCACCTATGCCTTCCGCTCCCTGATGGACGCCGGGGCTACGGTTGCATTCGGCTCCGACTGGTGGGTTGCTCCCATCAATCCTCTGCTCGGCATCTATGCAGCCGTCACACGCCGCACGATCGACGGCTGCTCTCCGGATGGCTGGGTTCCGGAACAGAAGGTCTCTGTGGAAGATGCGGTCCGCGCTTTCACCATGAATGCTGCTTATGCCTCCGGTGAGGAGTCCGTCAAGGGATCCATTACTCCCGGAAAGCTGGCCGATATGGTGGTCCTCTCCGAGGATATCTTCGCCATCGATCCCGTCCACATTGCCGATGTGAAGGTCGCGATGACCCTCTTCGATGGAAAGATTGTCTATCGGAGTTAATCCTGATGGGCGGAGTCACCTCTCTGCCCCGCGGATTCTCGGGGTTGGGATCTGTGAGTCGGCCTGTGACTGTTGGGTAAGACAGGCAGCCTGCCAACCCACATCTCAAAAAAGCGAGATGCGGGGCACCCACTGTGATGGAAGGGCAAGCTGTTGCCGGTTGTCCATCAAACCCATCGTGACGGAGAGTGAGACCGTTGTCGGTTGTCCATATATCCCATTGTGATCGGGAGAGATAGAGATGTGGGACATTCGTCCGGCAGAGACCATTGTGATGAGGGTTGGGGCAGAGAGGGGTAGCCGCACCCATGGTTCATGGTGAGGATCAATGTGAAGCACCTGTTTTACCCGGACCAGACGCGCCGAACGGTTCCGAGGAAGCTGTCAGCTTCCTCGGAACCGTTCAGAACTACCCAGTCTTCGTTGTTGCCGCTACTGACAGCCGGTAAAGTTCAGCACGGCAGGAGCCGTCGCTGTGGTGTCTACCGTAAGGGTTGTGCCCGCAGTTGTACCGACAGTGATGGCCGGTACGGCTGTCTGCATCTCAGGCACCGTACAGTCCGCCGTGGTGGGCGCACTCAGCATCCATGCCTGCGCATCGATGGTGTAGCTGGCCAGAGCCGTCGAGTAGGTTGAAGCTGCTGGAGTTGGTCCTCCCGTGGAGTAGTTGTATACGCTGATACCACTCTGCGGCACCGTCATCGAGAAGGCTGCGCAGTCCGTGCCCGACGGGCAGGTGGTGGAATCATTGGTGGTGGGGTCTACGTAGGGCGAAGCGGTCGTCTCCTGCGGCAAGGTGGCCAGGTCATTGACCGGGGAGATCAGCAGCGGAACCGTAAAGTACTTGGTGCTGCTGGAACTGACAGGATTTGCCTCCAGGGGATAGAAGTTGAGCAGGGTGGATACGGCGGCATTGGAGGCATTCTGCGTGCTTCCAAAACCGTTCAACGTAGTGGTGCTGAAGGTCGCCGTCTTCAGCGGAATCGACCCCGTCGTATCGCCAGGCTGCACACCCGTCTCCACGGCCACATTGTAGGCAAGATTTGTGGTTGGATTGTAGGCGTTGACGACGATGTCGTAAGTGCCAGGCATAACGGGACAGAAGACAAAGGTACCGTCGGCGGAGCTGGCGACCGTAGACTCAACCACCCGATCCACTCCGTTCGCATCCGGCTGTTCCAGAGAAACCAGCACATTTGCACCGGCGATTGGTTTGCCGGTACCCGAATCCACGACGGTGCCATTAATAGAGGTGGACACGGTGCTCACCTGGCCGGCATTGAGCACCGGCTGCAGGATATATTGCCCGCTGTTGCCAGCAACGATGATGGATTCGCACGTTCGGAAGTCGATCATCAGATCTACCGTCTGACCGGCAGGCACGTTCAGGGATCCACCTGCAAGCTGTGAAGCCGGGATCTTGAGACCCGTCTGCTGCGCACTGGGCGTCTTGAGCGCGTGCCAGTTTCCGTCCGACGTTTCAAGGCAGTTCACCGCGTTCAGACCACCCGCGACGTTGCACTGGTTGGAGCCGCTAACAGTGGTGGAACTGTTCGTACCCAGGATGAGGCGAAGCTGCTGATAGTTGCCCGCCTGTACTTCAAGGCTATCGCCGAGCGTGGCCAGGAAGCATCCGCTCGAGGCCGCAGCGCCCAACAGGTCCACCTGAGTCGGCTGCATTCCAGGCAACAGATCGACCCAGCCAGCGTCGGTGCTGCCGGCGCTGGAGTTCGCGTTCGCCTTGATGTCCACGATGGTGACGTAGACGTGTTCGTAGTTGCCGCCCACGGCCTTGGAGCATTCGGCGGGGTCAGTGACTGAGGTGGTGAGCGTGGCCATGCCGGTGCTCGACGTGGTGCTCATCTGCGAACCGCAGCCGGAGAGATCGTAACCGGTTATGAGCAACGCTGCACATCCGGCTATCACCCATACGATAGATGCTACTCTGGACATTTTCATCTGGCCTGCGGAGATGACAGCGGTGACCGCCATGCTCCGACTCCTCCTTGATACCTGAAATAAATTACTGAAAAGATATGCTCTTACCGTCCGATCCTGGTGGATGCACATGCTATGTGCCCAACCTGACGGATCGTTGGATGTTCTACGACAGGCTGTTTACGACGGACCAAACCTTGACTGATCAGACAGAATATACGATTGTTCTGATACACAACGGAGCAACCGGAGATAACTTCGCTGGTTCCGGCGTCGAGGCGAGCACGAAAATACGACTGCGCGGTTACCAACGGGTGCACTTCCTGCGTGAGACGGGTTCCATCGCTGAAAGGTTGCTCAGGGCGATTCCATCTCGCAGGGCCGCTCTGCCGTGGCTGGCGACACCTGACAAGCCGGGTAACGGAGGGCTCCAGAGGAGTCCGAGGGAGTCCAAGGGAGATAGAGCGGTGATGCTGGTAGAGACTGAATCCCGTCACGCCCGAGGAGTTGCCCCCCTCTCCGGTGTCCGGAGTGTGGGCGTTCCAGCCGGATGGCCGGGCTCGGGCGGGGCGAGTCCCCTGACCGGGGCGAACTTCCCACGGCCGCAGGAAAGAGTCCGGGCAGCGAGAACCGAGCCATGTGCCGGATGTTCTCCGGAGGCCGGATTCTCCGGAAGCTGGATCCTCCAGCCACGGTTCGACCGGTTCGGCACCGGCTGGCCTCTCGATGAGAGGCCAGCCTGGAGAGTTGGTTGAAGAGAGATTCGGCTTGTCTTCAACCACCGCCAAGAAGGCGCGGCCCTGTTACCAGGTTCGTCCGACATACACGCTGAAGATGCGCAGCGTGCCGTCCAGGTTCGGGTTCCAGTAGTCCGCATAGCTGCCGTAGTGGAAGAGCGCGCCAGCTTCCACCTTGTACGGGAAGAGATAGTAGACCTTTCCGTCGCCGAGCCACTGCGGTACCTTGACCCCAGAGACGTTGGTGGCACTGAGAGCCAGGTTGCCGAGCGCAGACTGGAACATGGTGGGATCAAAGACGCCCTGTGCGATCAGCGCCGCGTTGCCGAGCGAGGCCGCATCGTTTGGATTGAGGTCGGGACGGAATCCGCTGCTCGATCCGTTATGCGTAAAGCCCAGGTTCAGGCCCAGTCGATCCTTGACGGTGTAGGTTGTGTTACCCCATACGACCTGGGTGAGCTGTTTGTACGGCACCAGAGGTTCATCGACCACATAATTGACCGAGCTATCGTTCTGGAAGGCCATGTAGGTGTTGAGGTTGTTTTGCAGATAGGAGTAGCCGAGGCTGAGATTCCAGTCCGCCTGGGGGCGAATCTCGACGCTGGCCGCATCCGTATAGAAGCGATCGCGCCGCTGGAAGTTTGAGGGAAGCCCGCTGATATCTCCTCCGAAGCCTGCCGCTTCAGTAGGCGTGTCCGGCAGCGCCGGCGCCGCAAAGGCGTTCTGCACGTCGATGTGGGTGTCGTTGGTAAAGGTCAGCCACGTCCTGGGTGTAAGCCAGAAGTTGGCATAGAGGCGGCTGTCAGTACCGGGGACGATGAGATAGCCAGGATGGCTGGTTACGGTGGCATCGTATCCGGCGCGAGCGTTCCAGAGCCTGCTGCGGTAACGCAGCGCAAGGCCAGCCGTGTTGCTGGTTGTGGATGGAATGACCGTCTGCAGGTCGGTGTTGTCCATGGAGTAGATCTGCGGCCACAGTGCGGCGTTCGAACGCGTAATTCCTCTTCTCCTGTAGTGAACCTCGATGCTCAAACCCGCCGGAAGTTCGAACTCGGCCTGCACTCCCTCCCAATGGCGGTGATAGGAGACGTTGCCGTAGAGGGAGTAATACGGAACGAAGTCATTGATCATGTTGTGCTGATGATAATCAGCGGTAAGACGGAGGCGAGGCTGCGGCACCCAACTGGCGGACTCGTCTGTATCAAACCAGTTCTGGGGGTTATTGGTGAAGGTGTTCCGCAAGCGGGTATAGGTCACCAGCCCGTTCAGAACGAGTTGAGAGGACGGCGTGAAGTTCAACTGGAGGCTATCCGCAGAAAACTGGCTGGGCGAGGGTATGTCTGCGTAATAGTTTCCGGCCGGAAAATCCAGTGGGGCGGGACCGGAGGGCGGTGGATTGACTGTGGAGTAACCTTCATTCTCCGGGGTGAACGGACCGGTGTAGGTGATGGTCGGGAAGGTAAGGCGGTCGTTGAAGCTGCTGAACTCATGCTGATACATGAAGCGCAGCACGTGCTTCATCTCGGCTTCCATTCCGCCAGCGATGTTACGCGTGGTGTAGTTCACCGGCTGGTAGCGAGACTGCTGGTGGCAGAGTTCTCCGCAGGTTGTGTTCACGCCGTCGACGTAGACGGCGGGAGTTGAGTTCTCGTCAAGATACATGAACTGCGTCATACCCGAACGGGCCTGCATATCACCTTTGACGAAGAGACGGATGGGCAGCTTGAAGGGCTTGAACCAGGCGTATCCGCTGCCCAACCGCCGCGTGACGGCAAACAGCGCGTTGGAGGGAATCGAATCCGAAACCGCGCCGGGCAAGCCGAAGTCGGCCGGAGAGAGTTCCGGCAGGTAGGAGCGGTAGTGGTCCTGCTGCTGCACCAGGCTGCGAATATCCAGTCCTGCGCCGAGGCGATCGGCCAAGGTCATCTGCGAGCGAAGCGAGTAATCGCTGCCGGTGATGAGCATGCCGCGGGAGACCACGGTAAGGTGCTTGCCGGGCAAGACATAGGCTGTGGAGACGTTGGTTCCCGCCGACTGCTGCAAGCTGTCATACTCGCCCGCGCGGCCGACAAAGCCAGAATCATCCAGGAGGCGGTAGGCGTCCGCAGCGGAGGTGAGATCATTACCGGGATCGGCATTGGCCATTGCCTGGCGGATAAGATTCGCCTTTGCGAGAAGCGCTACCGAACCTCCCGTGGTGGCTGCGGCGGCGATGGCAGTATGCACCGAAGAGGTTGTCTTGTTGGTGAAGTTCTGGGCGATGTTGTTGGCAGGCTCTGAAGGCACGCCGTCAGGGCCTTTGTCGATGAACCGGCTGCCACCGCTTGGGGTGGCGACGTCCGTGCCGTGAATGGAGAAGTGGCAGTTGGTGCAGCGGTCAGAGACCGGCAGGTTGGCGCCGTTGTGGTGGCCGCTATGACATTGCAGGCACAGTGCTGGTTCGCTGACGGTCAAGAGGTTCGTATTCGGAGATCCGTGCGGCGTGTGGCAGATGATGCAACTCTCTGAAACCGGTGGATGCTGGTAGGCGAACGGTCCGCGGTACTGGGCATGGCACTTCAGACAAAGCTCGTTGACGTTGCCCATGGTCAGGTTCCTGCCAGCGGATCCCCCGTGCGGGTCGTGACAGTCGGCGCAGCTCATCTTTCCTTCGCGCAGCGGATGATGATAGGGCATACTCAGTTGCGCACCCTCTGTCTGATGGCAACGAAGGCATGCATCGGTGGAGGCTATCCGCGACTCCACCATCACGTTGGTCTCTGGCGAGACCAGGTTTGCGTTCTTTGCATCCAGAGTTGCCGCGTTAAAGTTCGCACGAACTTCGTGCGCTGCCCCTCCGGTCGGCGCATGAACCTGGTGACAGTCGATGCAGCGCACTCCGTTGGCGGCGTGCACGCTGGAGGCCCAGTGCTGCGTGTTCTGGTTCTGCGAGTGACAGTTCAGGCAAATCGCATTGGCCTCGGCCGCCGGGCGGTGTGCCGGAGAGATGATCTTCGAGACATCTCCGCCGCCTGCAACGTGCAGACTTCCGTTGCCGTGGCAGTCCTCGCAGGAGACACCCTGTTGGGCGTGAAAGGCATGCTGGAAGTTTTTGGCTACTGCCGCGTGGCAGACCGTACAGGTCTCCGTACCGACCGGCGTCGCGCCGGGAATCTGGAGGAGCTTTGAATATAACCTGGCACCGTTGGTAGCGCCGAGAGCGGTTGGAATTGGAAGGTAAAGGAAGGTTGTAACCAAGGCCACCACAAAGACGAAAAGCAGACAGGTACGCCGCATCATCCCATCCTCGCCGGAGTTTCCGGCTGGCACGCAACCGCCGTGATGGCGTGCGCGTTGGACTTTGACGAGGGGGGAAGGAAAAGCCCACCGCGTCATCCCATGACTAGCGGACTTTCGCCTTCGAGCGGGATACGCAGGGCTGATAATACTTGCTTCACACTACGCACGAATATCGATTGGCGTCTGTCCGTCGCATTCAGGCTCAGCATGGGATTGCGGGACGATAAAAGCTGTGATGCCTATCACACGAAGATCGCACGAAGCCTTCTGATGGAGCGCGGATCGTCGTCCCATGGTCGATCCTGCAGAGATGATGCGCTGTTTGTGCGATTTTGGTGAGCGGCAGACAGGGTTCTCTCCGATACGCAGCTTGTCGCCGCTCGTTCGCTTATCGTCTGCCACCTCCGCCAGCCGGAGCGCGAGGAAGTGCGCTGGGTGAGGGCCGATGCTGGAGAAGCAGGAGAGATCCGGCGACCCTAGAACCCTATCGCATGCGGATCGTCCCCGGTGTCCCCGCGAAGAGGCCATACGCTCTTTGCTGCGAGCAACGCCTGACGATCCTCGCAACGGAAGGCAGGAGAGGAGCGGAGCCACACGGCTGGCGACGGGGCAGCCTGATCCTGAAATCCATCCCCTCTTCGAGGGGGAAGTCTGTGCGTTCTCGCCATCCGTGAAAGATGGCGCAAGGATGGAGCCAGGGTACTGCCTCCCGGCCAAGAGCACCAAGTCCGTGCAGAGGCGCTGTATCCGCCGGTGGCTGACTTTGAGATGGCGTCCCCGACGGGATTCGAACCGCGTGTTTACACCATGAGTGTGGTGTCGTCCTGGGCCGCTAGACGACGGGGACTCTACAAGTACAAATGCTGGTCTGAGGCAGCGTTGATATCCCAGCGCGTCCCGGAAGACCCGACACCACGCAGGCAGGAATCCACTTGCTCCTTCAGTCTCACGGACTTCCAGGCAATTTGCAATTCGTAGATGATTATCGCACTGAAAGCCTTCCCTTGACGATGCGCTACGCGGCCCGAACAGCGGCGGGAGGGTGGCTGCCAACTGTGTTCGCCACCAGGACGGGGAGAGGATCTCCGCATGCGTGGCGCGGGGAGGCACCCGATGACTCAAAGACAAAATTCCAAGGCATTCTTGATGGATTGCTTACGTCTTCTTAACGGGGGTGGCCGGTAGGCTGGACGGGTCGCCAAGGAGGCGGATGGATGAGATTGAAGATGTTGACGGCAGCCATGCTTGGCTGCCTGATGGGGATGCAGGCATGGGGCCCGGAGACGCCGACGGCCTCTGCGCAAAATGCACCGGCGGCAACCGCTACGCCCGGCGCGGCTGCTGCGCCGGCTGCGGCTGCCCCCTCGCCACTGCCCACCCCGTCGTTGACCGGACCGCTGCAGTGGCTTCCCCCGGCCGTCTTTGACGTCGGCCCGCTGGGCAAACTCTCCGCCAATGGGATCGTCTCCGGCATGGGCC
>JAJZDM010000084.1 GCA_021806005.1 Acidobacteriota bacterium | reverse complement strand
ACCCCTCGCAACATCCCGCCCCCCTAAAAATATATGGAAACTACCCAGGTACTCATGACTATCTCCGAGTTGAAAGAAAAGAGCATTGCCGAACTCGGCAAGCTCGCCCGCGCTCTTGAAATTGCCGGCACCAGCGCGCTGCGCAAACAAGACCTTATCTTCAAAATTCTTCAGGCCCAGAGCGAGAAAGAGGGCCACATCTTCGCTGAAGGCGTCCTTGAGATCCTTCCCGATGGTTATGGCTTCCTCCGCTCCCCGGACTACAACTACCTTCCCGGCCCGGACGATATCTACGTCTCCCCCTCGCAGATCCGCAAGTTCGATCTCAAAACGGGAGACACCATCTCCGGCAACGTGCGCAGCCCCCATGAGGGCGAGAAGTACTTTGCCCTCGTCAAGATCGAGGCTATCAACTTTGAGAGCCCGGAGGAGACCCGCAACAAGATCCTCTTTGACAATCTCACTCCGCTCTATCCCCAGGAACACATCAAGATGGAGACCGTCAAAGACGGCATCTCCGGTCGGGTGATGGATCTGCTCTGCCCCATCGGCAAGGGCCAGCGTGGCCTTATCGTCGCTCCGCCCCGCACCGGCAAGACGGTGCTGATGCAGTCCATCGCCAACTCCATCACGGCGAATCATCCCGAGATCGTACTGATCGTGCTGCTGATCGACGAGCGCCCGGAAGAGGTGACGGACATGCAGCGTTCGGTCAAGGGTGAGGTGATCTCCTCCACCTTTGACGAGCCGGCCGCGCGTCATGTGCAGGTTGCGGAGATGGTGATTGAGAAGGCCAAGCGCCTGGTGGAACACAAGCGCGATGTGGTCATCCTGCTGGACTCCATCACCCGCCTGGCGCGCGCCTATAACACCATCGTCCCGCCCAGCGGCAAGGTTCTCTCCGGAGGCGTGGACTCCAACGCACTGCAACGCCCCAAGCGTTTCTTCGGTGCGGCGCGCAACATCGAGGAGGGCGGCAGCCTGACCATCATCGCCTCAGCGCTCATCGATACCGGCTCGCGCATGGATGAGGTCATCTTCGAGGAGTTCAAGGGCACCGGCAACATGGAGGTGATTCTGGACCGCAAACTGGTGGACAAGCGCGTCTTTCCGGCGATCGACATCCAGCGCTCCGGCACCCGCAAGGAAGAGCTGCTCATCCCCAAGGACGATCTGCAGCGCACCTGGATCCTGCGCAAGGTGCTCAACCCGCTCTCGCCGGTGGAGGCCATGGAACTGCTCAGCGACAAGCTGGGCAAGACCCGCAACAACCAGGAGTTCCTGCACAACATGAGCTCACTGTAAGAGCTTGAGCCCCGTTGTGCCTGCAACTGAATCCGCCTCGGGCGAGTCCGCATTCTACGCGGACTCGCCCGAGGTCTTTTGCCGGCGGCATCGACCCTTCACCTTGCCGCAACTCCTTCAGAATCTAACCTGCAAAGGGATGAAGCTTCTCTGTACATCGAACATCTATACTTTAAGCATGTCGCAGACGAACCTTCCGCGCACCCTTGGCCAGCTCCGCCAGTCAGAGTTCACCCCTGAACGCCTTGCCCGCAGCGTCAAGGACGAACTCCGCGACAACCTGATCACGCGCCTGCGTGAGATCGCGCCAGGCGGACGGAGAGAGGGCGAGAGCCTGCTACCGGGCATCATCGGCTATGACGATACGGTGGTCCCTCAGATCGTCAACGCTCTTCTCTCCCGCCACAACTTCATCCTGCTCGGCCTGCGCGGCCAGGCCAAGTCGCGAATTCTGCGCTCGCTGACCACGCTGCTGGACCCCTTCTGCCCCTTCGTCGCCGGCTCCGAACTCCGTGACAACCCGTATGCTCCGCTGAGCAAGTTCTCCCGCGACCTGATCGCCTCGCTGGGGGATGATACACCCATCGCGTGGATGACGCCCCGCGACCGCTACGTGGAGAAGCTGGCCACCCCGGACGTCACCGTGGCTGACCTTATCGGGGACGTGGACCCCATCAAGGCCGCGCGCTCCGGGCATGATCTGGGCAGCGAGCTCACCATGCACTACGGCCTGCTGCCCCGCGCCAACCGTGGCATCTTCGCCATCAACGAGGTCCCGGACCTGGCGGGCAAGATTCAGGTTGCCCTGTTCAACATCATGCAGGAGGGCGATGTCCAGATGAAGGGCTACCCCATCCGTCTCGAACTCGACGTCGCCATTGTCTTCTCAGCCAACCCGGAGGACTACACCGCGCGCGGAAAGATCGTTACTCCGCTCAAGGACCGTATCGGCAGCGAGATCCGCACCCACTATCCGGAGTCGCTGGATGAGGCGATTCACATCACGCAGCAGGAGGCCTGGACCGAGCGCGACTATGTTTCCAGCGGCTACGCTGCCAACGCCGGAGCTGCCGGCGTCAAGGCTGTTCCGCAGATCGTCGTTCCGCACTACATCCGGCAGATCGTCGAGCAGGTCGCCTTTGTGGCTCGCGAGGACAAGCGGGTGGACAAGCGCTCCGGCGTCTCACAGCGGCTGCCCATCTCCACCATGGAGTTGGTGGTCTCCAACGCGGAGCGCAGAGCTCTGCTACACGGTGAGACCCTGATCGTACCCAGGGTGGGAGACATCTTCGCATCCCTGCCCGGCATCACCGGCAAGATCGAACTCGAGTATGAGGGCGAACTGAAGGGTGCAGAGACCGTCATCCGCGAACTCATCCGCCAGTCCGTGGCCAACATCTACGACTCCTACTTTGCCAAGACAGACACTCAGCAGATTGAGCAGTGGTTCAACCTGGGAGGCACGGTCGAACTGAACGACAAGCAGCCTTCGCAGACCGTCTTTAACGAACTCAAGGCGATTCAGGGACTCATCGAGAGGCTCTCGCCGCTCAAGATCCATGCTCGCTCACCGGTAGAGATCTCTGTCTCAGCCGCGGAGTTTCTCCTGGAAGGCCTTACGGCCCACAAGAAGATCTCGCGCTCGGAGGCCCGCACCTTCACGGCTGGCGAGAAGCGCCGCCGCGTGGAAGATGCGGCCAGCTTTGGCGAGCACGCCCGCGAGCGGATGCAGGAAGACACTCTGAACCAGGTCGCGCGCAACCGCACACGGCGCGGCTTCAACTAGAGCAGCACTACCATCGCGCAACCGGATTAGCCCTGGTCGAGTGCGCTTGCAGACGCAACTGCCTGGCCGTCTTCAACGGCTTCCGGCTGCCGCCTGCGGCGGGGCAGCAGGCCCGCCTCAGTCGATGGGCGCCACCTCTTTGGGCCGGAACTTTGGCCGCTTCATCAGGTACCCCACCGGAATCAGACAGGCAACCAGCACCACCAGCACATGGACCGTATCGATGTAGGCCAGCGTATTGGCCTGCACGTTCATCATGTTATAAAGCCGTGCGGAGGCCCGTGCACCCGCGTCGGCCGCCGAGTAGCCGCCAGCCTGCAGTGAGGACTTCAGCCCCTGGCGCAGGGAATGGTAGACGTTCGACCCGTTGTACACGTGTGCCGCCAGATAGAGCTGATGCACCTGCGCCCGTCGCGCCAGCATGGTGCTGATAAAGGAGATCCCCACACTTCCGCCGATGTTGCGCGCCAGCGCCGTCATGCCGGAGACCTCGTTGTTCTTCTCCTGAGGCACGCCCACGTAACTCATCAGGCTGATGGGCACAAACAGGAACGGCATTCCCAGCACCATCACCACGCGCCAACTGGCCGCATCCCAGAAGGTGATCCCCATGTAAACCCCTGCAATTCTCCAGATACCGATGGTGAGCAGGGTAAATCCATAGGTGATCATCAGCCGCGGATCCACCCTTTGCCCCAGGTAGCCCACAATGGGAAACATGGTGAGCAGCACCAGGCCACCGGCCGAGAGGGCCAACCCGGCTTCAGTCGCCGTATAGCCCATCATCACCTGTAGAAACTGCGGGATCATCACCGTGGTGGCATAGAGCGCTGCCCCGATGATCAGCATCACGATCTGGGACATGGCAAAGTTGCGTTTGCGATACAGTGAGAGATCCAGGATCGGGTGTTCGGTGGTCAACTCGCGGTAGAGAAAGGCGACCAGGCCGCAGCCAGCCACAATCGCACAGAGCACAATGAAGTGCGAGCTGAACCAGTCGTCCTCCTGCCCCTTGTCCAGCAAAATCTGCAGTGAGCCGATGGTCAGCACCAGCAGTCCCAGCCCAATGCCGTCGATGCCGCCCAGCTTGGCCCGCACCCTCTTCAGGTATGGAGGATCCTCCACAATCCGGCTGGTAAGCAGAAGGGAGAGGATGCCCACGGGAATATTCAGAAAGAAGATCCATCGCCAGGCAAAGTTGTCCGTGATCCAACCGCCCACCGTGGGCCCGATCGCCGGCGCCACCACCACGGCCATGCCGTACATGCTGAAGGCCATGCTGCGTTTCTCCGGGGCAAAGGTATCGGCCAGGATGGCGCGCTCGCTGGGCTGCAGTCCACCTCCCGCCGCTCCCTGAATCACCCGCAGCACAATCAGCATGGGCAATGAGGTCGCCAGACCGCACAGGAAGGAGAAGAGCGTAAACAGCGCCACGCAGATCATGTAGAAGTTCTTGCGGCCGATCCGGTTGGCGATCCAGCCACTGATCGGCAAGACGATCGCATTGGACACCAGATAGGAGGTCAGCACCCAGGTCGCCTCCTCATAGGTGGCGCCCAGCGAGCCGGCGATATGTGGCAGCGCCACATTGGCAATGCTGGAATCCAGTGCCTCCATGAAGGTAGCCAGCGTCACCGTCAGCGTGATCACCCACGGATTGAACCGCGGCGTCCACGCCTCGTAGTGAAACTCGCTATCGGAGTCCTTGTTCTGCGCCTTGTCCACTGCGACAACGGTAGCCTGTGCCATGCCGTTCCTGAAAAGAGTAAGGGGTTGGGAGAATGGAGAAGCTCAAGGAGACAGAGAGATCTGTCAGGGCTGGTCCCATCGGCCATTCAGCGGCCTGGAATACTCATCGCATCCCCAGGCAGATCTCCTCCTGTCCTTATCCGCGTACCGCACCCTCTGCTGCGCTTGCATCGCCTGTCTGTCGGAAGCCAAAGGGTCTCCGGACCGGATGGGTCTGCATTGAAAGCCAGTCCACCCGCCCAGCCGGTCAAAGATTCCAGATCTCTATGTTAACGGACGAGCTGCAAGGATATTGTGGGCGAGAAAAACTTACCTTCCCCGCTACCCGTCGCGCAGAGTGTTCCTCCGGCCCCTGCCGCCCGCGCCGCCCCCCCCGGCGCAGCCCGATCCGCGCCGCCTCCGCATCCGCAAACCCCACCGAGCGTCTAATCTAAGAAGAGGCAGCCGATCTCCGCCCCGCACCGGACTCGATGCTGCACCCCAGGCATCCATGAAGCTAACCCGCTACACCCGATTCACCGGCGACCTCTCCTCCAGCCTGGACCTTGAGGATCTGCTGCAGGCGCTCTCAGACTTTCTTCTCGACTCCGGCTTTGAGGACCCCTACTCCTCCTTCTCCAGCCTGGACGAGTCCATGGAGAGCCTGCGAGAGGCGATCCGCCAGGCCCTGGAGTCGGGCGATCTGCTGGATGAGGAGACGCAGGAGCAGTTTGACCAGCTCGACCCGGCGCAGATCGAAGAGATCATTGACAAGATCATCGAGCGGCTGAAGGCTGAGGCCTACCTCAACGCGGAGGAGCCCTCCGAGGGCCAGGGGTCAGCCGGTGAGGGCAACGCGGGAGAGACGCGCTTCGAGATCACCAGCAAAGGGCTGGATTTTCTTGGATACAAGGCCCTGCGCGACCTCCTTGGACCCCTGGGTAAATCCTCCCTTGGCCGTCACGACACGCACCATGAGGCGGCCGGCGTGGAGACCAACGGCTCCTCCAAGCTCTACGAGTTCGGCGACAGCCTGAACCTGGACATCACCGCCACGCTCTCCAGCCTGTTTGCGCGCGAGGGCGGCCCGTCCTCCACCGGCGCCATCCATCTGGAGTACTCTGACCTGCACGTCCAGCAGGCTGACTTCCAGTCCTCCTGCGCCACCGTCGTGCTGCTCGACTGCTCCCACTCCATGATCCTCTACGGCGAGGATCGCTTCACCCCGGCCAAGCGCGTGGCCATGGCCCTCTCCCACCTCATTCGCACGCAATATCCCGGGGACTCCATCGATCTGGTGCTCTTCCACGACTCCGCCGAACACATTCCCATCTCCCAGCTTCCGCGCGTCAAGGTGGGCCCGCACTACACCAACACCCGCGAAGGTCTGCGGGTGGCTCAGCGCGTTCTACGCGGCTCCGGCAAAGACATGCAGCAGATTGTGATGATCACCGACGGCAAGCCTTCGGCGTTGACCCTGGCCGACGGCCGCATCTACAAAAACGCGTTTGGCCTTGACCCCCTGGTGATCTCAGAGACGCTGGAAGAGGTAAGCCGCTGCAAGCGTTCCGGCATCATGATCAACACCTTCATGCTGGCCAATGAGTTCCAACTCGTCCAGTTCGTGCAGCAGATGTCGGCGATGTGCCGGGGCAAGGCTTACTTCACCACCCCCCAGACCCTGGGCAACTACCTGCTGATGGACTTCATGTCTCGCCGCTCCAAACGCGTCAACTAGCCGCGGAGTCCGCGCACCACGCCTGACACCGGCAAGGTTCTGCGTCAATCCTCCGGCAACAGATTCGTCTCAGCCTGCCGCTCTCTCCATACCCGGTACACGCCCCAGGCGGCGGCCGTGCAGTTGTCCATCACGCGGCCATCCAACAGCATCGCCTCGAACTCGCGCACCGCTACCCGATGCACCGTCATATCATGCTCCTCTGGGTCGCGCTGGGTCTCTCCCTGGCTCAGCCCCTCGGCCAGAAAGACGTGGTGGATCTGCCGCATCGCTCCATAGGCGATCCACAGGTCCGTCAGCGGCGTCATCCGCCGGGCGCGCAGCCCAGTCTCCTCAGCCAACTCTCCCCGCGCCAACTCCAGGGGATCGACCTCAGCCACCTCCCAGCTCCCCTGCGGCAGCTCGTAAAAGCTCGCTCCCACCGTGTAGCGATACTGCCGCACCAGCCAGACGAAATCTCCATCCTCCGCGCGCTCCAGCGGAATCACGATCACCGCCGGTTCCTTCTCCATCACGCCATAGATACCCAGCCTGGCCGCGCCCCCTACCGCGGCGCTGCGTTCGATCACGTCCTCGCGCACGCGGCACCAGGGATTCCGGTAGACCTCACGACTGCTGATGGTGCGAATCGGCTGCTCATCCTTCCACGAAGTTGAAACGGACTCATTTTCCACAGGCGATCCTCATCTCTCCATCTTATCCCGCACCTTCCATCCCCACGCTCTGCCCGGGATCTCAGGCGGACCAACCGGAGGAGCCTTCCACGCGGCCGCTACAACCACTCCGCTCAACTGCGCATCCCTCCATCCATGGTCATGGCTGCAGGCGGCAGGCTCTTCTCTCACTCATCCCCTGTGCCGCCGCCGTCTCTGCCGCCGCTCCTGCCGCCGTCTCTGCCGCCGCTCCTGCCGCCATCCTCCGCCCCTCTCCGCGTCCTGGGCTGTCTGGGCTCTCATACGCCCCTGCGCCGGGCAAGTCGCATCCCGGTGGTCCGGTACCATCTCTACAGAAGTTCAAAGGAGCCTCATCCCGCATGAAACCAGCCGAAGGCCGCAGCAGAGTCGTCATCGCAGAGGTCCAGCCCAGCGTGGACAACGGCCGCTACCCCGTCAAAGGGATACTGGGCGACGAGATCACCGTCACCGCCGCCATCTTTGCTGATGGTCACGACCACGTTGCCGCCCGGCTCCTTTATCGCCATCGCAACCAGCGCGTGTGGAAGTCGGTGCCCTTCACTGAACTCGACAACGACCTGTGGTCGGCCAGTTTCACCGCCGCCAGTTCTGAGGACACCTCCAAGATCGGCCTCTGGCGCTTCACCATCGAGGCCTGGATCGACCACTTTGACACCTGGCTGCACGACCTCGCCAAACGGTTGGCGGCACAATCCAGCTCCGCACAGGAGATCCCGCTGGCCTACCGCATCGGAGCGAACCATCTGGATGCCGCAGCGGCACGCGCCCGTTCCAGGTCCACGGACGCCGGGCGACTTAAGGCGGCAGCCGACGCGCTTCGTGCCCTGGCCGACGAGGAACTTCCCCTCTATCCCGATCCCGTCACCCCGGAGGGAGCCCTGAACCCCGCCCTGCTCGCACTGGTCCGCAAGTACCCTGACCTGGCCCTCGCCACGCGGCACCCGGTCGAGTTTCCGCTCTGGATGGACCGAGAGCGCGCTGGTTACTCCTCCTGGTACGAACTCTTTCCCCGCTCCACGTCACCCATCCCTAACCAGCATGGAACCCTGCGCGATGCAGCCGCTCTGGTCCCTGAGATCGCCGCCATGGGCTTCGATGTGCTTTACATGCCGCCCATCCATCCCATCGGCACAACCTTCCGCAAGGGTCGGAACAACTCCACGGTGCTGGAACCCGGCGACGTTGGCAGCCCCTGGGCGATCGGCAACATCCACCTCGGCCCCGGCGACGGAGGCCACACCGATATTCATCCTGACCTTGGCACCTTCGCTGACTTCGACCACCTGCTCCAGACGGCGCAGGCGCACAACCTCGAACTGGCCCTGGACATCGCCTTTCAGTGCAGCCCGGACCACCCCTGGGTCAAGCAGCATCCGGCCTGGTTCAATCACCGCCCGGACGGAAGCATTCAATACGCTGAGAACCCTCCCAAGAAGTATCAGGACATCTATCCGCTGAACTTCGAATCCACGGACTGGCGCGGCCTCTGGGATGCGCTGTACGACGTCTTCCAGTTCTGGATCGACCGCGGCGTCCGCATCTTCCGCGTGGACAATCCGCACACCAAGCCCTTTCCCTTCTGGGAGTGGTGCATCGCCAAGATTCAACGGTCGACACCGGACGCCCTCTTTCTCTCCGAGGCCTTCACCCGCCCCCACCTCATGTACTCGCTGGCCAAGGGCGGCTTCACCCAGTCCTATACCTACTTCACCTGGCGCACCACCAAGCAGGAGCTTCAGAGCTACTTCGAAGAGATCTGCAATCCGCCGGTCTCCACCTTCTTCCGTCCCAACCTCTGGCCGAACACCCCGGACATTCTGCACGCCCAATTTCAGGTGGAGGACCTTGACCACCGCCGCGCCATCTTCCGTCAGCGCGTCCTGCTGGCCGCCACGCTCTCCTCCAACTACGGCCTCTATGGACCGGCCTACGAGTTGCTGGAAGGCCGTCCGGCAAAGCCCGCCCCCGGCCGGACCTCCAGTGAAGAGTATCTGGACAGTGAAAAGTATCAGATCCGCCAATGGGAACGCTCCGCGCCCCACTCAATCGCTCCTTTCCTCACCGAACTCAACCAGATCCGTCGCTCCAATCCTGCTCTGCAGCGCAATGCGGCTCTACACTTTCACAGTGTCGCCAACGACCAGCTTCTCGCCTACTCCAAATCCTTCGCCGGCAATACCATTCTGGTCGTGGTCAACCTCGACCCGCTGCACCAGCAGAGCGGTGTGCTGGACCTGAACATGCCGGCGCTGAATCTCCCCTGGCAGTGCAGCTTTGACGTCCAGGACCTGCTCACAGGGGCGGTCTATCCCTGGCACGATCAATGGAACTACGTCGCACTTACCCCCGCAGCCACCGCGCACGTCTTTCGGATTGTTCCGTGAAGGGCAGCAGGTGAACGCGGATCGGGCTTTGAACTTTGACCGGCTGCGTAGACTTCGGGCAGCGGCCTCTTTGCCCAATAGCGCATGCCGGGCCTGACAGAGCATCCAGGTGTCACACCTGATATGAGCGTCTTCCACAGCCGCGTGCAAGGCGATTCGCGTAAGAGGCTCCGGCTGCGTCAGTTCCGGGGCGCTGCGGTATGTGAAGTTCCGCGGATGGTGAGCGCTGCCCGCGATCCATGAACTGAGGTGTTATACCCTCTCCTTGCCTTCGGTACTCTATCTTGGCTCAGCCACCGACGCGCACTCGAGTTCTACTTTTGAGGGCGCCGCGGTATTCTTATCCCGCGCAGAAGCTGAACCTCCGCACGGGCGGGTGAGATTCCATCCACATTGCAGAGCGGGTGATACGGGCGCGTCGTTGCAGCGCCTCGGACAAGAACAGGAGTTTTTCATGGATTGCAAAGCCGCACGACACACACTCTCCCTCACGATCCTGGTCGCGCTTCTCACGTTTGGCGCATCCGGCCAGACGCAGGCGGCGAAGCCGGCGCAGAGCAAGGCCGCGCCCTGGTGGCGGCACGCCATCGTGTATGAGATCTATCCGCGCAGCTTTCAGGACACCAAGGGAGATGGCGTTGGTGATATCCCTGGAATCATCCGGAGACTGGGATACCTGCAGCAACTGGGCGTCAACGCCATCTGGCTGACGCCGATCTATCCGTCTCCCCTGAAAGACTTTGGCTACGACATCTCCAACTACGAGGCCATCGACCCCATGTATGGAACGATGGCAGATTTTGACCGACTCCTGGCAACAGCCAGGGCTCATCACATCCGGGTGATGATGGATATGGTGCTGAACCATACCTCCGACCAGTCGGCATGGTTCAAAGAGAGCCGCAGCTCCCGCAACAACCCGAAGCGCGACTGGTACATCTGGCGCGATGGAAAGGGCCCGGGAATCCCGCCCAACAACTGGGAGAGCGCCTTCGGGGGCTCGGCGTGGACCTACGATCCTGGAACCAAACAGTGGTACTATCACGCCTTCCTGGCGGCACAGCCGGATCTGAACTGGCGCAATCCGGAGGTCCAGAAGGCGATGTTCGATGTCTGCCGCTTCTGGCTGGATAAGGGCGTCGCCGGATTCCGCCTGGACGCCGTCCCCAATCTGTTTGAGGATCCGGAGTTGCGGGATGAGCAGGTTCTTCCCGGCAAGAACGCCTACGGCGATCCCAACCTGGATCACAATCGCACCGAGGATCTCCCCGAGGTGCACGCCATCATGCGCTCCCTGCGGAAGGTTATCGATAGCTACCCAGGAGACCGGGTACTCATCGGCGAGACCTATCTGCCCAACATCAAGGATCAACTCGCCTGGTACGGCGGCGCGCGGCACGATGAGTTGCAGTTGCCCATGGATATGCAGGTGGGCTTCATCAATCGCCTGGATGCGGCCACCTTCCGCGAGAAGATCGACCAGGCGGAGACCCAGCTCGACGGCCTGATGCCCCTGTTTGTCTTCGATAACCATGACAATCCACGCAGTTGGAACCGCTACGGAGACGGCGTCCATAACCAGGCCATTGCTCGCATCATCGCCACCCTTCTGCTCACCACTCGTTCAGCCGATCTGATGTACTACGGTCAGGAACTCGGCATGACCACCACCCCTCCCGCATCGCTTGCCCAGGTACGCGATCCGGCGGCGCTCCGTGGATGGCCCGCCTACAAAGGTCGCGATGGTGAGCGAACCCCCATGCAGTGGAATAGCGGAAAGAATGCCGGATTCAGCACCGCGGCTACCACCTGGCTTCCGATTCCAGACAGCTACAAGCAGGTGAACGTCGCTGTGGAGTCTGCCCAGCCTGACTCGCTGTTGAACTGGTACAAGCATCTGATCACCATGCGCAGTCAGATACCCGCTCTGGAGCACGGAGCGAACATCATGGTGGATCGCTCCGATCCCAACGTGCTCTCCTATCTGCGCCAGATACCCGGCCAGACCACAGCCGTGCTGGTGGCCATGAACTTCACCGATCAGGCCCAGACGGTCTCCTACAACCTGCAGAGCCACGGCATCAAGACCTCGACAGCGCACGAACTGCTCGAGGATCAGGGCGTGGAGCAGACAGTCAACCTGCACCACCTCCACCTGCCACCCTTTGCGGTCTTCATCGGCCAGGTACAGTAGCATCTGCTCAGCGTCTGGATCAGACGCTACGGAAGAAGGATCGGAAGATCAACCGCCAAGATGAGAGGTCGGGTTGCAAACTTCTATCACCACCGCTTTCATCCCTGCACCCACGTCCTTGCGAGAACCTCGCCGGCCCTCCACCCGCAAAATACTCCGGCCCTCAGCCGCAACAGCCGCCATCCTGCTCGCGCTCCACGCCGGGCCGGCAGGGGCCGTCCGCGGTGGCCTCGCCTCCGTCACCGGAACCGTTGTCACCGCCATTTCGGCAGCGAAGACGGGTGCAGCTTCTTCGACGGTCACCCCAGTGAACGGTGCGCCGCCTTCAGAAGACACCTGGGCACCCTCCAGCACAGCGTATGAACCGCTGAACTTCATCCAGCAACCGTTCGTTGGCAACGGCTATCTTGGCCTGCGGATTCCCGCCATCGGTGAGGGCTATCAGGGTGGAGACCTCGGCAGATCCGGATTTCCCCTGGAGAACGAACGCTACACCTCATCGCTCGTGGCCGGCGTCTATGAGAACTCGCAAGGATCGGACTTCATCGCGTCCCTGCCCACGTGGTCGCAGATGGACATCTCCGTCGCCCAGGAGACGCTGAACGCCCATGCTCCTGCGAGCCAGATCCGCGAGTACCGGCAGACCGTAGACATGCGCAACGGCCTGGTGACAACATCCCTGCTGTGGACGCCCTCACCGGGAAAGGCCACATGGGTCAGCTATACGGTTCTGGCCAATCGTGCGCAGATGCACCTGGGTGAGGTCAAGCTCAGCTTCCGCCCGGCGTGGAGTGGCGCGCTGACCCTTGACGCCACGCTCAACGGCCAGGGTGCGGAGCGGATCAACGCCACCTCGCGGGTGGTCGACCCCACCACCGGTTCCGCTGGGCTCACCCTACAGACCCCGGGCAGAGGCACGGTCGTCTCCGAAGAACAGATGCTGGCACCGGGTAGCGGCGTGATTCCATCCGGCCAGTCTGCCCTTACACCTGCCACGGAACCGGCCACTGCCGGAGTCCGGTGGGTGATTCCGGTCAGCGCCGGCCACACCTATCAGGTGATCAAGTACGTCGGCATCTCGACCTCAAACGAATCCGGATCACCCGCCACAGTCGCCAACCTGACCGTGCGTGCCGCCGTGCGCACTGGATGGTCCGCCCTGCTGGCCGCTCACCAGGCCGCATGGGCTGCGCTATGGCGCGGAGACGTCATCACCCCGGGTGAGCCAGAGTTGCAGGCGGCCATCCAGAGCTCGTTTTACCTGCTCTACTCCAGCATCCGCGCGGGTCTGCACTGGAGCATCCCTCCCGCCGGCCTCTCCAGCGACAACTACGGCGGAGAGATCTTCTGGGATGCGGACACCTGGATGTTCCCTGCCCTGCTGGCCTTCCATCCAAACCTCGCAAAGCCTATCGTGGACTTCCGCTTTCACACTCTCGCTGCCGCCCAGACCAACGCCCGGCGGGCTGGCTACAAGGGTGCGATGTGGGCCTGGGATAACGGTCCAACCGGAGCCTGCGGCGGGCTGGCCCCGTGCTCCCACTACGAGGACCACCTACAGACAGACGTTGCGCTGGCACAGTGGCAGTACTACGAAGCCACCGGCGACAGAAGCTGGCTGGCCCGGCGCGGCTACCCCGTCATCCAGGCCGTTGCTGAGTTCTGGGTCAGCCGGGTTACGCTCGGCCCCGACCGCAAGTACCACATCAACGACGTCACCGGTCCGGATGAGTTCACCGACCACGTGAACGACGATGCGGCCACCAACGCCGGAGCCATCGTAGCCCTGCGCGATGCGACACTCGCCGCCCAGGCGCTAGGTCGGCAGCCAGACCCGCAGTGGTCTCGCATCGCCGATGCCATCTTCATCGCCGTGGATCCGGACGGCACGCACCCCGAGTATCAGGGCTACGCCGGCCAGGCCATCAAACAAGCGGACGTCGTTCTGATGACCTACCCGATCGGCTATCTGACCGAAGCTCAGGTCGCCAGCCTGGATCTCAAACGCTATATGGCGGTCACGGATCCCGGAGGGCCAGCCATGACCGCCTCAGTGGAGGGCATCATCGCTGCCCAGCTTCGAGCATCCCTTAGCCCAAGCTCCACGGACCTGACATACTCCCTGCTGCAGCAGGCCTATATGCCCTTCATGCGCGGAACCTACCATCAGTTTCTCGAGACACGCTACCTGGTTCCTTCGGCACGGCAAGGTCCACCCTGCTTCGACTTTGCTACCGGGGCGGGCGGATTCCTGCAGATGTTCCCCTTTGGCTTTGCCGGCCTGCGCTGGACACCTTCTTCTCTGATCCTGAACCCGACCCTGCCGTCACAACTCAGCCGCGGCATCCTCCTGCAAGGCATTCGCTATCAAGGCAGGTCTCTGTCCATCGCCATCGGACCCGACAACGCCACGGTGACGCTGCTCCAGGGATCGCCCATGAAGCTGAGCACACCCGCTGGAGCCACTGGCAGCAGCCATGAACTGGCGTCGGGGCACCCCTTGCGACTGCGTGCCTTCGATCCCCATCCGAACCCCCGCTAAGCTCTGGAGACCACCCTCCGCAAGCGCATCGATCTGCCTGGAGGCGGGTGCAGCCAGCCTGACACCCGTCAACGACACAACGGAACGATCCTGACTGATGTTACGGCTGATGTCAGAGTCCCCATGATGCTGATTGAAAGATCTCCCACGCAGGGGTGGTGAGCCGCCGGTCCGACCCTGGAGGCAGAGGCAGGCCAGCGCAGCAACTGGAGGATCGGGCAGAGGATGCGAGCCCGTGACGGCCTGTGGTATAACGTCAAAGACGTTTACGCAATGGATTGCGCAACCTCTTGCGCCAGCCCCGTTGTCAACCCGCACGTGATACGGATGAGCCTGCGAAGCCATCGACCATCCCGGGAAAAAGGGTTACAGCGACAACTGCATGTTTTCGTCTGTCAGAGGCGACCCCGGCAGAAGGACAGCGCATCGCCAGCCTTGGGAGACCATCATGGCCAGCCATTCTGAACCATCAACCGTAAGCCGCCGCAATCTGCTCCGCACCCTGGGGACGGTGGCTGGAGGCGCTCTGTTCTCTGCCGCCGGATGCGGTGGGAGCGCGTCACAAGGGTCATCCACAACGCCTGCCCTCGCTTGGCCGCCCAATCTGCCGCTGGGGACATTCTCGCCCTCCACCGCCGATGAAAGCTTTCTCGACGAACTCGAACAGCAGGGCTGCCTCTACTTCTGGGAGCAGGCCAACCCATCCAATGGTCAGGTTCTCGATCACGCCGCCTATGACCTCAACGGCGCCCTGGATACCAGCACCAACGAGTCCAGCATCGCCGCCACAGGCTTCGGCCTCAGCGCACTCTGTATCGCCGACCAGCGAGGGTATCAGCCCCATAGCGAGATCCTCAGCCGCGTCCAGACCACGCTGAACTTCTATCTGAACTCCATGCCGAACGAAAACGGCTTTTTCTATCACTTCAACGACGTCAACACCGGCCAGCCGCTCTCCGGATCCGAGGTGTCCTCCATCGATACCTCCATCCTGATGTGTGGCGTGCTCACCGCTCGCGCCTACTTCAACGACCCGACGGTCACCTCGCTGGCCACGCAGCTCTACGAACGCGTCAACTGGCCGTGGATGCTCAACGGCCAATCGACCTTCGCCGAAGCGTGGTATCCCTCCAGCGGCTTTGGACCTTATTACTACAACACCTACTGCGAGTTGATGATGCTCTACCTGCTGGCCATCGGCTCACCCACCCATCCCATTGCACCTTCGTACTGGAACAACTTTTCGCGGCCACAACTCACCTACGAGGGATACACGTACATCAGCAGCAACAGCGACCCGCTCTTCACTCAGCAGTACTCTCAGGCATGGTTTGATTTCCGGAACGTGGCTGACGTCTACGCCAACTACTTCAATAACTCGATTACCGCGACCCAGGCCCATGAGACGTTCTGCCTGGGGTATCCGTCGCCGCAGGATCCCTGGTATACGCAGGACTACTGGGGGATCACCTCTTCGGATTACGTGGGAGGTTATACGGCATGGGGAGGACCACCGGCGCAGGGCCCGATCGACGGCACGGTTGTGCCGTGTGCCGCGGCTGGCTCGCTGCCCTTTCTGCCCAACCAGTGCCTACAGGTGCTGGAGGCGCTCAAAGCGAACTGGGGATCCTCCGGAGCCTGGTGCAGATACGGGTTCGTGGATGCCTTTCACCCCTCGGCGAACTGGTATTGCCCCGACGTTCTGGGCATCGATCAGGGAATCAGCGTGCTGATGGCAGAGAACCTGCGTACGGGTCTGCTGTGGACCACCTTCATGAGCAATCCAGAGTGCGCTCAGGCGATGCAACTGGTCGGCTTCAAGTCCCAGAGTTGATCGCCAACTCCTCCTCGATACGCAGATTCCGATCACCTCTCTGTGCAGCGCGTCTCCCGCTCTTGCCGCCCGGCAAGGTCTTGCACCCAGCCTTGGCTGGTCTTCCGGACCCCATCCAACCGCCGAGGCCGGGCGCGTGCCCACCCTGCGCTCGCAGATCACCTCGAAAAGAAAATCGCCCCATGCCTCTTCCCTGAATCAGAGAGAAGGCATGGGGCACCAGTCCGGGGTAACCGGAAGGGACTAGAAGGTGTACTTTGCCGTGAGCTGAACGATACGAGGAGCCGCATCGCCGCCCAGGAAGGAACCATAGACGCTCGTGGGTGGGCTCACGTCGCTCAGGATCTGTCCAAACTGCGCGCTGCTCACGTTGAACACCGGGTTGGCAAAGTTGGGATGGTTCAGGACGTTGTAGGCCTGTGCACCAACCACCAGCGTGGCCACCTTCGTTCCAGGAACCTTGAAACCCTTGGTCAGGTTTATATCTGTATCGAAGTATCCCGGACCCACAAATTGATTCCGGCGTTGACCGCCGAATCCGGTTGGATTCGTGAAGTCGGCAGCCGTCAGGCAAGGTGTGTTGGGGTTGGAAGCCGCTCTGCTGCAGTGATGGGGAATATTCGCGCTCACAGGTACCGCCAGAAGCGTTCCACCATAAGAGCCGGTGTTATCCACTGCTGTGGTCGTGGTGCTGTCCGTCACGCTGAAGGGGAAGCCGGAGTGCCAGAAGATGGTTCCACCAATCTCCCACTTATCGGTGAGGATCTTTGGACCGCCGAGGTAGGGGATGTGTATCAGGTAGTAGCCATCCAGGTTCTTCCGGATGTCGTAATCGGCATTGCCGTAGTTCTGGAGCCTCAGGTTGAACGGATCGATGGGATTGTAGGGAGTGATTCCTGCTGAGGTTTCGCCGAAGGGCAGAATACCGCCATTCGAGATCTCGTCCAGCGCATGGCTCCAGGTAAAGTTGATCGAAATGGTCACCAGCGGGGACTCGTGCTTGAAGCTGGTCAGCAGACCGTTGTAGTTCGAGATGGCAACGCTCTGAACCTCCGTGACCTCATTGAAGGACGGAAGCGCGGGATTCGCCGGCAGACCTGTGAAGCTGATCGCCGAGCTCGCCGCTGAGGCGTTCACGCCATTGTCTTCCACCGGCTCATGGTAACCGTGGTTGGCTACATAACCGATCTGGAAGCTATCGTACTTGCCAATCTGCTGCTGCCACTGCAGGCTCCACTCCTCATAGGTCGGGTAGTGAATTGTAGTATCAGAGTTGAACAGGTTGGGCTGGCTGAAGCTGGGGTCTACGGCGGAGAGCCCGTTGTAGCTCAACCCGTTGGCGAAGCCGGTCTTGAAGATCCCGTCCGCCGAAGCCAGCTTGCTGGTGAAGCTGCCCGCTACCGCTGGATCATCCGGGCTGGAGAGATTGGCAAACTGCACATTCAGGGGCGCATTGCCGAGCATGGAGTCCGCAATCGTTCCCGGGAAGATATCGGTAAAGATGCCGAAACCACCGCGCAGAACACCCTTGGGGTTATTCAGAGGCGACCAGGTGAACCCAACGCGCGGATCGAGCGTGATCTTCTGGTAGTTGTGGAAGACCGTCCGCTGGTTGGTGGAGAGGATCTGATTGTAGGGGGTGGAGAGGCTCGCGTTCACACCCTCGTAGCTGCCAGGCAGATAGTCGAAGCAGTCCGTAACGCACACCACGTTGGAGTTATGCTCCACACGCAAGCCTGCGGTCAACTGGAGATTTGGCTTCATCTT
>JAJZDM010000083.1 GCA_021806005.1 Acidobacteriota bacterium | reverse complement strand
GATCTGCAATTCAGCATCTGGTGGGGATGAAGGGCGCCAAGACCGTGATTGCGATCAACAAAGATGCGGATGCGCCGATCTTTGAGGTAGCGGATATCGGGGTGGTGGGCGACCTGTTTGAGATGGTGCCTGCGCTGACCAGGGCCATACGCGGATAGGGAAGAGGATCAGTCCAACGGATGCTTCCTTGCGCGCCGCAGAGCTGGAAGCCAGCAGGGCGAGAAAGATTAAATGCGGCGCAGACGGGTCCATCTGCGTCATACTGGAGGAGAAGCCACGCGGAGCCTGATCTTCTCCCGACCAGAGCCCTTGACCAGACGAGACCAACGCGGAGCGGTAAAGCACGCGCACTCCTTGTGGATGCGCGTGGTTACCTGCGCGTGCCTGCTTCTGGTTCTTGCTGCGAGCTCGCTCCAGGCCATCCACATCCATGGACAGTGGCTTCCGCAGCGGGCAGCGCAGTTGACCGCTCCGCCGGATGGGTCACAGACGCCGGGCGGCGAGGAGAATTGCCCGTTGTGCATTGCGATGCACACGGCCATGCCCGCTGCCGTGCACGTCGTGCTGCCGAGGTTGGAGTTGGTGGAGTACAAAGTGGTGCAGGCGAAGGATCACACGCCTGAGACGCTTTGGCACTATGCCGCGTTCAGCAGGCCCCCGCCTGTGAGGATCCTCTAACCACGGAAGCTGAAGAGCCATGTTCCAGGAGACAGGAGAGCGGACGCTGCTGGTCCCGCTCTGTACTCTCCCGAGCAGGCCGGAGAGTTCGCCGGTGGTGTTGAAGTTTTTGCCGGTGTAAGCCTCAGAATCGATCCGATGGAAGACTGGATCGTCTCATCGAGTGTCCGCATCCTGGCTGCTCTTTCGTTGTTCTTTTTGACTCGGTGTTCGGGAGCGGATGCGCGGAGGTGGCGTCCCTGGAGAAAGCCTCTCCGGGACGTCGGGGCGACGGATGGCAGCCGGCGAATCACTCTCTACTCTGTGGGGAGTTGTTCCGTGGCTGCTTCCGGCGGGCCTCTCTTCTTCATTTTCTTCTTCATTCATTGGCTGGAGGTCTCCCGGCCAGGTTCTCGAGACGCAGTGGCTATCAGCGGCCGCACCCGATGGAAAGAGAGATCGGGACTGGCGCTGCCAGATGCGGGCTTTTACCGACAGGAGGGTTTTCATGATGCAAAGAGTTTTGCGACGCCGATGGTTGAGCCTTGGGTTGGCTCTGGTAGCCGGCGCGATGATGTTGGCGCCCGGAGCGGGTGTGGCAACAGGACAGAGTTCATCGGGGATGTTGGCCGGAACGGTTACGGATCCTACCGGGGCGATGATCCCCGGCGCTGTGGTGACGCTCAGCAACCCGGAGAGCGGCTACTCGCGCACGGGTACGGTTGATGCATCCGGGCACTTCAGTTTCTCCAACATTCCGTTCAGTTCCTACCGCTTGACTGCAAAGAGCCCTGGGTTTCAGGAGTTTCAGGAGACGACGCAGATCGATTCGCCGGTGCCGGTCACTCTGCGGATAGCGATGCAGGTGGAGAGTTCCGCCACCACGGTGACCGTCACCGCTCCCGACGGCATGACGCAGAACTCCTCCACGTTTCATACCGATATCGATCGCGGTTCGTTCAAGAAGCTGCCGCTGGAGAGCCAGTCCTCTTCTCTGGTTTCGCTGGTGACGCTGGCATCTCCGGGCGTGGCGGCGGACTCAAATGGTCTCTTCCATGGTTTGGGGGATCATGCGTCCAACTCCTTCTCCATCGATGGCCAACCCATCACTGATCAGCAGAGCAAGGTGTTCTCCAACGAGCTTCCATCGAATGCGGTGCAGTCGCTCGAGGTGATCTCCGGGGCGCCACCGGCCGAGTATGGAGACAAGACGAGTCTGGTCATTGAGGTGACGACGCGCTCCGGGCTGGGCGTTACAACACCCACCGGGTCTGCTTCGGCCTCATACGGGAGCTTTGGCTCCTCCACGGGCTCCTTCGATATCAGCTACGGAGGAAAGAGCTGGGGAAACTTCTTCGAGGACGATGGTCTTGATACGGGGCGCTTTCTGGATGCTCCCGAGTTTGCGGTGATCCATGACAAGGGCAACGAGTTCAACCTCTTTGACCGTGTGGATTGGCAGCTTTCGCCGGCGAGTGTCTTCCATCTGAATCTGAACGTCAGCCGCTCCTGGTTCCAGACGCCCAATGCGCTGGATAACCTGAACATCAGAAACGTATCCAGCGACGGCGGCACTCAGGGCGGTGGGGCCAGCACGAATCCGGCGCTGGTGGACGTAGGAGACACGGATCAGCGATCGAAGATCGTTACCTTCGATGTTGCTCCCTCCTATGACTGGACGCTGAACCCGTACGCTGTTTTGACGGTAGGCGGTTACGTGCGCCGGGATACGTATAACTACTATCCGAGCAACAATCCGCTGGCAGACTTCAGCACGGTGACGCTGCAGAACCAGACGATCGGCCAGGCGCGCAGCCTGACCAACGCCGGGGTGCGCAGTGATATCGCGTATGTGAAGGGCATCAACAACATCAAGCTGGGCGGAGAGTACGAGCAGACCTTTCTGCGTGAAAATGACGTTCTGGCCGTAGTGAACAACACCTTCAACTCGCCTTGCGTGGATGCTTACGGCAACTCGCTGCCGGGTTATGCCAGCCCGAGCGAGTGTCCAGCCGGCACGCTGCCCAACTCCAACTATCTGTCCGTCCTGGCTCCCTATGATCTGACCCGCGGAGGCGGCGATTATACGTTCATCGGCCACACCGACGTGAAGGAGACAGCGCTTTACCTGGAAGACCAGATCACCAAAGGCCCGTGGCTTTGGAATGTGGGTATCCGCGGCGATCTCTACAATGGCCTCGCTGTGGCGCGCCAGGCTGAACCTCGCCTGGGCGTCTCCTACGATGTGAAGCGGAGTGCGACCATTCTCCGCATCTCATATGCGCGAACGCTGGAGACTCCCTTCAATGAGAATCTGGTGCTCTCCAGCCGGGGCTGTGGCAGTGATGTGCTGGCGCCGCTGCTGAGCTGCCAGGCCGGGGTGGGCACCACGATGCAGCCGGGCTACCGCAACGAGTTTCATGCCGGCTTCCAGCAGCAGGTCAGCAGTCACCTGGTGATCTCCGGCGAGTACATCTGGAAGTACACGCACAACGCCTTCGACTTCAGTGTGCTGGGCAATACACCGATTACCTTCCCTATCGACTGGCACAACGCGAAGGTTCCGGGCTTCATGCTGCACGCGAACGTGCCGGAGTACCATGGCTTTTCGGCGTTCATGGTGATGTCTTCCGTGGCCGCGCGGTTCTTTCCGCCGCAGGTGGCCGGAGCTGGAGCCACTGGCGGAGTGGCGCCGGGCAAGACCTACTATCCCTTCCGCATCGACCACGATGAAAAGCTCAACCAGACAACACATCTGCAGTATCAGATTCCCGGGCGGTTCAAGCCGTGGTTTGGCTTCAACTGGCGCTATGACAGCGGCCTGGTGGCGGGATCGACGCCCTGTTACAACACGTTGTCCAACGACCCCAACAGCGCATGCGCCAACAGTTCTTACGCCCCCGACAGCCCGATTGGAGCCGATGGACTGCCGACGACTCCGGCGACGTTAAACGGAGTGCCAGCGGTGGTGCTGGTGGACAACAACATCCCCTCAACGGTCAACCCGGTCACCGGGGGTCTGGCGTATCTGCCCCTGAGCGCCGACGAAGAGTTCGAAGCCGGGCTCAGTTGCGATGGCGTGAAGGCGACCGGCCACAACCTTCTGGGTGTCCAGGTTCCGAATACGCCCTACTATGAGTGCGAGGCGAGCCAGCTCAAGTCCTCGCTGCTGCAGGTGCCCGCTCCGGGTACGGGAGATAACGACCATAATCCGCCGCGGGTGGCGCAGCGCAGCCTGTTCGACTTCTCGATTGGGCAGGACAACCTGTTCGACGGCAAGCGGTACAGGTGGAGCATGATGCTGACGGTGATCAACTTCACCAACAAGTACGCCTTGTACAACTTCCTCTCCACCTTCAGCGGTACGCACTTTGTGACCCCGCGCGCCATCACCGGTCAACTGGCCTTCAACTTTTAGAGGCCATTGGTATCAAAGGCGAACCGACGCCCGCTCTCTGTGGAGAGGGCGTCGGTTTTGCTTTCGGTCCCATGCGCCGCAGTTCCTGAGGCTACTCCCGTAGCATGGAGTGAGATGTTCTCCCGGCTGCCGAAATCGACGCGGATCCTGCTGGCCTTTGCCAGCGTGTATCTGTTCTGGGGCTCGACCTACGGCGCCATCCATATCGCCGGGGAACACCTGCCGGTTCCTGTCGTCTCGGCGACGCGGTCGTTGATCTCCGCGACGCTGATTGCGATCATCAGCCTGCTCTCTGGCAAGAGTCTGCGGGTGCGAGATGGCGAGTGGTGGAAGTTGTCGCTGGTGGGTTTGTTGCTGATGTCGTGCAACAACATGCTGTTGACCTGGGGAGAGACGATGGCGTCATCAGGATTTGCGTCGTTGATCGTCTCCACGATGCCAATCCTGATTGCGCTGATCGAGAGGATGTTGCCCGATGGCGATGCGCTGAACGGGCGCGGCTGGATAGGAACGCTGCTGGGTACCTTTGGGATAGGGGTGCTGGTCTGGCCATCGCTCCGTGCCGCCCGCGGAGGCGAGGGAGTGACTGGCCCGCACCCCTTGCTGGGCCTGACGGTATTGCTGGCCGCGGCGCTGGCTGCGGCCATTGCAGCGGTGCTCTCAAGGCGTTTCCGATTTACCGCTGACAGCTTCGTGGCCACGGGATGGCAGATCGGTGCGGCGGGCATCTTCAACGCAACCTTTGCAACGGTTACCGGCGGATGGCATCGCGCAGTGTGGTCCTGGCCGGGTTTGGGGTCGATCCTCTATCTTTCGGTCTTTGGTTCGCTCTTCGGGCTGGTGGCTTACACCTATCTGCTGAAGAACGTCGAGGTGACCAAGGTGTCCACCTATGCGTTTGTGAATCCGGTGATTGCCGTTCTGCTGGGGACGCTTCTGCTGCACGAGCGCCTGGTGCAGACGGAGATCGCGGGGATGGCGGTGATTCTGTGTGGAGTTGCGATTGTGGTCTACAGCCGGGTTGAGGCCGGCAAGCGAGAGATCGTTGGCATCGCCGGTGAGGCCGTCGAGTAAGGAGCCTACCTGCGCTTCCAGCGGACGCCCTGCCGGGAGTCTTCCAGGAGGATGCCTTTTTCCAGGAGGTCTTTGCGGATGGCGTCCGCGCGGGCGAAGTTGCGCTGCTGCTTGGCGCGGGTCCGCTCCGCAACCAGGGCGTCGATCTGGGCGTCCGTAAGGCTACCGGCGCCAAATCTCTCCAGAACTTCGGGGGAGACCTGATTCAGGCGACCCTCGGCCTCCGCCCAGGCGAGTGCGGCGCGTGTGCGTTCGGCGTCGTGATCCTCCAGGATGGCAAAGATGGAGTCGAACTTGTCCAGCAGCGCGAGCGTCTGTTCGGCGGCCAAACGAGAGAGGTTGCCCTGGTCGGCAGCGGTATTGACGGCACGCAGGACGTCGAAGACGGCAGCACGGGCCTCGGCGGTGTTGAGGTCGTCCTCCAGCGCCGCCGTGAAGCTGTTGTCTCCCCTGCGGATAAGTTCCAGAAGAGAGCTGTCCGAGGGGGCTTCGTCCGGCCAGGCTTCTTTGCGAATGCGTTCGTTGAAGGTGCGCAGACGTTCCACGGCGTTGGTGGATTCCGTGAGGCCGTCGAAGGTGAAGTTGAGTTGATGGCGGTAGGGAACACTGAGCAGAAGGAAGCGGATGGCCGAGGCGCGGTAGCCTTTGAGCAGAAGATCGCGGAGGGTGAAGAAGTTGCCTTCCGACTTGGACATCTTTCTGCCTTCCACCAGGAGAAAGCGGACGTGGAACCAGTGCCGCGCGAAGGGTTTGTGAGAGGCCGCTTCGCTTTGGGCGATCTCGTTCTCGTGATGCGGGAACATGAGGTCTTCGCCGCCGGCGTGCAGGTCGATCGACTCGCCCAGGTACTTCATGGCCATGGCGGAGCACTCGATGTGCCAGCCGGGCCGTCCCGGGCCCAGGGCCGTATCCCAGGAGGCCTGGCTTGCGATCTCCTCGGTCCGGGCGGCCTTCCAAAGGGCAAAGTCGCGGGCGGCGTCCTTATCGTACTCGTCGAGGTCAACGCGGGCTCCATCTTCCATGCCCGCGAGGTCCTTCTTGGAGAGCTTGCCGTAGCCGGGGAAGCGGTTGATGCGGAAGTACCAGCTACCGTCCTCGGTCTTGTAGGCGATCTCCTGGGCCGCCAGGCGCTCAATCAGGGCGACCATGCCGGGGATGTTCTGGGTGGCGCGGGCGATCTCCTCAGGACGTTCGATGTTGAGGGCGTCCATATCTTCAAAGAAGGCGCGCTCGAAGCGGGCGCTGTACTCGCCGATGGTCTGGCCGGCAGTGGCAGCGTTCCGGATGATCTTGTCATCCACATCGGTGATGTTCATGACGTGATGCAGCGCCAGGCCGTTGAGCCGGGCGGTGCGGCGCAGCAGATCAACATGCAGAAAGGTTCGGAAGTTCCCGATATGCCCGTAGTCATAGACGGTGGGACCGCAGCAGTAGAAGCGCAGGGCGTGGCCATCGGAGGCGAAGAGGGGTTCGATCTTACCAGAGAGTGTATTGAAGAGTTGTAAGGCCACGCGTCGTTGGATGCCGCGGGGATTGGCTTGGACGCCGCACCGCAGGCTGCTTTCTACTTTTGTCGTTACGATTCGATTTTAGCTGAGAAGGAGATGGGAGCGGTTCGGCTACCGTCCAGGCTCGCATGGTGCCGCGGGGTGAAGGGCAAGGTTTCCTTCGTCGTGCCGGTGATGCCGCCTGGTGTTGCAAAACGCCGAGAGGGAGACTGCCCGAGCTTGACCGCAACTTCAGCGCCGGCCCGGATATCTTTCCCCGGTCGTTGGATTGGATGTCCAGATCCGGCGACCGCACCGCGCCGCTGTTCCCTGGCACAGCGCGTATACCCCCCATTTTGTATGTGTTGCCGAGTTCCCAGGCCTTACCTGCGGAGCTTGAGCGAGGCCTTTCCCAGGGGCCATGTGCGGCCAATTCTCTTCCTCCTGGGATGCTTGAATCGCCATCTGGACTCGGGCGCTCGCTGCCCGCCATAAAAAGAGAGCAAAAAAACGTGATGTTTCTCGTAAAAGGACACCTTCTACCAAAGACAGTTGATTCTCCCTGGGGGGTATCCATGAATCGCAAGAGCAAGCAGCAGAGCGTCTCAGCTTTCACTCGGCGGAGGCTTCTGGCCGTTGCCGCCCTTTCTCTGTTTTCGTCTTCCCTGATCGCCTGCGGAGGCGCGGGTCACAGTGCGGGGAGCGGCTCGGGCTCCAGTTCCGGATCCGGCAGTTCCTCAGGGAGCGGCAACGGAAGCGGGTCGAACGGCGGAACTCCCAGCTTCACCTTCAGCAAAATCTCCGGCGGCGCGACTGGATTCTCAAACCCTCTGGACGTTGCAGTTGATGGGGCCGGCAACATCTGGGTAGCGAACTATGCCGGCGGCTACGGCCAAACGGGGCAAGGCAGCGTGACCGAACTGACCAAAGCAAGCAATTTTTCGGCGAGCAGCGCAATTAACATCTCCGGCGCCAGTACCGGCTTGAACGGTTCGAAGTTTCTGGCCATCGATCCGTCCGGGAACGTCTGGATTACGAGCAGCTATGGATCCAACTCGGTTACAGAACTGACGAAGGTGTCTGGATTCTCTGCTTCCTCTGCGGTTGTCATCTCCGGAGGAAGTACGAATTTCAACGGACCGTGCGGAATCATTGCTGACCCTTCAGGGAATATATGGGTCGCAAATGTGAATGGCGACTCCGTGACGGAGTTGCCCGCATCTGCAATCCAAGCGCCCCATGCGACGGGAGATTCCATTGCCGCGGCCGCGCGCAATATCTCCGGCGGCAGTACCGGATTCAGCGATCCTTTGATGTTGGCCATGGATCCATCGGGGAACCTGTGGATTACCAACATCGCGGTCGTTTCAGGATCTGGAAGTCCTGGAGTTACAGAGCTTACGAAAGCCTCCAACTATTCGGCGAGCAGCGCCGTCAACATTGTTTCCGGGAGTTCGAGCAGCGGGACGGTCCCCTTTGACCTTGCCTCGGATAGCGCGGGGAACATATGGATGACCGCGGAGACGGTAAGCGGAGCCACCAGTTCGTCGGGGAATGCAACGGTTACCGCAGGGATTGTGGAATTGACGCGAGCGTCCAACTACTCCTGGGCGCAGGCTGTGACGATCTCGGGCTTTACTTCCGAGACGGACATCCCCATGGGCATTGCGATTGACGGGGCTGGGAACGTCTGGTTTACCAACTTCGAGGCGGTCTTCAACACGTCAGCCAGCCAGGTGCAGTCCACCTCGAGTTTCGTTACAGAGCTTACCAAGGCCAGTAACTATTCGGCTTCCAGCGCGGTAACAATTACCGCCAGCCAGGCGGGGTTCTCTACGGCAATTGGCATCGCCATCGACGGTACTGGAAATGTGTGGCTCGCGAACTCGTCGATCGGGCTGGTTAACGGCCAAATCGGTACATCCAGCAATGCATCCAGCATCGTTGAAATACCGGGCGCAGCAGCACCGACCAGCCCGCCGCTGCTGTGATCCACTTATAGACCGAACTGCAGGTGGAGAGGTCGCCGCCGTGCTTTGAGGTCTTCTGCGCACCGGAAGCGTGGCAAAAGGGTGAATGGCTCCAGCCGAGTCGCGTCACCGCGGAACCGGCTCGGCTGCGGTACCGCCCTACAGTCTTTTCGTGTTGACAGGTTCTCCGAAACGGGCGTGCTGTAGCGTTTCTATTGGGGAAGACGACCATATCCGTCGAGGCGTCAGGATACACCTACACGGAAAAAGCCCTAGCCCAGGCGCAGTTGCGGCGCTGGTTCCAGCGTGTCTGCGGCAAATTCGCCTGCCAGCAGCTTTGGCCACGCCGCTGCGGCGATCATGGCGGCGTTATCGGTGGAGAGTGCAACCTCAGGAAAGGCGATCGGGAGCCCAGCTCGCTGGGCGATGGTCTGGAAGGTCTGGCGCAGATGACGGTTGGCGGCGACACCCCCGCTGACCAGCACACCGCGCGCACCATAGTGCTCGGCCGCCTTGAAGGCGGAGTGTGCAAGATTGGCAATGGCCGAGTTCTGGAAGCTGGCGATCAGGTTCAGGGTCTCCGTATCGAAGTGCGGCAAAGCGCGAGCGATGTTGGTGGCATCGGGCTTTGCTCTGTGCAGATCCATGGAACGGAGAGCGTGCTCGCGCTGCTGAATGGCGGACTGCATCTGGAAGAGCTCGGTGTGGCGGCGGACGGCGGTCTTGAGGCCGGAGAAGGACATATCGAAGCGCGCCTGATCGAGCGCGGCGGCGGACTCGCGCGCGAGTTTGGGGGCGGTTCTGCCGGTGACCTTGGCCTTGATTCTGGCCAGCGGAAAGAGCCTGGGATCGGCTCTGCCATGGGTGGCCAGAGCATCCATCCAGGGACCACCGGGGTAGGGAAGGCCGAGCAGCTTGGCTACCTTGTCGTAGGCCTCGCCCGCGGCGTCGTCCAGCGTCTTTCCCACGTTGCGGTAGCTCCAGGTGAACCCCTTCTGCCGGGGCGTGCGGGTGGCCAGATAGAGGTGGGTGTGGCCACCGCTGACGACCAGGGCCAACAGGGGGGAGGACTCCTGCGGGAAGGTGTTCTGCATCAGGACGGCATGGATGTGGCCCTCCAGGTGGTTGACGGCGATTAGCGGCAGTGCGGCTCCGAAGGCGAGGCTCTTGGCGAAGCTGATTCCCACCAACAGGGCCCCGGCCAGGCCCGGGCCCTCGGTGACGGCGATGGCGGCCAGATCGTTGTACGTAACGCCGGCGCGCTGCATGGCCTGACGCACGACAGGCACGATGGCGCGCAGGTGCTCCCGTGCGGCCAGCTCCGGGACGACGCCGCCGTAGCTGCTGTGAATGAGCTGGGAAGCGACCACATTGGAGAGAACCTCACTGCCGTTGCGCAGGACGGCGGCCGAGGTCTCGTCACAGGAGCTCTCGATAGCGAGGATGAGGGAATCAGGCACGAGGTCTATCGTACTAGTAGGGTGAACCCGTCCGGGCCTGCGGTGGAGCCGATGGAAGCAGGACCGTGCCTGGACAGGGAAGGGTATGACAGATTGCCATGAGGGTGAAAGTGAGTGACTCGGCGAAGAGCCGGAGGGGTCCGGGAGGAGCCGGGCTGGGATGGCGGCGGATTGAGGTTGCAGCTTTGGACGCCGAGGGAGATGCACGGTGGTGAAGAGCGCGAAGTATGAGGCGGCGCTGCGGATTGTGCGGCGGTTGCGCGCCCTGGGGCATGCGGCATACTTTGCCGGCGGGTGCGTGCGGGACCTCCTCCTGGATGTTGTTCCCAGAGACTTTGATGTGGCAACCTCCGCGGTCCCGGAACTGGTGCTGCGGGCCTTCCCCCGAACAGAGGCCGTAGGAGCGCACTTTGGGGTGGTGCTGGTAATCGACGTGATGGGTGAGGAGCGCGTGGCCACTGAGGTAGCCACGTTTCGCCATGATGGCGCCTACAGCGATGGCCGCCGGCCGGACACGGTGCAGTTCTCGCTCGACCCCCGCGAGGATGCACTGCGGCGTGACTTTACCATCAACGGGTTGCTGCTGGATGCGGTGGCCTATGAAGCCGGGGACCGGCTGGAGAGCTGCGTGCTGGACTACGTTGGCGGCCGCGGGGACCTGCAGGCGCGCCTGATACGCGCCATTGGCGAGCCCCGCCTGCGGCTGATGGAGGACAAGCTGCGCATGTTGCGGGGCATCCGTTTTGCCGCCCGGCTGAAGTTTGCGCTGGAGCGGCGGACCCTGGACGCGATCTGGGAACAGGCCGCATCGATCGATGTGGTCTCTGCGGAACGGATGCGCGATGAGCTGACCAGAGTTCTGACCGAGGGCGGGGCTCGGCGCGGCTTTGAACTGCTGGATGAGACCCGGCTGTTGATCGAAGTGCTGCCCGAGGTGAAGCGCATGCAGGGCGTGGAGCAGCCCCCGGAGTTCCATCCCGAGGGTGACGTATGGGTGCATACGCTGATGTTGCTGGAGCACTTGCCCGCGGGCGCAAGCCCCACCCTGGCCTGGGGAATGCTGCTGCATGATGTAGGCAAGCCGGCTACGTTTACGCCTCCGAATCCGCGCCGTCCGGGTGACCGGATACGTTTCAACGGACATGTGGAGGTGGGTGTGGCCGTGGCGCGGAAGATCCTGGTGCGGCTGCGATTCAGCGGCGAGGATACGGAACAGATTCTCTCCCTGATCAAGCACCATATGCAGTTTGGTGACGTGATGCACATGAAGCAGTCGACGCTGAAGCGGTTTTTGCGCCTGCCGAGGTTTGAAGAACACCTGGCACTGCATAAGGCCGATTGTTTGAGCTCGCACGGAAATCTGGAGTCCTATGAGTTTGTCCGCCAACACCTGGAGGAGATGGATGAGGAGGAGATTCGCCCGTCGCTGCTGTTGACCGGCGAGGATCTGATCGCCGAAGGGTACCAGCCCGGGCCCAGGTTCCGAGTGATGCTGGAGGCGGCGGAAGACGCGCAGTTGGAAGGAAGGGTGAAGACCAGAGAGGAGGCGCTCCGCCTGGTTCGGGGGATGTTTCCTTGAGTAGGCATGGGGCGCCGGGTATGGCGCGGGGCCGATGGCTAACGTTGGTGATCCGTCGGGTTTCAACCGAGATGAACTCTGCGATGAAGAAATCTCTTTGGGCGGCCTGCCCCGCGGGGTACACTTTCGGTGATCTGACACAGCACCGGATCTGATGCAGCGAATCCTGGATCCCCCTTTAGGAGCTTGCACATGGAAGAGGTTACGGTTGCGGGAGAGTCTGTTCCTGCGGTGAAGAGCCTATCGCAGACAGAGCGCGTAGTGGATATCTTTGTGGCGCCAAGCAAGACCTTCACTGATATTCTGCGCAGCACCAGTTGGTGGCTGCCGTTTCTGCTGATGGTGGTGGCTTCGGCTGCTATGGCGTTCAGCATCGACAGGAAGGTTGGTTTCGATCGCGTCACCGAGCAGGCCGTGATGCAGAACCCCCAGGCGGCCGACCAACTGGCCCAGTTGACGCCCCAGCAGAGAGCGGTACGGATGAGCGTAGCGACAGTGATCACCAGGGATTCTGTCTATGCCTCGGGTGTGCTGCTGCTGGTGATGGCCGCCGTGACGGCGTTGCTGATGTGGGTGAGTTTCAACTTTGGACTGGGCGCGCAGACCACCTTCGGACAGAATCTTGCCGTGTTCCTTTATGCCTATCTGCCACACCTGTTTCTGGTGGTGATCGAGATCGTGTTACTGTGGCTGGGGGTAAACACGGAGAACTTCGATATCAACTTCCCCGTGGGGACGAACCCGGGCTACTACCTCTCCGATGCACCGCACTGGATACGGACGGGGTTGGGATTTCTTGATCTCTTTGGGTTGTGGTCTCTGGCGCTGATGGTCCTGGGGATGGCGATTATCTCGCGTAAGAGCAAGGCGCAGGCCGCAGTGGTTGTGGTGGGGTGGTGGTTGATGGCTGTGCTGGTTACGGCCGGTCTGACGGCGGTGAGGGGCTGAGAGATTCCAGCATCGCGGCGAGGAGCGGAGTCCTGCTGCAGGGCTGCGCAGTTTCGGCGGCGGGTTGGCCTGCTCGCAAGAGAGGCCGTTACCGGCTTTCTGATGCAAGGGAAGCCTGGTGCGCCGGGAACTGATGCGCAGGGCTTGATGCCCCAGCGCAGGGAGTTGCGGATCGGGACGTTTCAGCAGCGGGAGAGCAAAGAAGCCGGGAGAGCTACTGGGCGATGAATCGGAGCAGCGCCTGGTTGACTTCAGTGGCGTGGGTCCAGAAGATGCCGTGAGGGCCACCCTTGATGATGTGAAGCTGGGAGGTGGGAATCATCTCGGCGGTACGCTTGCCGCTGACCTCGAAGGGAACCATCTGGTCACTGTCGCCGTGGATCACCAGGGTGGGTACCTTGATGCGGGCGATGTCCTCACGGAAGTCCTCCAGCCACGCATCCACGCAGTTGAGGACCGCCAGGTAACTGGAGGAGCAGGCGGCGGTGAAGCTGGCATGGACAGCGGCCTCGGAGATGTGGGTGCCAAAGAGCAGCTTCTGGTTGTAGAAGCTCTTGAACATCTCATCCAGGAAGGCGAAGCGGTCCGCCTCGATGGACTGCTTGATGCTCTCAAAGACGGATGGATCGACACCTTCGGGGTTGTCAGCGGAGTGCCTAAGCGCAGGGGTGATGGAGGCCATGAAGACGGCGCTGGTGACGCGTCCCGGTTCGGCGTACCTGCCCAGATAGCGGGCGACCTCGCCACCCCCCATGCTGTTGCCTACCAATGTGACCCCATGCAGGTTGAGAGCCTGGATCAACTTGTAGGTATCTGTGGCGAGGGTGTTGTAGTCATAGCCGATTGCGGGATGGGAGGAGCGTCCAAATCCGCGTCGATCATAGGTGATCACGCGGTGCCCGGAGGCGAGCAGGGCTGAGGTCTGGCGCTCCCACGAGGAGCTGTTGAGCGGCCAGCAATGGATGAGGAGCACGGGCTTGCCGGTGCCTCGATCTTCGTAGTAGATGTCGATGTCTGCGCTGTTTTCTTTGCCAACATTCAGGTATGCCATCGTCTAGTTCTCCTGCTGGGGTGTCTGGCTTCGGCGAGAAGATAAGCTGATTCGGGTGGTTGGATGCGGTCAGAAAGAAAAAGGGCCCGGCGCGCCGCCGGGCCCTTCCGAATAACGGACGGTGCAGTTTTGGTGCCTACTCCTCTGCCCAGCGTTTGAAGACCAGCGAGCCGTTGGTGCCGCCGAATCCGAAGCTGTTGGAGATGGCGTAGTCGATTCTTGCCGGCTGAGGTTTGTTGGGAACATAGTTCAAGTGACAGTTTGGGTCCACGTTGTCCAGGTTCATGGTGGGCGGGGCGATCTGATGCCGCAGCGCCATGATGGTAATGCCCGCTTCCAGACCTCCGGCGCCGCCCAGCAGGTGGCCGGTCATGGACTTGGTGGAGCTGACCAGAAGCTGATGGCTCTTTGCCTTTTCGCCAAAGACGTTCTCGATGGCCTGGGATTCCAGGGAGTCGCCGACCGGGGTGGAGGTAGCGTGGGCGTTGACGTAATCGATCTGGTCCGGCGTGATGCCGGCGACGCGCAGCGCAGCCTGCATGGCGCGGCGGCAGCCGTCGCCCTCCGGGGCCATGCCCGTGATGTGGTAAGCGTCTCCGCTCATGCCATAGCCGACGACCTCGGCGAGGATGTTGGCGCCGCGGGCCTTGGCCATGCCGAGTTCTTCAAGGATGAGAATGCCGGCGCCTTCACCGCAGACGAAGCCGTCACGATCCTTGTCAAAGGGGCGGCAGGCGTGGGTGGGGTCATCATTGCGAGTGGAGAGAGCCTTCATGGAGGCGAAGCCGCCCACGGAAAGGGGCGTGATGGCCGCCTCCGCCCCGCCAGCGATCATGGCGTCAGCGTCTCCACGCTGGATGATACGGAAGGCGTCACCGATCGAGTGGGCTGAGCTGGTGCAGGCCGTAGCGGTAGCCTCATTGGGCCCCTTGGCGCCGAACTTGATGGAGACGTGGCCAGCGGCCAGGTTGATGATGGTGGCGGGGATGAAGAACGGAGAGATCTTGCGCGGGCCGCCATTCATCAGCGCCGTGTGTTCCCGTTCGATGATGTCGAATCCGCCGATGCCGGAGCCGATGTGGACACCGACCCGGTCAGAGATCTCGGGCGTGATCTGGAGGCCGGAGTGTTGCATGGCCTCGTGCGCGGCTGCCATCGCAAAGTGGATGAAGCGGCCCATCTTGCGGGCCTCCTTCTTCTCCACAAACTGGTGCACGTCGAAGTTCTTTACCTCGGCGGCGATACGCACGGAGTGACCGGTGAGATCGAATGCCGTGATCTCAGCCATGCCACTCTTTCCTGCCAGCAGGCCCTCCCATACCTGCGGAGCTGTGTTTCCCACTCCGCAGATGAGGCCCATACCCGTTACAACGACACGACGTTGCGACATCTTTCTCTCAATCCTCTTGTTCTCCGCCAGCGATGGCTGCGGCTGAATCGACTACCGAATCAATCTCGGGATCTGTCCCCGGATAGACGCCAGACGAACCGGAAGATCGCAGCGAGGCCGTATGTTGCCGGCCGCCAGGCTTGACCTTCGATCCGCAGCCGCTCTGCAACCGATTCCGGCCGATTACTTCGCCTTCTGGTGCTTTTCGATGTACTCGATCGCGTCCTTGACGGTCTTGATCTTCTCGGCATCCTCATCGGGGATCTGGATGTCGAAGGCCTCTTCGAACTGCATCACCAGTTCGACGACGTCGAGCGAGTCGGCTCCGAGATCCTCCTGAAAGCTGGCTCCGGGAGTAACTTCTGCTTCATCCACCTGAAGCTGTTCGACAATAATCTGTTTCACCTTCTCATCAACTGCTGCCATCGTGCGATCTCCTATGAAGTCCTGGGTTGGGGCGCGGACAAGGGCCTCTCTCTGTGAGGCGCCCAACTGACTGCCCCAGTGTGAAAGCATACCGACGCGCTTGGACGGTGTAAAGAAGCCGGGCGGGTCAGAACCGTGAAATCCCTTGACGGCCAACCCGGAAACACTCCCGGCGATGAAAACTAAGGTATATTTTAGCCTGAAACTTTCCCGGCAGAGCACGGGCCGACAGGGGAAAGAACAGGGGAAGGTCGCCCCCGATCGGGTCCGGACGGTGCGGCTTGCAGGTACGGCCGCAAACCGGGAGCCGACCATAGCGCTAAGGGTGTTTCATGGCTGTCAAGGTGTGTTTCTGGTGCGGATCGACGAAATTTCGCCGGATCAATCGGCGTGGGGTCCTGCAACGCTACATGCTGGCTGCGCTGGGATGGTATCCCTGGGAGTGCGTGATCTGTCGCCGCAAGACATTAATGCACCGGAGTAAATAACTGGGACGACCGGCATAGAATCTCCCTGAGGTTCTATGCAATCCATCATCTTTTTGGCGTTAGCCGCTGTGGTTGTGGTTCTGGCGGCGCTTCTGTTTCATCTTGCCCGCAACGGGCAGCGGACACACACCGAAGCGGCAGCGCTCCGGGAACGGGTGAATGAAAAAGACCTGGAGATCGCCGTGCTCCATGAGCGGCTGGCGAACCGGAACGACGAGACAGAGAAGCTCAACCTGCGGCTTCGGGAGCTGCAGGAGGAGCGAACCAGCCTTGGCCAGGAGTTGAGCCGGCTGCAAAAGGAGAGTGCGGCGCTCCACGGCAAGGCGGAGGCTGAGGAAGAGGCCAGAAGCCTGTTGAAGGCACAGTTTGCGGAGGCCGCGGTGGACGCCCTGCAGGCCAACGGGAAGACATTTCTGGATCTTGCGGAGGGCAAGCTCAAGGAGTTGCAGAAGGAGTCATCCGGTGAGTTGAAGACCCGGAAAGCGGAGATTGATGGTCTGATTCAGCCCATGGCGGAGACGCTGAAGACGCTGGATGAGAGCGTCAGGAGCCTGCGCCAGTCCGAGGCAGGGCTGCTGGCCGAGACGCGTCAGTTGGCGTCGGCCCTGAAGGAGACCAAAAAGCGGGGTAACTGGGGGGAGTTGCAGCTCAAGCGGATCGCCGAGCTCTCTGGAATGGAGGAGCGATGTGACTTCACCCTGCAGACCTACGTGACCAGGGAGGATGCCATCACCGAAGAGAAGCGGCGGCTCTATCCGGATATGACGGTCAATCTTCCCAATCATCGGGTGATCGTGGTGGATTCGAAGGTGTCGATGGTGGCGTACGCGGAGGGCGCGAGCTCCAGCGACCCAGCCGTCCAGCAGCAGAAGCTGGTGGAGCACGCCAAGGCGGTGCGGCAGCGGGTGGATGAACTGGCCGGCAAGGAGTATCAGAGCCATCTGGACGGTGCAGCGGACTTCGTGGTCTGTTTTCTGCCGTTGGAGGCGTACTTCAGCGCCGCCGTAGCAGCCGATGCAGATCTGCTGGAGTATGCCGCGCGCAAGTCGGTGATCCTGGCATCACCCACCACCCTGCTCACCATCCTGCGCGCCGTCGCCCTGGGCTGGCGAGAGGCCAAAGTCGCCCAGGAGGCAAAGCAGATCTTCCAACTGGCGACGGAACTGTATGAGCGCTTCCGAAAGTCGACAGAGTTTGTGGAAGGGGTTGGGGATGGATTGAAGGCTTCGATCCGGGAGTACAACCGTTTTGTCGGGTCGGTTGAGGCCCGCGTCTTTCCGCAGGCCCGCAAGCTGCAGAGGATCAGCGGCGTCGAGAAAGAGCTTGCAGAGCTGGAGCCGGTGGAGGTCACGCCCCGGGATCTGACGGCCAGCGACTGGGTTCAAGGTCAGGCGGCCCTGCCCTCTGCGATTCAGGCGCAGGATGTTTCGGAGGGAGGGTAGAGGGAAGGCGCTACGACTCGCCTGGCCCCGGCACCCTGCAGGAGAACATCTCTTCCGGCACCTGCTCCTAGCGGAGGGCGTACGCCCATATAGCCATATCGTTTGGCGATTTGACGGCTTGGTGATTCAATAAGGACTTGAGCACACTTGCTCGCAAAGGTACAGCGCTTGCGTTCATCCTTCTTGTCAAGAATCTTTCTTTCCGCCGCTCTCGTGTTTTCGTTCGCAGCCGTGTTGACGCGCGCACAGACTTCGTTGCCCGCCAATGAAGTGGACCACTTCAAGAACACATCGATGCTGGTGCCACCCCCCGGAGACAAGATCGCGCTGATCGAGTGGGAAGATATGGAGTGCCCGGCCTGCGCGCATGCGTTTCCGTTTGTACATATGGCCGTGGCCCACTACAAGATCCCCTATGTACGCTATGACTTTCACATCCCGGGCCACGTGTGGAGTCATCAGGCGTCAATCTATGCGCGCTATCTGCAGGATAATGCTTCGCCGGATCTGGCGACGGAGTATCGCCGGGAGGTCTTCGCCTCGCAGTTCGAGATCGCCAGCCCGGACGATCTGACCCGCTTCACCCAGCAGTTT
>JAJZDM010000082.1 GCA_021806005.1 Acidobacteriota bacterium | reverse complement strand
GCTCCGGAGAGGAAGGGCTGGGTAGCGGCCATCATCTTGACGTGGCCCATCCAGGAGATGCTGCGGGTTCCCTTGGCCGGCTTGAAGGAGCAGTCGAAGACGGACAGGTGCTCGGGCTTGATGCCGGGAGCACCTTCGATGGTCCCGGTGGCGTCGATGTAGCTGACGATAGCTTCAACCTCGGCGTCCTTGTAGCCCAGCTTGAAGAGGGCTCCGGGGACGGTGTTGTTGACGATCTTGATCATGCCGCCGCCGACCAACTTCTTGTACTTGACCAGCGCGAGGTCCGGTTCGATGCCGGTGGTGTCGCAGTCCATCATGAAGCCGATGGTGCCGGTGGGGGCCAGAACGGTCACCTGGGAGTTGCGATAGCCGAACTGCTCCCCGAGAGCCAGCGCCTTGTCCCATGCGTCCTGGGAGGCGGCTTTGAGCTCGGCGAGTTGAGGCGCGGTGAAGCCGGCGGTGTCGGTGAAGGCGGATGTTTCGGTGGGTTTGAGCGCGCGGTCGATATTGTTGACCTCGGCGCGATGCATGCGGATGACGTCCAGGAAGGGTTCGCGGTTGACGTAGAAACCGGGACAGGCGCCGCCTTCGATGGCGACGGTCTGGGTGAGCGGTGTAGCTGCGCCCAGAGCAGGAGCTCCAGCGGCGATGCGCGCCGATTGAGCATAGGCGTCACCGCAGAGTATGGCGGTGAGGGTTGCGGAGTAGGCCCGGCCAGCGTCCGAGTCGTAGGGCAGGCCGCGGTCCATCAGCAGAGCGCCGAGGTTGGCGTAGCCCAGGCCGAGGGGCCGGTAGTCGTGGGAGTTTCTGGCGATCTGCTCGGTGGGGTAGCCGGCCGCGTCCACGATGATCTCCATAGCGGTGGTGACGATGGAGATGGCGTGACGGTAGGCGGGGATGTCAAACTGCCCGCCCGGGGTGAGGAACTTCATGAGGTTGAAGCTGGCCAGGTTGCAGGCCGAGTCGTCCAGAAACATGTACTCCGAGCAGGGGTTGGAGGCGTTGATGCGGGCTGTGTTCTTGCTGGTGTGCCAGCGGTTGATGGTGCTGTCATACTGCATGCCCGGGTCGCCACACTGCCAGGTAGCTTCGGCAATCTGGTGCATGAGATCGCGGGCGCGGTGCTCCTTGACCGGCTCCCGGCCCTTGACGGTGCGGGTGGTGAAGACTCCATCGGTCTGGACGGCGTGCATGAACTCATCGGTGACACGCACGCTGTTGTTGGCGTTCTGGAAGAAGATGCTGGTAAAGGCCTCGGAGTCAGGGCCGGAGCCGTCATAGCCTGCGGAGATCAGGTGCCAGGCCTTCTTCTCTTCCTTGACCTTGCACTGGATGAACTCTTCAATGTCCGGATGATCGACGTTGAGGATGACCATCTTGGCGGCGCGGCGGGTCTTGCCGCCGCTCTTGATGACGCCGGCGAAGGCGTCAAAGCCGCGCATGAAGCTGAGCGGGCCGCTGGCCGTGCCGCCCCCGGATAGGGTCTCCATGGAGCCGCGAATGGCGGAGAGGTTGGAGCCTGCGCCGGAGCCCCACTTGAAGAGCATGCCTTCGGTCTTGGCCAGGGTGAGGATGCTGTCCAGGGAGTCCTGCACGGAGTTGATGAAGCAGGCCGAGCACTGCGGGCGAGAGTAGCCGGTGACCGAGAAGGCGACCCGGCCCAACTCCGCGTCCCAGTGCCAGTTCTGCGCGTCGGAGTTCGGCTCCAGGCGGTCGCAGCCCACGTTGAACCAGACCGGGGAGTTGAAGGCGGCCTTCTGATTGACCAGCAGGTGGGTGAGTTCGGCGAAGAAGATCTCCGCATCTTCCTCGGAGGCGAAGTAGCCGTCGCGCTTGCCCCAGTCGCGGATGGACTCAGCGACGCGGGAGATCAGATCGCGGACGCCCTTCTCCCGCTCCGGGGTTCCCACCCGGCCGTGCAGATACTTGGAGGCGACGATGTTGGTAGCCGTGACGGACCAGTCCGAGGGAACCTCGACGTCCTTCTGCTCGAAGACCAGCCGCCCTTTGAAGTCTTGAATGACGGCGTCGCGCAGCTCCCAGGAGATCTCGTCAAAGGGATGGACGCCGGGCTTGGTGAAATAACGCGAGAAGTGCAGGCCGGGGGCGGTGCGGGAGGATGGGGAGACAGCGGCGGTAGAGGGGGCGGTCTGCTCGGATGCGCTGTGAATGACGTCGGCCATGATGAGGGTACCTCTCGGTTGGAAATGGGAGTTGGGACGGATCAGGATCCGGAGGGTCGAACGGTTGAGACTCGGAACGATGTCGTTCGGGTGAAGGAAGCGGCTCCTGCCTGTTGCACAGCGGCGGGAGGGGCTTCACAGGTCTTTACGGTGGTGTGGCCCAGGGAGCAGGCGCTGCACCAGGGGGCGGTGAGGTTGAAAGTAACGCCGCATCTGGTACGAGTCAAGTATAAAACACCTACATCTTGTGGTGCAGAAGTAGATACTCCCCAGACGCGGGGAAGAGGGGAGCCGGCTCTGGATTTTCCGGGGTTTTGCTGTGGAAAGTTGATGAACAGGGCGTGAATTGCGGGGAGTGGCCAGGCTGCGCGCTGCGGATTGAGGATGCCGTGGGAGCGGGTCCGACGCAAACCCGGGGCCATGGAAAAGGGTGGAGCAGCGAGTGCGGAGCGTGAGCTGTACCGTTGCCGGTCAGGACTCAAGATTTCCACGGGATTGCCCCGCTGGAAAGCCGGGAGTCCTGACCAGGGCGGGGGAGGAGATGGCTGGGCAGGACTCCGCAGGAGATGGCAGCGAGCCGAGAGGTGCTGCTAGGTGACCGTTACGGTAATGGTGGTGGAGCTGGTGATGGAACCGGAGGCGCCGGTGATGGTGAGAGAGTAGGTGCCTGCAGGGGTGTTGCCGGAGGTGGTGGATGTATTGGAGCTGCTTCCGCCGCAGCCGGTGAGTCCCAGGCCGCTGAAGGAGAGCGCCAGAAGAAGGCCGAGAGCGAGGCCACCGCTAAGCAGCCGAGAGCGCAGCCAGCGGGAGCGGCGGCCGAGGCCGGCGAGGAGCAGGATGCCCGCGAGGGTAGCGGGGAGGGGGATTCGTCTGTTGGGAGAGGCAGGTGGATGCGGGGCTGCGGCTGGTCTGTTGGCAGCGGTCAGCGATCCGCGCCTCACCGCCCCGGCGCTGGTGCAGGCCGAGGTGCTGGTATAGACGGTATAGCTGGAGTTGACCGTCGAGGTGCTGGTGAGGGAGACAGCGGTCGGGTTGATGACGACGCAGCCATTCGTGAACGACCCATCGTTTACCGAGAGCGTGACAGAGCCGGTGAATCCGTTGGACGGGGTGACGGTGATCGAGCCACCTGCGGAGGCTCCGGGAGCCAGGCTGACGTTGCTGCCGGCGAGGTTGAAGGAGCCGCTGGATGTGGTCGAGGAGCCGACGGTGAGTGAGAGGGACCCGTTGGAGGTGGCGTAGGTACTGCTGCCGGAGTAGGTTGCCTGGATGAGGTAGGTTCCGGCGGCGGAGCCGCTGAAGGTATAGGTGGCGACGCCGTTGGTAAGGGTGACCGATGTGGGCGTGCCGCCGTTGACGCTGACTGAGACCGTGCCGGAGGGCGATGTGGCGGAGGAGGAGGTTCCGACGCCGGGTGCGACGGTGATGGTGACGGTGTCACTGGCGCCGATGGCGGGGTTAGAGGAAGCGGCGCCCAGGGTGGTGGTGGTATCCGCGAGCTGGTTGCTGGCGGTGTTTCGCGGCCAGGCGCTCACGAGGTTGGCGAAGTCGATGGAGCCGAGGCCGGTGGCTTCATCGTAGCCGGTTCCGGCGTAGTACTCCGTGGTGTCACTGCCGGTGCCGCACCAGGTTGTTCCGGCGGCGCAGTTGTTGCCGAGGTCGGAGCCGACCTGGGTGATGTCATGGAAGGCAGAGTTGTAGACGGTGGAGCTGGCGGCCAGACTGTACAGCTCGTTGTTGATGACGCCCTGCCCGCCTGTTGGGCTTCCGCCGGTCACGCTGTAGCCCTTTGCCTGGTCCAGGATGGCGACGAGGCCGGCGAAGATCGGCGCAGCGAAGCTGGTGCCACCGGCGACGGTGAGGTACTCGTCGTTCTGATCTCGGAAGCCGTGGGTGCAGCTTCCGGTGATGTTGGTGAAGTTCGTGTCGCTGGAGCAGAACAGGTAGCCGCCATAGAAGTTGTTGGCAGCCACGTCGGGCTCGGAGGGTGAAGCGTAGAAGGAGAGATCAGGTACCATCCGGAAGCTGCTGTTGCTGGGGATGCCGGGGACGCCGCTCTGGCTCTGCCAGGTCTGGATGGGGGTATAGATACTGGCTCCGCCGCCCCCGGCGGAGATGGGATTGGGATTGGTCGCACCCAGGGTGAGATCGCCGGCGTCGTCGTTCCAGGGCTCCTCCGGGATGTAGGATTTGGCGGAGCTGATGATATCCGAGGAGCTCTTGGTATCAAAGTAGGAGCTGCCGGGGGCGATGTCAGCAATGGGGAACTCGGTGCCGCCCACACTGGTGACGTACTGGCTGGAGCCGGGGAAGTCGACGGCCAGTTGCTCGTTCTGGCTGGTGTCCGAAGAGGCGTATTGGCCGTAACAGTCAGTAGAGCCTTCGTCACCGGCGGCGGCGATGACGGTCTGGCCCTGGCTGGCGGCTTCCTGCAGGTAGGAGTTGTAAGTGGTGTAGTTGGGGTTTCCGAGGCCAGGTTCGCAGCTTCCATAGCTGGAGCTGATGATGTTGCCGAGGTCGTTGTCGACGGCGTACTGGATCGCCTCAAGGGCGCCCCCGGAGTTTGCGGAGTTGCCGGTGTAGATGAAGTTGATGTCGGCGCCCTGCGCGATAGCCTCAGAGTATTCAAGATCGATATCTGACTCGACCTCGTCACTGTCTGAGCTGGTGTCTCCGATGGTGGAGCTTCCGGTGTTGGGAACCAGGATCACCGTAGGCAGCTTGTTGGGGATGCCCAGGGCGTTCTGGAAGTTTTCCAGGTCAGAGTTCACGAAGGCGGACTGGCCGACGATCGAGATGGTCTCTCCGGAGCCGTTGTAGCCGGAGCTGGTGACCGGGGTGATGTCGTAGATGGTGTCGACATCGTCCGGCGTGAGGTAGTTGCTGCCGCTCTGGGATGAGGTGAAGTGAGCCTGTGTGGCATCCTGGGCGAGGGCCTGGGGAGGGCGCATCCGGAGGTGGGAGTGGGGACGGAAGTCGTTGAGGTTTTCCACGGCCATCACCGCCGCGCTGAGGGCGGCGGGAAGGGTGATGTCCGCGGAGGGGGCGAAGTGGGTGACGGCGGTCTGCGCGCCGGCGGGAGTGAAGCGGTAGTTGTGCAGAGACACGCCAAAGGCGGAGGCGACCTGGGCGGCAGTTCCAGAGAAGAGAATGCGGACATGATTCCGCGAGACCCCATCGATGCTGAAGCCCTGTTGCTGCAGCCAGCTCTCGGCGGCGTTGATGTCCGCCTGGGCCGCGCCGAACTGGGCGGCATACTGGTCAGGGGTGATCCAGCGGTGGTAGAGCGGGGAGGCGGGGTTCTGCTGGCCGGCAACCAGGGCGTCCAGCGCGGCCTGCTGGGCGGGGGTGCGGCTGAAGACCAGAGCCATGCCCTGCAGAGGCAGGTTGCCGGAGACGGGGCCGATGTCGTCCGCAGCCTGGGCCAGCGGAGGATGGGAGTGGGCGATGGGGACGCGAACTGACTCATCGATGGGTCCTGTAATGCGAGCCTGGGGTTGCGCCGTTACGGCCTGGCCTGCGGATGGGAGCGCCGTCTGGGCGAAGGCGGGCAGGGTGAAGCCGGCTGAAGCAGCGGCGAGCAGGCAGATGGAGGCCGCCAGGCGCAGAAGATGTCGGACGGGGAGATCGATGGGAAGACGTTTCACTATGGCTCTGCCTTTAAAAAAGAACGCTTGATGAGAGCGACGCTGTAAAAACGACCCAGGACTACATCAAATCGCGCAGCATCGGGTATCCGGAGAGACGGCCAGCATGATCCCGCCAACCGGGGGATAAAGTACCCAGACGATGGAGACCGTCGGCTGGGAGCAGAGGAGAGAGCGCGGCTGGTCTCGGAGTATGGGATCGACATCGTTGTTCGAGGATCAAAAGCCAGTCTGTTCCTTTGGTTCAAGGCGTCTCTATGTACAAAAGACGTCCCCGGGCTCTCAACAGGTTACAGCCCAAACGCCAGACACAGAAGGACGCATAGGGGAGATATTAGTGCATCTTTCCTGTTGCCGGATATTCGGTAGAGGCGTGCCGCCGCGGAACTTCCTGGGAGACAGGCTGGGCGTGGAGCCTGAGAAGGCCGGCGCTGCGCAGGAGAGCAACGGGAGGCTGCCGCCATGCAGGAGGGTGCATGCCCTTGAACCCATCTTTCTTCTGCTGCTTCTGTCAGTGGCTGGGAAGGATTGAAGGCGGAGAACTTCGACGCGCGGCGGGGCCGTCGTGTAGGCTTCTGTTCGTGGTGCCTTGGTTCGCCCGGTCTTTCAACTCACCCGCAGACGGTCTGGCTGGCAGGCTGAAGGGTGAAGGCTGTGCCCGAATCACAAAATCAAACCTTGGAGAGCAGGAAATGAAGAAAAGATACATGACAGGATGGGCGGCTGCGGCTGTTCTGATTCTGGGCACGCAGGTGCTATGCGCACAGACGACCCAGTGGAAGATCGATCCGATGCACTCGGAGGCGGACTTTGCGATTCGCCATATGGGCATCAGCACGGTCCATGGGTCATTCCATGGATTGTCGGGAGTGATCACGTTTGATCCGGCGGATCCGGCCAAGTCCGGCGTCGAGGCGACGATTCCGATCGATACGGTGGATACCGGAGTAGCGTTTCGGGACAAGGATCTGAAGAGCCCGCGGTTCTTCGATGTGGAGAAGTTTCCGGACATGACCTTCAAAAGCACCAGTGTGCGCAGGGATGGCGACCACTATGACGTTGCGGGCAACCTGACGATGCATGGCGTTACCCGGCCGGTGGTGCTGGACATGGATGACCCGGGGAAGCCGGAGATTGGCATGGACGGCAAGACCCTGCACCGTGGATTTACAGCCACAACGAAGATCAATCGCAAGGACTTCGGTCTTGATTTCAACGGAATGCTGAAGAGCGGCGACGCGGTTCTGAGCGATGAGGTCAAGATCGAGATCGACATCGACGCGGCCCAGATGTAAGCGGCCAACAACCTCTCGGGTCCGCCTTTCGGCTTGATGCGCCAAGGGCCTTTCGGAACCAACCCAGGTTTCGGAAGGCCCTTGTTCTACGTGCAGGGTCAGAAGCTGACCCTTGCGGAGAACTGAAACTCGCGCGCCGGGAACTGCGAGGCGATGCCGTAGATGGGGGAACCGAGCGTTGAGGGAGCGGAGTCTCCCGTGCCGTAGGTGCCGTTGAAGGAGGCGAAGTTGGCGTGGTTGAGGGCGTTGAAGGCCTCGGCGCGCAGGCTGAGATCCAGGTGGGTCAAGACGCGGAAGTCGCGTTCCAGAAAGGGGTCCAGGTAGTAGACCGGCGTGCCGCGGCCGGTGTCGCGGCCCACCAGGACGCCGTTGATGATGGGGCGATCGGTGGTGGCGCCGGTGTCTCCGCTGTTGTTGACGCCGGTGACCAGGTTGTACGGAAGGCCACTCGCCAGGGTGAGAATGCCGCCAAAGCGAATTTGGAACGGAGCGGTGTCGTAGCCGCTGAGGACGAAGCGGTTGCGCTGGTCGTAGAGGGCGTTTCCATACTCGGCCTGATTGACGAAGAGGGGATTGTTGGGATTCTGGATGGTGGCGTCCGGGTCGACGTTGTCCAGGGTGTGAGACCAGGTATAGCTGACCAGCATCATCCCCTTTTGACCGAAGTTCTGGCGCAGGTTCACGTCCAGAGCGTCGTAATGAAGGAATCCGTCGTTGACGTCGCTCTGAATGACACTGTACGGCGGCTCGGGGCTGGAGACCTGGTTGGGGTTACAGGTGGTTCCGTTCTGCTGATACCACCAGACCCAGTAAGGCCGGGTGCAGTTGGCCGCCTGAGCGGAGCGGATCTGGGCGTTGTTGGTGCGCTGGAAGGTGGTGGGCGGGTCAACGTCCAGTGGACGGTAGATATGCACGGTATGAGCGCCCAGGTAGTCAATGCTGAGCAGGGTGTTGGCGCTGAGTTGCTGGCCGAGGCTCAGCGTGTACTGCTCGGTGTAGGGGTTGAGCAGGGCGCTGGGGTAGCCGATGAGCGTGGAGGTGGGAAAGAACTGGTTGAGATAGGCGCTCTCGCCGGGGCGGATGTAGAGGCTGCGCAGAGGAGCAACGGCGCCTGCCGGGAAGGTTGGCAGCGGGGCCGCGGAGATGCTGGAGGGGAAGCCGATCTGGCCAGGTGCGGCGTTGTAGTTGAAGACGCCGGTGGGGCCGGTGAGCGCGTAGTTGGCCTCTTCGTTGTCCACAATCTGGGAGTAGTAGATGCCGAAGCCGCCTCGCACGACGGTGTGGCCGTTGCCGAAGAGGTCAGCGTCGAAGCCCACGCGCGGCGCAATGGCGTTGTGGGTGTTGCTGAAGGTCTGGCCGAAGTAGCGCAGGCCGTAGTTGAGCACCAGCCGGGGCGAGATGCGGTCGTCGTCCTGGACGAAGACCGCGTACTGCACGTCATTGACGATGTAGTTGGCGTTGCCGTAGCTCTGAGTGTAGCTGGCCACGTTGGCGATGTTGTCCAGGTAGGCCGGGCTTTCACAGTAGGCCTCGGTCTGGGCAGGTGTGGCGCCGGGCAGGGAGCAGGTGTTGAAGGTGAAAGAGCCGAGGTAGATGGGACCGCCGAACTCTTTGCTGTCGCCGCCGGAGCGTGCATAGATGACGTTGAAGCCAAAGGTGATCTGCTGGTTGCCCAGCGCGGCAGCCACGGTGTCATTGAAGGCGAACTGGTGGTTGAGCAGCAGGGCCGACTGACTGGTACCGGAGGTGAAGGTCTGCTCGCCCGCGATGGGCACCACGAACTGGGTGCTGTCAATGGCGGGAACAAACTGGGTGATGGGCGAGCCCAACTCGAACTGAAGACGCAGGTTGTTGACAAGGCCGGGTGACAGCACGGCGGTGTCGCCGATCTCCTGGGTGTAAGTGCGGCGGTGGAAGGTGCGCGCCACGCTGGGCAGCGAGTTGCCGCCTACGGTGCCGGCAGGGTTGGTGTCGTAAAAGGCGTCGTCGCTGGAGCGAAAGAAGGCGTTGTGGCGCGGAGAGAACTGGCGGTCCAGACGCAGGAAGCCGAGCAGATCCTGGTAGTGACCGACGAAGTTGCCGGGCTCCAGCGGCGAGGTGACCGGGCTGGCCCGGTTCTGCTGGCTGAACTCGCCGGCCAGGAAGAAGTAGGTGGGGGTGCGGCGAAGGAGACGGCCGGAGAGCGAGGCCGCGGTCTGGTCCAGCGTGTCGTTGGTGATCTCCGTGCCGCTGGTGGCGTTGGAGGCGTTGAAGCCGGCCAGCTTGGCCTCCGGCGCGGAGGGACGGTAGAGCTCCAGCACGCTGCCGTGGAGATGATCGCCGCCGGAGCGGGTGACGATGTTGACCACGCTGCCGGCTCCGTCGCCGTACTCGGCGGAGAAGCTGTTGGTGAGGACGGTCATTTCGGCGACAGCGTCCAGGGGGATGTTGGTGAAGATCGTCTGCCGGCCCCAGCTATCGATGGCGTTGGCGCCGTCGACGTCGAACCAGGTCTGGCGGCGACCGGCGCCGTTGGTGGTAAACAGATCCTGATTCATGAAGAGGTCGCCCTGGTTGATGGCGGGGCGGTTGGCGGCGTTGAGCAGCGGCAGATAGGTGATGCGCCGGTTCAGCAACGGGGTCTGGTCGATCTCGGATTCGTCGAGACGGTCGCCGAGTTGGGGTTCGTCGATGCGAACCTGGTTGGCGTCGCCTTTGATGGTGACCGAGGTACTGGCGGGAGAGACGCTGAGCGTGAGGGTGAGGTTGGCTGTGACGCCGCCCGCCAGGCTGATGTTCTGGAGATGGGCGATGGCAAAGCCCGATTGGCTGGCCTCGAGGTTGTACTCTCCGGCGACGGGCAGGCCGCTGAGGGAGAACCTGCCCTGTGCGGAGGCATGGGTGAAGCGGTGCAGACCGGTGAGTTGGTTGGTGATGGAGACGCTGGCTCCAGGGACAGCGGCGTGGGTGGTGTCCTGCACTACGCCGGTGAGCGTGGCCGTGTCCGGGGTCTGCGCGGTTGCGCCGGCCCCCAGAAGGAAGATGAGAATCGCTGAGCAGCCCAGCGTAAGACCCTGGCGAAGCGAGATCACGAGACTCCAGTTTTTGAGGGTTGAAGCGTCGGGACGGCGAAGCCGCCATTCAGCCGGAGGCGGCCGGTTTGCAGAGGGAGATGAAGATCGGCGGAGCACGCGTTCACAGGGCTCTTTGCCATTGTAGGGTAGGTGTTTGATCAACGGATCTTCAAACGAGGATGGAAGGGTGCAGACTCCCGAAGCGGAGATGCTCTGGATGAGCCGTCCGCGCCGGGCTACGCACTCCGATGGCGGCACCCTCTCAAGTGAGGGCGCCGCCGGCTTGCGAAGCTCTGCGGCTGCTGCAACCACGGCTCGCTGGTTCGGCTGGTTTTTCGGCAACCGGCTCCTAATCGTCGTCGCCGTACTCGATCTGGTCCTCGACGCTGTGGTCGATGATGCGGGTGTCGATGGAGAGCAGCGGCCGGTTCTGTTTTTGGAGTTGGTCGTTGATGGCTTTCAGTTCCGTGGCCTTTACCTGCTTCCACTCGTTGAGGAGGCCGGGAAGGGGTTTGGCGAGCTGCGCGGCGGCGTCGGCCTGAGCCGCGGTAGGCGGCAGGTCGGCGCTCTGGATGGAGTACTCCAGCCGCGCCATCTGGGTGCGGAGCATGCCGAGGTTCGGCGGGCCCGGAGGAGCGTGGCGCGGCATATCGTCATCGTCGCCGCCGGGGCCGGCGATTCTGTCCATGCTGGCTTCGAGCGCCTCCGCCGCCGAGTGCGAGACCGGGGAGCCGGGCGCGTCCAGTTGCTCGCGCAGCACGGCTATCTGATGGAGTGCGGTGGTAGCCTGCAACATCTGCTGGTAGAGGGTGTAGGAGACGTTGAACTGCTGTTGCAGGTCAGCCTGCGCGGTCTTGACTCGTGGGTCCATGACGATGGTGAGGGGCTGGCTCTGCGATTGGCCGCCGGCCAGCAGGCGAACCGTGTAGACGCCGGGCATGACCCAGGGGCCCGAGGGGACTGCCGGGGTGTTGTGCGGGACGGCGGCATCCGCGTCCGGGCCGGTGGACATGCCGGGAACCTCGGGGTAGCGCATATCCCAGAGGAAGCGATGGTCTCCGGCGGCTGCGGAGAGCACGCGCGGCGGGCGAGCCCAAAGGGTGGGATCAGGGTAGCGCGGGTCCAGCGGAGGAACCGGATCGGTGCTCTTGAACTGGGCGACGAGTTGACCCTGGGCGTTGAGGATCTGGAGGGTTACGGGTGAGGAGATGCCGGGGCCGAGGTAGTAGTCGAGGATGGCTCCGTCGGGTGGGTTGGCTCCGGTGGCCATCTCCGGTGGCCAGGGAGTGGGCGGGTTCATGTCATTGCGCACCCGGATGGTGGTCTGGGGGGCGAAGAGGATGGCGCTCTGAGCGGCCAGGTTCGCTTGAGCCTGGGGCTGGGGTACGGTTTCGGTTGCGAGTTTGGCTGCAATCTGGCGCAGCGGGGTGACGTCGTCCAGGATCAGGTAACCGCGGCCGTGCGTGCCGGCGATGAGATCATCGCCCTTGACGGTGAGATCGCGGACAGAGCTGGCCGGCATGTTCAGACGCAGGCTCTGCCAGTGGTCGCCGTCGTCAAAGGAGACGTAGACCTGGGTCTCGCTGCCGGCGTAGAGCAGCCCCTTCTGCCTGGGATCCTCGCGGATGGCGCTGGTGGCGGCCCCGTTGGGGATGCCGTTGTCGATCTCGGTCCAGCTCTGGCCGCCATCGTGAGTGCGGAAGAGGTGCGGACGCATGTCATCCAGGCGCAGGGTGTTGACGGCGGCGTAGGCCGTCTGGCTGCTGAAGTGCCCGGCGTCCATGTTGAAGACCTTCCAGAAGGGCTGGAGCGCGGGAGGGGTGACGTTGGTCCAGTGCGCGCCGCCATCCGCGGTGGTCCAGATGAGGCCGTCGTCGGTGCCAGCCCATATCCGTTGGGCGTCCAGAGGGCTGAGGCCGAGGGCGTAGATCACACCGCGACGAATGGGCTTTGCCGAGGGACGGTCCTTGTAGTCATCCAGGACAGCGGGCAGAGCGAAGCTCTTGCGGCTGAGGTCGGGTGAGATCTGCTTCCAGGTGTTGCCGCCGTCGCGGGTGAGCCACAGGAGGTTGGTGGCGAAGTAGAGGCTGTGCGGGTCGAGGGGAGAGAACTGCAGAGGCTCGGTGCGCAGGGCGCGGTAGCCACCGATGAAGCTGGGCTGTACATCTTCGACCTGACCGGTGCGACGGTCGTAACGGGTTACTTTGCCGCCATAGACGAGGTCCGGGTTCAGCGGATCGGGTGCGGCGTAGCCGTACTCTTCGATGCCGACCGGATGCCAGTCATGAAAGGTGATGCGGCCGTCGTCGCTGCGGCTGAGAACGCAGGCGGAGCCGCTATCCTGCTGGCCGCCGCAGACACGATATGGGAAGGCGTTGTCGGTGGTGACGTGGTACATCTGCGCGGTGGGCTGGTTATACCACTGGCTCCAGGTCTTGCCGCCGTTGACGGTGATGATGGCGCCCTGATCGCTGGTGAGGGCGATGATGCCGGGGTTGAGGGGATTGATGTAGACGCCCTGGTAGTCATCACCGCCTGGCGAGCCGCGGAAGCCGGTCCAGGTGCGGCCGGCATCGGTAGACTTCCAGGTGACGATGCTGGCCACGTAGAGGGTGTTCGGATCTTTGGGATCGACGCGCGGCACAGGGAGATCGCCGCCGCCGATGCGCTCCTCAGGGCGGGTGTCGTGGATGGGGGCGTGCACCCAGGTGCTGCCACCGTCGTCGGAGCGGTAGAGGCCCACCTTGCGGCCGTAGGCGAGCTCCGCGTAGATGCGGCGGTGATCGCTGGGAGAGATGGTGAGGTTCACCTGCTCGATGTCGTTGGGAAGGCCGCCGCCGGTGAGTTTCTTCCAGGTGGCTCCAGCGTCAGTGGAGCGAAAGAGACCGCCGTCGGGGCCCTGCCAGGAGCCGTTCTCCCACGGACCCTCCTGGCGCTGCCACATGCCGGCGAAGACGATGTTGGGGTGCTGCGGGTCGATGGCGACGTCAGAGGCTCCGGTCTGGTCATTGATGTACAGGATGCGCTGAAAGGTGAGGCCGCCGTCAGTGGATTTGTAGAGTCCGCGCTGGTTGTTGGGAGCGTAGGGATGGCCCTCGGCGGCCACGTAGACAATCTTCGAATTGGTGGGATCTACGGCCACCTGGCCGATCTGCTGAGTATCGCGCAGACCCAGATGGGTCCACGTTCTGCCTGCGTCGGTGGACTTGTAGACGCCGTCGCCGGTGGAGAGGTCGGGACGGGCCAGGCTCTCGCCGCTGCCCACATAGATGATGTTGGGGTCAGAGGGCGCTACGGCGATGGCGCCGATGGATCCGGTGGGCTCGGCGTCCCAGATGCTGTGCCAGGTCTCACCGGCATCCGTGGTCTTGAAGACGCCGCCGCCGACAGCTCCGATGTAGAAGGTGTAGGGCTGGCCGGGAACCCCGGCCAGGGCGCGGGTGCGACCCGCCCGCATGGGACCGACCTCCCGCCAGCGCAGGGCAGAGAAGAGCGCGTCGGCCGGGAGGGCGGAGTGCGTGGAAGGCTGCGCAGCAGCGGCGCTTGCAGAGGATTGAGCGGCGATGGGGCCGGCGCTGAACAGTGTGAGCACGACAGCAAGAAGTGAGGTACGGCCGGAGGGGATCACGACTGCTCCTGGAGTGGAATTGAAGTGGGAGGATCCATGCGCTGCAAGCTCCACGCTGCGATCTCCACGATGGACGTAGTGTAGAAGAAAATCAGGACGGCCGGGGGCAACCGCGGCGTTGCCATGGTTCCGATTCGTCTGAATCAGCAGAGATCCCCGGCGGGTTGAGAACTCCAACATATACTGACAGTCTTGAGGCTTCTTCCGAACCTTAAAATCCTTGAGGTCCTGCCATGACTCGGTTGCGCTCTTTCTGTGTCTTCCTCAGCGTCTTCTCCTGCACGTGCATTGCGATCTGCGCCATCTGCCTGGCGGGAGGCGGGACGGCCCTTGGCCAGGCGGGGCCGTACCCGGACTCACTACTCTCCGGGCTGCAGTGGCGCGATGTGGGGCCCATGCGCGGAGGGCGGTCGTTTGCCGTGGCCGGCGTGGAGAGTGAGCCGGATACCTTCTACATGGGCTCCGTCGGAGGAGGCGTGTGGAAGACGGAGAACGATGGCCGGACCTGGACGCCGATCGCAGACCAGGGGATTGAGATTGGATCGATTGGGGCCATTGCGGTGGCACCCTCTGACCCCAAGGTGGTGTACGTGGGAACCGGCGAACCGGATATCCGCAACCAGCACTCCTACGGGGACGGGATGTACAAGTCCGTGGACGCAGGCAAGACCTGGACGCACATCGGGCTGACGGATAGCGAGCAGATTGGACGGATCGTGGTGGATCCATCCAATCCCAACCGGGTGTATGTAGCGGCGCTGGGGCACGTCTATGACGCCAACCGGGAGCGCGGGGTCTATCGCTCCACCGATGGCGGAAGACACTGGAAGAAGATCCTGTACAACGCCGGCAGCCCGGACAGCGTGGGCGCAATTGATCTGGCGATGGATCCGAAGAACCCGCAGGTGCTGTACGCCTCGCTATGGGCGACGCGACGCCCGCCCTGGGCGGTGTATGCGCCCTCTTATATGCCGGGCAGCGGATTGTACAAGTCGACCGATGGCGGTAACCACTGGACTCAGCTTCACGGTGGGCTCCCGGATGATCCTTTTGTGGGCAAGATCGGGATCGCGGTTGCTCCCAGCAGCCCCAACCGGCTGTGGGCGGTGGTGGACGACATCGGCGCCTCGCATGCTCCCTCGTACCTGGTGCACACGGTAGCGAAGGGGCCGAATGCGCCGAAGCCGAGCGGTGGCGTGTACCTTTCCGACGATGCGGGCAAGACCTGGCGGCTGGTGAATGCGGAGAAGCGGCTCTGGGGACGCGGCTGGTACTTTGAGGCCGTGAGCGTGGATCCCACCAATCCGGATGAGGCCTATGTGATCAACACGGCCACCTACCGCACGATGGATGCGGGTAAGACCTTTGTGCCCGTGAAGGCTGCGCCGGGCGGGGACGATTATCACCAGTTGTGGATCAATCCCAGTGACCGCAACCGCATGGTGCTCTCCAGCGATCAGGGTACGGTGGTGAGCGTGGACGGAGCGCGGACGTGGAGCTCCTGGTACAACCAGCCAACTGCGGAGCTTTACCATGTGGCGGCCGACAACCGCTTCCCCTACTGGCTGGATGCAGCGCAGCAGGACTCCGGAGCGGTGGGCGTAGAGACCTGGTCGCGATTTGGCGTGCTGGACTACCGTAGCTGGGAGCCGCTCTGCCAGGCCGGCGAGAGTGATACCGTGGTGCCTGACCCGAAGAACCCGGTGATGCTGTACGGCGCGGGCGCGGGGCGGTGCAACCAGATGCTGAACGTGCAGCAGCCGCTGGGCTCCATCCCCAAGGCCGATGCGTCTGATCCCTACCGCAAGACCTGGACGCTGCCGGAGATCTTCTCTCCTGCAGACAACGCGCTGTACTACTCCAACCAGTTTGTCTTCCGCACCCGCGATGAGGGACGCACCTGGATGAAGATCAGCCCGGATCTCTCGCGGGTGAACCCGGGCGTGCCCAGCACGCTGGACCCGGTAACGGCGCTGGATATCGATGAGCCGATGACGAACCGGTTTGGCGTGGTCTATACGATAAGCCCCTCGCCGCTGAACGCGAAGATGGTGTGGGCAGGTACAGACGATGGACTGATCTGGAGGACCAGCGACGACGGGGCAAACTGGAGCAACCTGACCCCGAAGGCTCTGAGTGCATGGAGCAAGGTCTCGCAGATCGAGGCCGGGCACTTTGACCAGGAGACCGCCTACGCGTCTGTGGACCGGCACCGGCTGGGTGACTTTCACGCCTATATCTATCGCACCCACGACGGCGGCAAGAGCTGGACCGAGATCTCGCGCGGGATTCCCGATGGAGCGTTTGTGAACTCGGTGAAGGAGGATCCCAAGCAGAAGGGTCTGCTGTATGCGGCCACGGAGCTGCGGGCGTACGTCTCCTTTGACGATGGCGACCAGTGGCAGCCTCTGCAGTTGAATATGCCGGCGACCTCGGTGCGGGACCTGGTGGTGCACGGCGATGATCTGGATGTGGCCACGCATGGCCGCGGGTTCTGGGTGCTGGACCAGATGACGCCGCTGCGGCAGTTGGCGGCGAAGGGAGCCGAGATTGCGTCATCGCCGGTGTATCTCTTCCAGCCGGGAACCACGCTCTCGCTGGTGCCCGGCGCGGAGGATGGAACGCCGCTGCCACCGGAAGAGCCGCAGGAGAAGAATCCTCCGCAGGGCGTGGTGGCCTACTACTGGCTGAAGAGCGCCGCTACCACGCCGCTGCGCCTGGAGTTGGTGGATAGCCAAGGGGTGGTGCGGGTTTGCGCCGCCAGCGATACTCCAGTGAAGCCCGTGGATACGGAGAAGATTGATGTGCAGGCGATCTGGAGAGAGCCGCCGACGCCGCCCTCCGCAGCCGCCGGTATGCATCGTTTCGCGCTGCATCTGCAGCGCAGGCGAGGGGAGTTTGGCGAGGCTGCAGCCGAGGCGAAGCCGAAGGATGCGTGCAGCGGCGTGGAGTTGACAGCCGCGAAGCAACCAGAAGGGAACAGAAGCCCGGTGGCGCTTTCACCCGGAGAGTACAGCGTGCGCCTGGATGTGGATGGCAAGACGTACACTCAGCCGGCTCTGGTGGCTCCAGATCCGCGGGGGGCCAAGCCGTATGACGCTGCGGACAATCCGAACAACGATGACGATGACTAAGAACGTGGGCTGCAAGACGCGCAACAATAGTGCTGCAGAGAGCGGGAGATCGCCTGTTTGGTGGTGCGTGCCGTACAACATACAATGGGTGAAGCGTCACGCAGCAGGCTCCCGTGCCGGTGAGCAGCCAGGCAGTTCGTAAGGCTGCTTGGGCGGTTGGCAGGGAGCGTAGCTTGGTGAGGAAGGGCCTGTAGCTCAACGGTTAGAGCAGGGGACTCATAATCCCTTGGTTGGGGGTTCAAATCCCTCCGGGCCCACCATTGACGGCATCGATTCGAGCGTCTTGTTGTTGCGCGGCATCCGGAGGGATGTGCAGCGATGACTTCTTTCTGTCCCGACAGTGGAGTGCCAGCGAGTCCGGACAAGAGGGAAAATGCTCATCCATGTCGAGGTCCTGTGTTCCACTTGCAGGAACAATGCTGTCGGCATGTCATCCCGCATGTTGAACAGGGTGCGCAATCAATAACTTAACTGGCGCGGATTGCCATGCATTGCTGGTGCAGTATTGAATATGCCTGCGCGGCCTCCTGCAATGACTCCGGTATTGCGGGTTCGCCCGTTGGTGCCGGGATCTCCGGCGGCGGGGCAGGGGGGCTTTCGTCCTGAGAGAGACCGTCTTCGAGCATCGCCGAGAGCCCTAGCAGGCCCGCGGTCAGCTTCGCCTTCAGATCTTCGGCAGTCTGCAGTGACGCATCTTCTTCGCCGTAGTGCTGGCTTGCGGCGGCGGTGTGCAGCAGCAGGCTGCCAGCAGTGGAGATGGCGCTCTGAATGGACTCGCTCATCTCCAGATCGCGCCCCACGTTCTGATCAAGTTCGTAGGGAATGGCCTCTGCCAGTGCACGCACTTCCACGACGATCGTTTCGGCCTGATCGCGCAGTGCAGTAATTCGTCCGGAGGCTCCTTTGCCGAAGAGCGGCAACGCTTCTGCCACCAGGCGGAGCAGTTGTGCCAGTTCGCGGCGCATCTGGAGATGAGCCATATCCAGTGGCGCGAGGGCCGCTGGGTGCTCGCCGACATCCGCGGCAAGCGCGGCCGGGTGCGAACCGTAGCCCTGCCGGATGGGGCCAAGGTGGCCCTCGACGAATGGACCCGGGCGGCCGGCGTCACCTCCGGTCCTGTCTTCCGCCGGCTGACCAAAGGCGGAGGCGTTCTGCCGGGGAAGGGTCTGG
>JAJZDM010000203.1 GCA_021806005.1 Acidobacteriota bacterium | reverse complement strand
CCGCAGCCGCAGCCGCTGCACTCCCCCACATCCAGCCGCGGAATCTTTCAGCAGACAATCTGAATCTCCTCCCCTGTGTAAGCTACCAATCTCTTCTCGCAACCGGCCTTCGAGATCAGCATAATCCGGTAAGCCCTCTGCGGGGTTATACCATCGAAACTTCCCTGAGGACAGGCGATCGTCAGCCGCCGATCTTTCCCCGACCACAACCGACGTACCAGAGCGGAGGTTCGACGCGCATTCTCATACTCGTCTCCGCTGTCCTCATCGAGCGTGAATGGTGCATCCCGGCCGGTGAAGCCCAGCGTCGCATCCAGCACATCCGGAAACCGACCGCCATCCCGCACCTCTGAGCGGTCGCTTCTGATGCGCAGCCTTGCGCGATGCCCTGACTGCCAGACTCGCAAAAGCGGCAGATCACTCATCGCCGGTACTTACGCTGAGCTGCGTGCTTGCATATCCTTGCAGACGGTTAGAAATCTTCCCGAGCCCTGCTCGTAATCCTTGACATGGTCTGCTGGTGAAGCTTTGCATAAGGACTGTTGCGCCACGGCCTCCATCCGTTTCCCGGCTTCCACCAGCGTGATCGGGAGCGCCAGGGCCGGTCCGGCCGGCCGGTGCAACATTCCATCTTCTCTGGAATTCAGATGCCGGGAGATCTGAGGTCTGCGTCCCCTGGAACCCCTCCATCGTCGCCACTTTCTTTCTCTTGCCGCCGCCGCAGCGGCAGGCGTGTTCGCTTCACGCGGCTCTGCGCAGAGCGCGGAGGCCGCGCTGCATCCAGCCACGGAGGCGGATAAGGCCGCAGCGACCATCACCGGCAGTCTGCAGATCGACCCGCGGCAGGTGTTGGCTGCAGTTCCGGCAGACTACAGCGGCCTCAGCTATGAGTCAGCGCAACTGGCAAATCCCGCGTTCTTTTCTGCACAGAATCAGCAACTCATCGCTCTCTTCCAGGCCTTGAGCCCATGCGGCGTGTTGCGCCTGGGAGGAGGCACCTCCGAGTACACCACCTTCTCGGAGCAGGCTCCCTCCGGACCTCCGCCCTTTGAAGTCTTTGGGCCAGACACCAGCAAGACGGTCAAGCAGGGCACCGTCACGTCGGCTCTCGCCTTGCGGAACCTGCGCTCCTTTCTGGATGCGACCGGATGGAGATGCATCTATGGTTTGAATCTTGGCCAGGGAACAAAGGAGAATGCGGCCGCGGAGGCGGAGGCAGCCTGCCGGATCCTGGGACCACGGCTTCTCGCCCTGCAGATCGGCAACGAGCCGGACTCCTTCAGCCGCTTTCGTCCCCATGGCTGGGGGCCGGATGCCTATATCCGCCAATGGCTGGAGTTTCATGCAGCGATTGTGGCACGCGCTCCACAGGCGAAGTTCGCTGGTCCGGATATCTCCAACAAGCTTGCGTATCTGACGGCCTTTGCCGAGATGGCGTCGAAGCACTCGGATATCGTGCTGCTCACCGTCCACTACTACGCGATGGGACCGGCGGGAAATCCGTTGGCCACCATGCAGAACCTGCTGAGCCCCAATCCGAGACTTACCACGATGCCCTGGGCGAAGGCCTCGGTCCTGCAGCAGGCGATGCGCTCTGACCGCCTTCCCTGCCGCATCTCCGAGGTCAACTCCTGCTGGAACGGTGGTCTTGCCGGGGTCTCGAATGCCTTTGGATCTGCCCTGTGGTGTGCGGACATGATGCTGCACTTTGCCACACTGGGGATGGCAGGCGTCAATCTGCATGGCGGCGGCAGCGGATGGTATTCGCCGATCGTCGGCAGCCCATCTGCTGGCTTTCAGCGCCGGCCGGAGTACCTGGGAATGCAGTTCGCGCAACGCTTCGCAGGCGCTACCATCCTTCACCGCACCCTCCAGTGCAGCAGCGATGGCGTTACGGCCTATGCAGCGCGCGTGCCCGGTGCCGCATCTCAAGAGTGTCTTGTGGCCTTGATTAACAAGACGAATGCGTCGGCGATGATCCAGCTCGCGGGCGCACTGAAGTCGGCGAAAGCTGTAGAGACGATGGCCCTCACTGGTCCTTCGCTGGACGCGACGTCGGGCGTCATTCTGCAGCAGCAAGCCCTGCCTGTCGAATCCGGCGTCCTTCATCTGCAGCCCCATACAGCTTTGCTTTGGAGCGCGCAGACGGCTGCAAGCTGAAGCGAACCTCAGGAGATCCCATGTCCAGAATCAGTCGTCGCATCAGCCGTCGCAGGCTCCTTCGCGACGCCGCCCTCAGCAGCACATTGCTTTCGCGGCCCAGGCTCTTTGCGCAGCCGGTTCGCTTGTCCAGACCCCCGGTTGAAGAGGGCTGGGAGAGCCTGCGCCTGTTCTTTAACCAGCCCGCCGCCACATGGCAGGATGCTCTGCCGGTGGGCAACGGTCGCCTGGGCGCCATGGTATTCGGAAATACGGAGATCGAACGGATCCAGTTGAATGAAGAGTCCATCTGGGACGGTGAGTACCGGAACCGCGATAATCCGCGGGCCGGGGATGCGGTTCCGGTGATTCGACAACTGCTCTTTGCCGGCAAGGTGCATGAGGCCGAGACCATGGCTGTGGATGACATGCTCTCCATCCCGCGCCGCCTGCCCTGCTATCAGACGCTGGGCGATCTCACGCTTGATCTCTCTGCGTCCGGCGCCAGCAACGGCCGGCCCTCCACCGCCCCGCCGTCAACGGTCCAGCCCGCCGACTATCGGCTGGAACTGGACCTGGACCGCGCCATCGTTGCCACCCGTTTTCAGCGCAACGGCATCGAGTTCACCCGTGAGGTCTTCTCCTCGGCTCCCGATCAGGTGATTGTGATCCGGCTTGCCACGTCGCACCGTGGGGCTCTCTCCCTGGTAGCCTCGCTGGGCCGCCCCGGGAACCACGAGACGGACGTAGCCGGTTCCAACGGGCTGGTCCTTCGCGGCGAAGCCCTGCCGGTAAACGACAATCCCGGGCTGCAGGACAAGGAGCGTCAGGTCGGCGTCCGATTCTTCTCCTGTCTGCGCGTGCATGCCCAGG
>JAJZDM010000081.1 GCA_021806005.1 Acidobacteriota bacterium | reverse complement strand
CTGGATCCGGCGGCTACGGATGGCGCGGAAGCCGTTGATCAGAAAGATGGCGCAGAGCGCGTTGAGCACGGCATCCAGTGCGGGAAGAAAGGTAAGGTGCGTTCCAGAGGCGTCTACGGGTGCGTGATAGTAAACCAGCCAGGCAAGGAAGAGGGACGCCAGGGCACTGATGCCGATGATCGCGGTGATGATGGAGGGAGGCGTGCGGTAGTCGGGATTCGGTACGGTGAGTTCTGGCATGGTGTTTTTCTCAGTGGAAGAGCCCGGCGGGAAGGAGAGTTCAAAAGAGGAGCCGGCCCCTGGCGTCAATGGTCATGGCCAGCAGAAGCAGAGGCAAATAGATGACGGAGACGTGGAGCAGTTTGCGGGCGAGGATCCGATTCTCCGGGTCGTCCGGGCAGTTCATGATCTTCATGAAACGGATGGTGGCGGCAAGATACATGGCGTCCAGAATGACGGCGGCTACGGCGTAGGGGGCGCCGGTGACGCGGAGCCAGGCAGGCCAGAGGCTGGCGGGAATGATGATCAAGGCGTAAAAGAGCGCCTGCAGGGCGGTGGAGCGGGCAGCCTCACGGGTGGGGGTCTGGGTGGAGGCCAGGCGGATGCCGCCGTGAGCGTAGTCAGCGCGGTAGAGCCATCCGATGGCCATGAAGTGAGGAAACTGCCACAGGAAGAGGATGGAGAAGAGGGCGGCGGCGGGCCACTCGACGATGCCGCGGGCGGCTGTCCAGCCGATGAGCGGCGGCAGAGCGCCGGGGAAGGCCCCGATGAAGGTGTTCAGGGTTGTGATCCGCTTGAGCGGGGTATAAATGGCGATGTAGCTGACAGCGGTGAGCAGGGTGAGCAGGCCGGTGAGCGGGTTGGTGGCCAGGGTGAGGTAGACGGAGCCTCCGCAGACCAGCAGAAAGCCGACCAGCAGGCCGTGGGCGAGGCCGATGCGGTGCTGCGCCATGGGGCGATTGGCTGTACGGGGCATGCGCCGGTCTGTGCCGCGCTCCACGGCCTGGTTGAGGGCGCTGGAGCCGGTGGTGACCAGGGCGATGCCGAAGAGCGCCTTCAGGAGGCCGAACTGAAAGGGTGAGATACCGGAGGCCAGCGAGCCAAGGTAGAAGCCAGCGGCAGCAGTGATGATCACCATGAGCGAGACGCGTGGCTTGAAGAGCACCACGTAATCACTCAGCAGGGCGTGGCTGCGGGGACGTGATCGCGGTTGGGAGGACGCTACGGTAGATGTGGCGGTTGTAGACACGTCGAAACCTTAGAATATCGTGATTTGAGCCGATTGCCGGGGAGAGGGACAAATCCCCTTCAAGATTCAGGAGAAGGTTGGGGCCCGAAGGATGGCGAAACAGCCTTGCTGCCCACCTTCCCGCCCACCTTATCTGCGCTTGCGTGGCGTGCGTTGTGGAGACCCCTATCTATTTGATGACGGTGGAGATCCTTCGGTCGCTCGGCTGCAGGTCCTGGGCGTTTTCAACGCCTGTGCTCCGATTGCTGCGCCTGTTTTGACTCCGAGGTGACGTTTTCTGCTGATTCTGCGATGGTTCCTCCGGGGTGGAGTTCATTGCAGTGCAACAGGGGCAAGGTTATACTGCGGTCAATGGCAGAGCTGGTGTCCCTCTTGCTTTGCCCGAGTGAGGTTCGTCTTCAGCGCAAGCATGAGGAGTGTCCAACTCGGCAATGGTGGTCCGCCCGGAGTGTACAAGGGCGAGTCGGGATGGCGCGCCGTGACCCGCGTGCTTCGAAGTTCACCGCCTCCTGATCAACCGCGATGGACCGGAAGCCTTTCTTTCCTGAGAAGTTGCCGCACGGTTATGAGGCGGGTGGGAGCCGACGTTCTCAATACTTTGATGCCATCCGACTGCCGGGTCTGCGGCGCTGCGATGGTCGAGTTGAGCTGGGTTCGAGTCTGTGAGGCGTGCATTGAGCGGGTGGGTTCGCCAATGGATGCCGGGCAAGGTCTTTCCTGCAGCCGGTGCGGGGACGCTCTGGGGATGGAGAGTGCACGGTTTGTCGCAGCGATGGGCGTGAGCGAGTGCACGATGTGCAGACTGGCTCCGCCTCTGTTTGATCGAGCCGTTTCCTTTGCCAGTTATGACGGTGAGATGCGCAGGATGATGCATCTGCTGAAGTTTGAGGGCATGCGCGGAATCGCCGGGCATGTGCTGGGCGATTCGCTGGCGCGGGCTGCGCAGGAGCTGCGCACCGGCCCCGATGGAAGACGAATGGCCGCTGCAGGGCGACAGGCTGAGAGCAACGGCAGAGGATCCCAACCCCGGGAGCGCGAGGCCGAGCCTGCGCCTGGAGCCCCAGGCCGGTTTGCGGCAGACCATGTGCTGGTGGTTCCGGTCCCGTTGTTTGCCACGCGAGAGAAGAAGCGGGGGTATAACCAGGCAAGGTTGCTGGCGGAGGCTGCCATAGCGGCCCTGCGGCGGCGGGAGCCGGATTGGAAGCTGCAACTGTGTCCCGGCGTGCTGGTGCGGGTGAAGGATACGCCGACGCTGTACGCTTTGAATCCCAGGCAGCGGAGGACGGGCCTGCGCGGAGCGTTTGCAGTTCCCGATGCGGAGGCTGTGCGGGGACGGGAGGTGCTGCTGATCGACGACATCATGACCACCGGAGCCACGGCCCGGGAGTGCGCGCGGGTGCTGAAGCAGGCGGGCGCGGTGAGAGTCTGGGTGGTGACAGCGGCGCGGGCGCTGCCCGATGGAGGGCGAGGCATGAGAGGTTCGGATGGTCTGGCGCCGTCCATGGATGGTGTAGCGATGTGGGATAACTTTTCGGCGCCGGTTGCAGAGATGGAGAGGCAGGCGGATTCGTAACGGTTGTCGCTGGTGGACAACCATCAACTTGAGACACGGGAGGGAAGGCATGCAGGCTGGAAACTCTGGTGGGAAGTGCAAGAAGCGGTCGGGCGAGCGGCACCATAAGACGCACCCGGCACAGGGAACGGCGCGGGCGGAGGCGATCGACATCCGAATGGGTGTGTTTCGGCAGCCAGCGATGCAGACGCCGGTGCTGGTGTTGAATGCGAGCTACGAGCCGATCAATATCTGCGGGGCGCGGCGAGCGCTGGTGCTGGTGCTCAAAGGGGTGGCGCGGACCGAGGAGGAGCAGGGAGCGGTTCTGCACTCGCACCGGATGAACCTGCAGATGCCGAGCGTGATCCGGTTACTGGAGTACCGGCGGATTCCGCACCAGACCCGGGCGCTGAGCCGCAAGAACATCCTGCTGCGCGACCGGAACACCTGCCAGTACTGCCAGAGGGTGCTGACGGCCGCGGACCTGACGCTGGACCATGTGGTGCCGCGCTGCCGCGGTGGGCTGTCGACGTGGGAGAACCTGGTGGCGTGCTGCCGGGATTGCAACCGGCGCAAGGGCAGCCAGATGCTACATGAGTTGACGGATATGCGGCTGGTGCGCGAGCCGCGGCCGTTTTCGCTGCATACCTCGCGGCACATCATGCGGATGATTGGGAGTGCGGATGCAAACTGGAGGAAGTATCTCTACTTTGAGTCTGAGCCCGCGGCGTAGGTCACGCAGCGCAGGTTTATAGCATTTTCGGTGTGGATGGGCACTCCGAAGCGGGCTTGCCGTGGCGTTTTCATCTTGGGAAAACGCCCATCGAGGTCGAGGCCTCTCTACACCTACACTGAAGATGCTTTCGAGCCGAGCCGCGGTGCATGTTGCCCAGCGCAGGGCCGAGGCTCCCTGCCGGCAGCCTCGGCTTCTGTGCCATGGTTGGTAGAGTAGAACAGCAGCTCAGGCGCTTTAACGAAGAAGATCCTCGAGCGTGGTGGAGAGGTCGGTCTTTTCATCGCGGTACTTGACGATGATGGGCGTGTACACCGAGAGCCCAAGATCCTTTCCGGGGCCTGTCTGGATGGCTCGCGCGCCGGCGACCACCACTGCGCAGGAGGGGATGATGAGCGGCATGGCGGCTGTGGCCTTGTAGACGGTGTTATTGGGGATGTCGTAGACCGGGGTGCCACGGGTGAGGATGACTCCGGAGGCCAGAACAGCCCGCGAGCGCACGATGGTGCCCTCGTAGACGCCGGTGTTGCCGCCGGCCAGCACATCGTCTTCAATGATGACCGGAGAGGCGTTGATGGGTTCGAGGACTCCACCGATCTGGGCCGATGCGGAGAGGTGAACGCGTTTGCCGATCTGGGCGCAGGAGCCGACCAGCGCGTGGGAGTCGATCATCGATTCCTCGTCCACGAAGGCTCCAACGTTGACGTAAGCCGGCGGCATGATGACCACGCCCGGGGCGAGGTAGGCCCCTGAGCGGACAGAGCTGCCACCGGGCACGATGCGGATGTTCTCGTCCGGGGAGAAGCGGCGGGCAGGATAGGTGGACTTGTCGACGAAGGTGAGGGGAAAGCGGCCCCCGGAGGTCTCGCTCATCTGAGTAAGGACGCCCAGGCGGAAGCCGAGCAGGATGCCACGCTTGACCCAGGTATTGACGCGGTAGCCGGTGGGGGAGGATGGATCGGGCTGGGCGGAGCGGACCTCGCCGGACTCCAGCGCCGCGCGAAACTGGTGGAAGGTGGCTAGAGCCTCATGGTTGCCGACGGCGGCCTGGCCCAGGGAGAAAAACTGCTCGATAAGGGACTCGAGAGCGTTTGTGTCTGATGGTGAGCTCGTGGAGTTCATGGATACTTCGATTGTAACGGGCCGAGGATCGAAGGGCGGAAAATGGTTCTAACCCATTGAATTCACCAGGATCTAGGAGGGTTTTGGAAGCAGGTTGAGATCCTGAAGCAGGGCTCTGAGCCGGGCGCGGCTGGCCTCTGTCACCGGAACCATGGGCAGGCGGAGGGTCTCCGTGCAACAGCCCAGCAGGGCCAGAACCGCTTTGATGGGAGCAGGGCTGGGCTCGCAGAAGTGCGCCTGCATGAGGGCAAAGTACTGCGCGTTGATCTGGCGGGCAGCGCCCCAGTCGTTCCGCAGGGCGGCGGCGATCATCCGGGAGATGGGGCCGGGGATGGCGTTGGATGCCACGGAGACCAGGCCGGTGCCGCCCAGGGCGAGTACGGGCAGCGCCATGGCGTCGTCGCCGGCCAGGACGGAGAAGGTGGAGGGGGCGTGGGCGATCAACTCGGTGATCTGGCCTACCATGCCGCTGGACTCCTTGATGCCGACGATGTTGGGGAGTTCGGCGAGGCGGAGGACGGTCTCCGGCAAAAGGTTGGTAGCGGTGCGGCTGGGAATGTTGTAGAGCAGGATGGGCAGGTCGACAGCTTCTGCGATGGCGCGGAAGTGTTGGAACTGACCCTCCTGGTTGGGACGGTTGTAGTAAGGATTGGCCGAGAGCAGGCCAGTGAGGCCGTGGATTGCGGCAAGACGCTGAGCGTTCCGGACCGCCTGAGCCGTGGAGTTGTGGGTGCAGCCGGCGAAGATCGGGGCGCGGCCAGCGGCGGCGGCGATCGTCAACTCGATGACCCGCTCGATCTCCTGCTCACTGAGGGTGGAGGCCTCCCCGGTGGTGCCGCAGGGGATGAGTATCGAGACACCATGCTCGATCTGATTCTGGACGAGCGCTGTGAGCGCGGGTTCGTCCAGCGAGCCGTCGGGGCGAAAAGGGGTGATGAGCGCGGTGCCGCAACCTTGGAGAGTCATCTCGATGCGAGTTTAGCTCCGATCGTTGTGGGCGTGCTTGCTGTCCGGGGTAGCCCGGGTCCGTTCGATGATCTTTTGCGGCGGAATCAGCCAGAGAACAGCGACCAGGGCGATCATGCCAAGGGCGAAGATCGGCCCGATATTCGGCGCGAACTTCGGCGCCAGGAAGGCGGCGGGAATCGCTCCCAGATAGAGCATGGTCGAGACCGCCTGCTTGGCCGGGCTGCTGGCGACTGGCTGCCGGGTACGCCGGCAGATGGCCGTGGAGAGGATAAACCAGGAGATGGCCGGCAGAGCGCAGGTGAGTGCATAGAGCGCGATCGAGAAGGATGAGATGCCGCGCGCGCCCACCCAGCGCGTGGCGAAAGGGATCAGCGACAGGAAAAAGAGCAGGCTCAGGTTGGCCCAGAGGATGCCGTGGGTGACGTCTTCCAGGTCGTCGGTCAGGTAGTGGTGGTTGACCCAGTAGATGCCGGTCTGGACGAAGCTGAGCAGATAGACGGTGAGCAGGGGAAGGAGCTGGCGAAGGCCTTCAAGGTTGGAGATCCCCTGGGAAGGGACCTGGAGTTCGAGCACCATGACGGTGATGATGACGGCGATGACTCCATCGGAGAAGGCTTCCAGACGGTCAGGGGAGAGTGGCTGGGACATGGTCCGTCCTACGCAGAGGGCTCGATGCTGCCGGTGATGGATGGTACGGAGGCCGCAGGATGAAGGTTGCAGTCTGGCAGGAGTTTACACGACCGAGCTCGCACCGGGATCAGGCGAAGCTGAGTCACAGCTTCTTTGTTCCCAGGCATGCCCCGGAGTGAGGCGAACTCCAAGGCGTCGGCGGTCAGCGGCTGATTGCGGTCTGGCTGATTCAGGCATCACGGTGACAGGGGTCTCAGCGGAAGGCTCCGTGGCAGGCTGCCAGGACCATGCCAAGGGTGAGCAGGGCGATGAAGACCTCGCCGAGGACGCCGACGAGGATGGGACGCCAGCCCTGACGGACCAGATCGCGAACTCTGGTGCGGAGGCCGACGCCGGCAAAGGCAGGGAGGAAGGCCCAGCGGGAGAGGTTGCCAAGAGAGGTCAACTGCCCGGGGGTGAAGAAGCCGATGCTGGCCAGAAGGGAGATAACGGCAAAGCCGAGGATAAACTTGGGAAACTTCTGCCACAGGAAGAGAGCCTTGCGCTCAACCCGGGCGGCCTGGCCCTGCGCGGCCCAGTAGACGGCGTACCCAAGGACAGCGAAGCCGATGAAGCTGGAGCGGACGGTCTTGGCCAGGATGGCGATGCGGCCGGCGAGGTCGCCATAGATTGCCCCGGTGACGGTGGCTTCCGCCGTGTTGTCTACGGCCAGGCCGGTCCATAGGCCGAAGGTCTGCTGGCCCATGTGGAGGGCGTGGCCGATGGCCGGGAAGGTGAACAGAGCGAGGGCGCCCAGTGCCAGGATGGCGGCGATGGCGGTGGAGGTGTCTTCCTCCGCGGAGTCGATGGCGCTCTGGGCGGCCATGATGGCCGTGACGCCGCAGATGGAGCTGCCGATGGCGAGCAGGCTGGTGAGCTTGGGTGACAGCCGGAAGATGCGCCCCAGCAGGGTCATTACGCTGAGCGAAAGGACCAGTTCGATGCCGACCAGCAGCAGTGAGAGGCCACCGATGCGGAGAACGTCGGAGAGGATGAAACGGGCGGCTACCAGAACGATGCCCAGCTTGAGCCAGAGCTCGTAGGTGGCGATGCCGGGAAGGAGGATGCGGGGCAGGGTGAACAGATTGGAGAGGACCAGACCCAGAATGATCGCCCAAAGAACGTACTCGACCTGCGGGAAGGGATGATGGTGAGCGCGAAGATAGTGGCCGAAGGATTCCAGAGACTTGCCGGCGAGGCCGATCGCGAAGAGGAACAGCGTTCCGGGTAAGAGCGCCAGCAGTGGCAGCGCGCGCCGGGGTGGGAGATCCGGACGGATCCGCCTGGCGGGTGCTGGCGGCGGGATGGTCTGGGAGGACATGAGGCAGATTCCTGGGGGTCGAGGCAGGAGGTTGGGGCTGGGGGCGTCTTTCAGCGTTGATGGTTACACCGGGGAGGGGTGTGGTGGCGTCCTGAGTGGGGAAGACACCCGCGGACGTGGATACCTCCGGAGGGTCTACCGTGGCGTTGGCCTACCACCCGATGCGGTGAATGACGCCCAGGCGGAGGAGTGCGGCGAAGGTGAGGGCGATGAGGATGGCCGCAGCGTCCGCATTGAAGGCCAGCTTGCTGGATGAGGTGGGGGATTCCATGAAGACTCCTGGAGGGGTTGGTGCAAACCCTGAATTTTGTGGTGATGGAGGTTCGGATTCTGGTTTCAAATCCGGGCCCAGATACGGGCCCAGATACGCGAAACCCACGCTGCCGTGTGGCTGTTGCGTGGGTGCTTGATCCGGGGCGAAGTTTTGGGGGTTCGCTTAGAGCAGACAGCCGCAGGCGCAACAGCATGGCATGGGACAACACATGCAACAGCGCGCGGCGGTGGAGATGGTCTGCTTCATACTCTTTATGGAGACTAATTTAGTCCGAATGCGGAGTCAAGGAGTCTGCTTCGGAGGCAGGGCGTCAGCAAATCCGGGGTTCCGTTCGAGCTGAAGCGGTTCGGAGGGGTCGATGGACCCTGAGCCTTTGAAGATGATGGCTGAACGGAGCGGGAACCCCGTTAAAGGGCGCATGGGGGTTCCATGCGCCCAGGGCTCCGTCTGATCGCCGCTATTGGGCCGGCGGGGTGAGGGTGAAGTTCTTGCGGATGTAGTTGAGCTCAAACTTCGGGATATCGGCCTCCATGAGGTTGCCGCTGCCGTCAAGGTAGATCTCTCCTGCCTGACCGGTGTGGAAGCGCATGGCGAAGCTCTTGAGAGCGATGGTCTTCCCGTCGAGAGTTCCGCTGCGGTCGGCGTCGGGCTGGACGCTGACGAGGCGATAGCGGTTTTGCGGATTGATGGTGCTCATGGGAATCAGCAGCAGGTAGATGGGTTGTGGCTTGGGATTGGCCTTGACGAAGTCCATGAGAGCCTGGATTGCGGACGGGTCGCCGATGGAGACCATGAGGAAGTCAGGCTGGGGCAGGTTGGCGGTGGTAGGGTTGCCCAGACTTCCGCCCTGGATGGTAGAGACCTCGATCGAGGTGCGCTGCTTGTTCGGCTCAAAGTTGTAGGTCTTCTGAGCGATCTGGTCCTGGATGTTGGCGGATAGGAAGTTGCCGGTGTTGTCCAACTTGTAGGAGATGTCGTATTGACCGGTCTGGCTGGAGCTGATGCTGTACTGGAAGTGGCCCTGGAACTTGTAGCCCTTCTTGGATTGCTGGATCGAGTAGGAGGCCTTGCCGACGGGCTTGCCGCTTTGGTTGCCGACCAGAATGAAGTTGTTATAGGTGGAGGCAAATGCCGGCAGTGAGACGCATGCCAGGACGGAGGAGGCAAGAGCGGTGCGAAGGTTCATGCGAGTTTCATTCCTTGAAAGAGAGTAGGTGCTGCGAACGGGATGCCAGGCAGTAGGCCGGGCTGAAGCGAAGTAACTGGGAGAGAATTGGATCTCATCGGTTGGGGTTCCTCATGCAATAGCGGCGGCGACCAGATTCTTTGCCTCATCCTGGATCTGTTTGAGGTGAGTTTCACCCTGGAAGCTCTCAGCATAGATCTTGTAGACGTCTTCGGTGCCGCTGGGGCGGGCGGCGAACCAGCCGTCCGTGGTGGTGACCTTCAGGCCGCCGATGGGCGCGTGGTTGCCGGGGGCTTCGGTGAGAATGGCGGTGATGGGCTGGCCTGCCATCTCCTTTACCGTAACCTGTGCGGGAGAGAGTTTGGCGAGCCGGGCCTTCTGCTCCCGGGTGGCATCGGCATCGATGCGTTGATAGACAGGGTTGCCGTAGCGGGCGGTGAGTTCGTTGTAAAGCTGGCCCGGATCCTTGCCCGTAATGGCGGTCATTTCGGCAGCGAGGAGGCCCAGGATGAGGCCATCCTTGTCGGTGGTCCAGACACTGCCGTTGCGGCGGAGAAAGGTTGCGCCGGCGGACTCTTCGCCGACGAAGCCAAGCTCGCCGCTGGTGAGGCCGGCGACGAACCACTTGAAGCCAACGGGTACTTCGATGAGGGGGCGGTTGAGGCCGCCGGCAACGCGGTCGATGATGCTGGAGGAGACCAGGGTCTTGCCGATGCCCACCTTTGGAGACCATTCGGCGCGGTGGGTGAAGAGGTACTGGATGCAGACGGCCAGGTAGTGATTGGGGTTGAGGAGGCCGGAGCTGCGGGTGACGATGCCGTGGCGGTCGTGGTCGGTGTCGCAGGCCCAGGCGACGTCGTACTGGTCCTTGTTGGCGATGAGGCTGGCCATGGCGAAGGGGCTGGAGCAGTCCATACGGATGCGTGAGTCCCAGTCCAGGGTCATGAAGCGGAAGGTGGGGTCGACGTAGGGGTTGAGGATCTCGATGGGAAGCTGGTAGAGCTCGGCGATGCGGGGCCAGTAGGCGACGCCGGCGCCGCCAAGGGGGTCGACGGCGAGCTTGAGGCCGGAGTTACGGATGGCGTCGGTGTCGATGATGTTGACCAGATCGCGGACGTAGGCGGTGATGTAGTCGTGGCGGTGGGTGGTGGGTGCAGCGAGGGCTTTGGAGAAGGCAAGCCGCTTGACGCCCTGGAGTTTGTTGGCGATGAACTGGTTGGCGCGGTCTTCGATCCACCTGGTGGCGGCCGTGTCGGCCGGCCCGCCGTTGGGTGGGTTGTACTTGAAGCCTCCGTCCTGGGGAGGGTTGTGGCTGGGAGTAATGACGATGCCGTCGGCGGGCGAGTTGGGATTGGAGGCGTTGTAGGCCAGGATGGCGTGGGAGAGAACGGGGGTGGGGGTGTAGCCGCCTGCCTGTTCCTGGCTGTCGCGGGCGCTGTCGATCATCACGTCCACGCCGTTGGCCGAGAGGACCTCCAGGGCGGTGGTGAAGGCGGGTTCGGAGAGCGCGTGGGTGTCCTGGGCCAGAAAGAGCGGGCCGGTGGTCTTCTGCGTGGCGCGATACTCGACGATGGCCTGGGTAATGGCCAGGATGTGCGCGTAGTTGAAGCTGGAGGTGAGCGAGGAGCCGCGATGGCCGCTGGTGCCGAAGCTGACCCTCTGGCCGGCAACCTCAGGGTCAGGGTGGTTGGCATAGAAAGCTGTGACCAGGCGGGATAGATCGGCCAGACGATCGGGCGAGGAGCGATGTCCAGGGGTATTGGCGAGCGGGTCAGCGAAGGCGGTGATCATGGTTGCAAGGATAAAGCCAGCAGGGATGAGGGATGGGCGATCTGAGGGGGAGGGTTGCCTGTTCCGGGGAAAACGGGGGTTTTCATGGGGCGCCTGCGGCGCAGAGTCTCTCTGCAGGCTCCTGTACAGTTACGGCCAGAGCATTGACGGCGGCCTGGGCCTCGCGGGCGGCGAGCTTTCGATTGGTGATGGCAGCCGGGGAGAAGGCGATGGGTTCGGGGGCAAATCGGATGGTGGCGTGAAGGCCGCTGAGGCTGGAGTAGTTCCATACGTGCCGGAAGAGAGTTTGTGTGCTCCAGTGAACGTCGTTGCGGGTGGACCTGCCGCGCAGGAGATCCTCCGGGGAGAGTTCGTAGTGAATGAATGCGGCAGTGACGGGCTGGCCAGCGGCGATGGCCATTGCGATGAGACCGCCATGGAAGGGCAGGGTGGGAAGGTCGCCGACGCCGGTAGTGCCCTCGGGGAAGAAGACGACGGGGAGGCCGTCGCGGAAGCCCTTGACCATGCGGTCGCCGGCCTTCAATGCGCTGCGGCCGGAGGAGCGGTCCACGTAGACGGTGCCGGCCATCCGGCTGACCCATCCGAAGATGGGGGTCGAGCGGAGTTCGATCTTGGAGACAAAGACGCAGGGACGAGTGGAGGCGTGAACAGCGATGTCGACGTAGCTGAGATGGTTGGAGATCACCGCTCCGCAGGCGGGGACGGGGCCGATGGTGGTGACGGTGACGCGGTAGAGCCGGATCAGTCTGCGGCAGATGCGGCTCAGCCAGAGGGCGCGCAAGGCGCGGGTGCGGGGATTGGTGAAGAGGACTTCCAGCAGTGAGAACGCCAGGATGGCCGTAAGGGCGAGCAGGCGCCAGAGGCGGTGAAGCGACGAGCGGAGCGTGCGCAGAACAGCCAAGCGAACAGGGTCCTTAACCCAAGCCGTGCCTACGATCAAGACACTGCGATGAGTGTACCGGTATGCTAAATGCGTGGCCAGCCTTTGGCAGAGATGGATGGTAAACCCGGTGATGGGCCTGCTACGGATGGGGGCGGATCCGGACAAGCTGGCCTGGTCGCTGGCGCTGGGCGTCGCGGTGGGGGTGAACCCTCTGCTGGGATCGACGACGGTGGTGGTGCTGGGGCTGGCGGCGGTGCTGCGGTTGAATATTGTGGCGTCGCAGGTGGGCAACCATGCGGTGTATCCGCTGGAACTGGTTCTGTTCCCGGTGTTTATGAAGGCGGGGTCACTGGTATTTGGCACACCCAGTCTGCCTTTGGAGGGGCATGCGCTGTGGGAGGCGGTGCGGAGCCATCCCTGGGAGACGACGCGGATGCTGTGGTACTGGGAGTGGCATGCGCTGGTGGTGTGGGCGGTCTTTGCGGCTGTGGTGGTACCGGTGATCGCGCTGAGCAGCGAGCCGATGCTGCGCCGAATGGCGCAGCGGGCACGGGGACAGTCCGTTACCAACTGAGATCTTGAGAGCGAGCCCGATCGAGAGGTCGTCCTGCGGGCCTGGCCCGGAGATGGTTTGGGGCGGGGTTTCAGTCCACCGGCGGGAAGATGGCGCTATCGAGGACCGGGATACTCCTGGACTGGATCGGCGGAGTGGACCCAGGCCGAGTTGATGAGGTCACGCAGCTCGATGGCTCCGGCGGCGAGGCGCTCTTCGGTGAAGGATTTTGCCTCGGGTGTTCCGGCGTTGATGAAGCCGCCCTGCTGGTCGAGCTGGTAGACCTTTGCGACCAGCGAATGGGAGTGGAGAAGGTAGCGCCAGTACTGGGTCCACTCGTGGTTGATTACGGTGGGTACGGCGGCGGCGACCAGCGGAGCCACATCGGAGGCCTTGATGTTGGCCGAGACGTATACCGACTCAAACTGCGCGTGGATATGGTGCTCCGTGGTGTAGTGGTGGGGATTGGGGCCGGTCCAGCCGTTGTACTGGATGGTGTCGTGGAGGGGCTGAGAGCCATCGCCGACGTAGTGGCCGAGCCAGCCGGCGTCGAAGAGGATGGCGAGTTGGACGGGGGCTGTGTCCTGGTTGTCTGCTGTGAGTTGGCGATAGCGGCGGAAGTCGGACTTCAGGCGCTGCCAGACCTCTTCCACCTGCCAGGGCTGGAAGCCCACGGTTTCGAAGTTTTTGATCTCGGGGTGATGGGGCAGGGCAGCGGTGAGGTTGCGGACGAAGTCGTAGCGATTGCGGGGGAAATCATAGCCGGCGATGCAGTCAGGCGTGCCGGCGGCACAGGGGGTGGCGCCGTAGATGGCCCACTCGTAGTCGAGGAAGTGATCCGGGGACTGCGTGGCGGTCAGTTCCGGTTCGGCGTCGCGCTGTTTCCAGCGATCGGGCTCCGGCCCCATCCACCGCATCACGTCGATTCCGTTCCCGTTGCGCAGGAAGTAGGGGACGCTGCTGGGGAGATACTGCGCGGCGAGTTGGTTGATGATCCTGTGACCATCCCTGCCCCAGGCGAATGCCGCGGGAGCGAGGAGGAAGGGAAGCAGCGCGGCAGCGAGGAGCAGACGAGCCCTGCGGGTGCAGGAGCATGCAGTTGGGCGCATGGGGCGAGTATAGTCCCGGTGCAGATTGGGCTCATGCTCGGGTTACTGATGTTCCGGCTAAACGAGGACCGGAACCTCGTCCTGGGCCGGGTGATGGAAGACGCGCCGATAGCGGCCGATGAGGTCGGCCGGGCCTGTGGATTTGCTGGGGTTGTCGGAGAGCTTGACGGTAGGGATGCCGTCGACACTGGTGAGCTTGCAGACCAGGCTGATGGGCTCGAAGGTATCTTCATTGCGGGGGTGGCAGCCGCGAAAGTCGTTGGTGAGCAGCGTGCCCCAGCCGGCTGAGAAGCGAATGCGGCCGTTGAAGTAGTTGTGGATCTCGACGATGGCGGAGGCGTCCAGAGCGTCGGAGGCGATCAGACGCTTGCTGTTGGGGTCCTGGCCGCGGGAGCGGAGCCAGGCGATGTACTCATCGCCTGCAACGAAGGGGTCTTTGGAGTCAATGCGTTCGCCGGTCCAGTTGGCCACCCAGGCGGGTGCGTTTTCAAGGAACTGGGTGGTGCCAAAGGTATCCGGCAGAAGGATGAGAAGTTCGTTGTCGTAGGAGAGGCGCCAGAGATCGAGGACGTGGTACTGGGAGTTGCGCAGGTCGTCATCGGAGCCCTGGGAGGCCAGGGCGGCCAAGGCCATGGGGAGTTCGTGGCCGTTGGTGCCGATGGCTTCCAGGTCATGCTTGAAGGCCAGCGCGGTGTTGGAGGTGCCCACAAAGGCGGGGCCGAGGGTGGTGGCGAGCGCCTGGATGCAGTACTCCTGCCAGAGGAAGCTGTGACGGCGCCGGGTGCCGAAGTCGGAGAGTTGCAGGCCGGGAACGGTGCGCAGCATCTCGATCTTGTCCCACAGGCGGGTCTTGGCGCGGGCGTAGAGGACGTCGAGTTCCAGTTCGTTGAGAGTCGCCAGGGCAGCGCGGCTCTTCATCTCGCTGACGATGGCCAGAGAGTAGATCTCCCAGAGGGTGACCTCGCTCCAGAGACCGGAGAAGCGGATGTTGAGCTGGCCTTCGGATTCGTCGATGGTGAAGTCGGAGAGGCGGAACTCGTGCTCCAGCCAGTGCAGGAAATCGGGGCGGAAGATCTGCCGGGTTCCGTAAAAGGTGTTGCCGGCCAGCCAGACGATCTCACTGCGGCGAAAGCGAAGGGAGCGGACGTGGTTCATCTGCTCGCGCAGGGCGGAGGCGGAGATGCGGTCGGCCAACCGGATACGGAGGGTGCGGTTGTAGATCTCGCTGGTGGCCCGGGTAGTGGGGAAGTTCTTCCAGATGAACTGCAACATCAGCATCTTGTAGAAGTCAGTGTCGAGCAGGGAGCGGACGATGGGGTCCAGCTTCCAGTTGTGATTATGGGCGCGCTCGGCAAAGTTGACGTTCATCGTGATTAACAGGGTATCAACGGAGAAACGGATGCGGTGAAGATTCGGGAGGAGCGGGCGGCTGAAGAGGGAGATCCCGGGTGACAGCGTCTGGCTGCCCGGGTTCCCGTCCGGGAGAGGTGGTTTGACCGGCTGCGGACGATGACGGGCGGTGCAAATTCACCGAATCGGAGCCTGGAGAAAGGGCTGGACGCGATAAACTTATAGCGATATGACGACAAAAAAAGAGCTCCTTACTACCCCGATTCAGCACATTGACATCAAGCAGCACAACGTCGTGGCGCTGGTGGATGCGATGGCGTCCATGGCCTATAGCTCGCGCGACCTGGCGCGAGCCGCCAATATCTACGAGATGATGCTGCAGGATACGGAGTGCGGAGTGATTCTCTGCCTGGCCGGGAGCCTGATTTCAGCGGGGCTGCAGCGGGTGATTGTGGACCTGGTGCGGAACAATATGGTGGATGCGATTGTCTCCACCGGCGCCAACATTGTGGATCAGGACTTCTTTGAGGCGCTGGGTTTCCGCCACTACGTGGCCGGGGATGAGTACAAGTACGGCGCCGGAGACGCCACGCTGCGCGAGTTGATGATCGACCGCATCTATGACACGTTCATCGACGAGGAGCAACTGCGGATCTGCGATGAGACCACCGAGAAGATTGCGAATGGGCTTCAGCCCCGACCCTACTCCTCGCGGGAGTTTATCCAGGAGATGGGCCGGTATTTGACCGAGCAGCGGAGGACGCCTGCCGATGGGCAGAACGACTCGATTGTGCTGGCCTGTTATGAGAAGGATGTTCCGATCTTCTGCCCGGCCTTTTCGGACTGCTCAGCGGGGTTCGGGCTGGTGGCTCACCAGCATGCGCGGCGGGGCAAGCCCATGGTTTCGATCGATTCCGCGAAGGACTTCTATGAGTTGACGCAGTTGAAGATTGCCAACCCGACGACGGGGCTGCTGATGATTGGCGGAGGGGTTCCCAAGAACTTTGCGCAGGATATTGTGGTGGCCGCCGATGTGCTGGGCATCGAGGCGTCGATGCACAAGTACGCAATCCAGATTACGGTGGCCGATGCCCGCGATGGGGCGCTGAGCGGATCGACGCTGAAGGAGGCTTCGAGCTGGGGCAAGGTGGATCTGACCTACGAGCAGATGGTTTACGCCGAGGCCACGATTGCGTTTCCCCTGATTGCGGGATATGCCTTTCACAAGGGAGCCGGCAACGCGCGTGCGGGCAAAAAGTTTGCCCAGGTGCTGCAGGAGCCGGTGAACGCCTGAAGACAGGGCGAAAAGGGTAGACAGAACTATCTGGATTGGAACGGCGAGGCGGCGCAGCTTCGCCGTTCTGATTTTGAGGGTGCGACTGGCTCGTCAGGGTCAGGAATCCGGCGAATGGGACCGTGTGGGTGGCGTCCGGGGATCCGGGTTTGGGGAAACCGCCCAGCGGAGTGAAGAGGCCGCGTTACACTGACACTGAAATCGCTCCTGGGAGAGAGATGGGTGCTTTGCTGACAAATCCGGCAAATGTGGCCACGAGCGCATCGTCGCTGCTGGGGCGCCGTGTGCTTGGCGCGGATGGGACAGAGCTGGGACGGGTGAAGGACCTGGCCGTAGATGTCTCAGTGAACCACACGCATGTGGCTGAGCTGGTGTTGCGGACCCGTTCGGGGCGGAAGAAGACAGAGACGCTGCTGCCAGTGATGGATCTGGTCTGGCCGGTAAATAATGAAGCGGAGCTCAAGGCAAGATCGAAGCCCAAGGAGCACAAGGAGCAGAGTGGCTATCTGCTGCTGGATTACGACGTTCTGGATCAGCAGATCATCGACGTGGACGGGCACAAGGTGGTGCGGGTCAATGACGTGAACCTGGTCTGGGAGCCAGGGGTGCACGAGGGCGAGACCGCCGGGCTGCGGATTGAAGGCGTAGAGGTAGGGAACCGGGGCGCGATGCGTCGGCTGTTCAAGGGACTGCCCGTGGTGCTGCTGGACCGGTTGGTGGAACGACTGGGTTCGCGGCAGATTCCCTGGGCGTGTGTCGATCTGATTGAGCGCGACCCGGCGCGCATGGTGCGGTTGAAGATTGGGCAGGATCGGCTCTCCAAGTTGCATCCATCCGATATTGCGGACATTCTGGAGGATCTGGCGCCGGTGGAGCGGGAGGCTGTGTTCTCCAGCCTGCCAGAAGAGACGGCGGCAGAGGCTCTGGAGGAGGTGGAACCGAAGCTGCAGAAGGCGCTGCTGCAGGGGCTGGACTCCGAGCGGGCCGCAGACATCCTGGAGGAGATGGACCCGGGTGCGGCGGCCGATGTGCTGGCGGAGTTGAGCGATGAGGTGTCCGAGGCGATTCTTGAGGAGATGGAGCCGGAGGAGCGGCAGGATGTGAAAGATCTGCTGGAGTTCTCGGCAGATTCGGCTGCCGGCCGCATGACGACGGATTATGTGAGTGTGCCGATAGATGCCAGGGTCGCCGATGCGGTGCAGGCGCTGCGAGAGTTCGAAGGGGATCCCGATACGATCACGGAGATCTACCTGCTGGGTGAGGAAGAGGAGCTGGCCGGCGTGGTGATGCTGCCCAGGCTGCTGCTGGCAACGCCGGAGACGCAACTGGCGCCGCTCTCCGAAGGGCACAATGTGCGCTGCAACCTGGACGCGAAGGATAAGGAAGTTGCCGAGTTGTTTGACAAATACAACCTGCGGTCGCTGCCGGTGGTGGATCATCACGGACGGCTGACCGGGGTGATCCATGCCGAGCAGGTGATTGCGCAGTTGCGCGAGAGATAGATAAGGGCTGGGCAGAGGTCGTCAACGGTCTTATCCACGGTGACCCCTGATCCAGGGAGGTTGCCCTGGAGACAAGGTGGGCTCTCCGGCGCGGACGGATGGAGAGAGTGGGTGTGCAAGGCCGGTTCCAGGTACAGGAGCGTGATGGGTGAAGATTCTCTATGCGGCACAGCTCTCGCCGAATGATTCGGCGCAGTACCGGGCATGGGCCCTGGAGAGGCTGGGGCATACCGTGATGCCGCTGAACTGCCTGCAGTATCAGCCGGGTGGGGCGCTTCTGCGGAAGCTGGTGCATCGGGCGCAGATGGGGCCGTGGGTGATGCGGCTGAATCGGGATCTGCTGGCGCAGGCCGAGCGGGAGCGCCCGAATATCTTCTGGGCGGACAAGCTGCTGGGGTTGTGGCCAGAGACGCTGGATCGCCTGCGGGCGATGGGCATCCAGACGGTGAGTTACATGATCGATAACGCGTTCGGACCGCGGCGCGATCCGGGATGGCGGCTGTATATGCGGTGCATTCCGCAGTTCGATCTGCATGTGGTGCAACGGGACAGGAATATTGTGGATTACCGGCAGCGCGGGGCACGGGATGTGCTGAAGATCCAGACCGCGTATGAGC
>JAJZDM010000080.1 GCA_021806005.1 Acidobacteriota bacterium | reverse complement strand
ATAGCCTGGGGTTTGCTTGAGATGCTCGAACGTTCTGCGATCGTACTCAAGCAAGAGCTTTGCGCCGCCCTGCTTTCTTGCTCCGGCAGGGACGGAATGCGTTCAGGCGGCATAGGCGACATCTTTCCGTGCCGAAGTGGTTTCCCACTCGCTCGCGTTCCTCCTGGATGCTGCGCAGGGCGCCGACGGCAGCGCGAGTCAGGGCCAGTTTGTCTCCTGCCGGAGCAGCTTTGGTGACGCGCCGCCTCAGTTCGGCGTCGAGGAGTTCGTCCGGATTCAACCCTAGCGAGCAGCTTGGAGTATAGACGGCTGCGATCTTCTCTCCGTTGTCCGCGCGTCAATCCGTGCGCACCGCCAATACGCACTCCTCCGCGGCCGCGGTGATGGTCGTCTCGCCAAGAACCATCTTCACTGCCGGCCGACCCCGCTCATTCAACGCTGCCTCGGATATCTTCCTTCCGTCGCTCGTACCCCTGCCCTCTGAGACATGCAACTCGGACATTCCTTTCGTGCCGGTTCAATTGGCTGACCTCTCCCGGCCATTAACCTGACCGTCTCCTCTTGACCGAAGCAGATTCTTTCAGGAACAGGGACTCTTATGACGTACAACATCACCAACTTTGCCGCGCCGACGTCCACCGAGGAGCGCAAGTCTGGTCAGCGCCGCTTACGCGCGTCACAAAAAGGATCCCCCGGCGCTTGCCGGGGGATCCTCAGACTGTGGTTGCGGTCTGGTACTAGAAGCTGACCGTTCCGAAGAGTTGCCAGTCTCTGGGTGCATTGGATTGGCTGCTCACCGTTCCGAAGTTGGCGTCGGAAACGTTGGTCCCGATTCCGCTCCAATCGACGGAGTTCATGACGTTGAAGGCCTCCGCGCCCAAAACTAGGTTGACCTTGCCTGCAATGACGAACTTGCGGCTAAGTCCGGCGTTGAGGTTGAAGAAGCCAGGTCCGAAGAGGTTGTAAGGCGCCGTTCTGGAGACGTCGCCTATCTGATAGTTAGTTGTGCTATCCGGCACAGTGAAGGCAGCAGGATTGATGAACTGAATCGTACCTGCATTCTGCGACGTTACGCCGTGTCCCCAGGCGCCATTGATGCGCACCTTGCCCGTAAATGACGGGTTATAGTTTGGGAAACAGGTGCCCTGCCCCGGAGCGGTACAGTTGCTCGCTGTAATCTCCAGGGGGGTACCCGAGTTGTCGTTGGCGATCCAAGACAGAGACCAGTTACCTGCCAACCACTGCACAAGCTTGTTGCCGTTGCCCAGTTTGCCCTGACCAAAGGGAAGTTGATAGGTTCCGTAGAAGTTCAGCACCTGCGGCGTGTCTGCAGCGCCAAGCGATCGATCAATCTTGTCCTGCTTCCACGCTACCCCGGTGGCGATGGCGGAAGAAGGAATGGCATAACCGCTGCGGAAGGCGCCCGCATTGTCAATCTCTTTGCTCCAGGTGTAGTTCACCGAGTAGGTGAGGCCCTTCCACATCCGCTGTGAAAGGCTGATCTGCAGAGAGTTGTAGTTGGCGTTGGAGATGTTGCCCCAGGTATCAGTAACCCCTCCGTATTGCGGGAACGGCTGCAGCATCGCCTGAATCGTTGCGTCTGCTCCACCAAAGTTGGCGTAGGGCAAACCAATCCCCGGAAGGATCGCCTGCGCGTCCTGCAGGTAAGTCCTGCCCGTAGAGGCATCGATGTTACCGGGTAGATCCCCGAGTAGCGGACCCAGAACAAGATACTTGGGATCCAGTTGGTTCGTGTAGTAACCGCGTCCATTCAGCGAATTGCTGGGGAGGAAGTGCGACTCGCTGGCAACATAGTTTACCTCTAGAGTCAGAGAATTCGTAAGAGCACGCTCTACTCCAAAGTTCCAGTTCTCTGCATACGGCGCACGTCCACCTACCGTGGGTGCCGCATAGGCTACACCCGAGGGCGTGATGGTCTGGTTTGCGGCGGTGAGGTAATTGCCCGCGTTCGTCGTTGGCCCGTGGTTCGGCGTTGAAGAATATCCGGGGAATGCCGTGCCTCCATATGGAGCCGGAAGGCTGGAGTTTAGATAGAACGCCGGAGTCTCCCCTTGCCCGCTGGATTCAAAGCTGGGAGCCGCAACAAACCCTGTCTGGCCGGTACCATTGCCTGCACCAACCGCGCCGCCAACGCCGCCGCTATGCGAATGGTTGATGGAAAAACCGCCGCGCACAACAGTTCGGGGATTGATGGAGTAGGAAAAGCCCAACCGCGGAGCGGCGTTCCCTAGGTAATAGTGAACCGGCGTCTTGCAGTTGCAGCCGTCCGGGCCAGGACCGGCAAATTGAATCGCACCCAAAGAGTCCGTCGCCGGATTGATCAGATCCGGATTCATGAACGACCACCGGTCCTCCACCTCGTGATAGGGCGAGTAGAAGTCCCAGCGAAGGCCAAGATTCAGGGTAAGGTTCTGGTTGACGCGCCAGTCATCCTCAAAGTAGGGGGAAAACGCTTTGAAGCGTGCCCCCAGCGTCGAAAACGGCTGCATGATCAGCCCTGTCCCTCCCACCGCTCCGAGCAGAAAGCTGGCGTACGCCACACCGGAGGTTCCGCTGTCGATCTGACCTTTGCTGTTGAAACCAGCGGTGGAGACACTCGACATATTCATCTGCAGCGCCTGACTGGTGGTGGAGAAGTCAGACTCATCCTGATCCAGCCACTGGAACTGGCCGCCAAAGGTGAAGTTGTGCGCGCCACGGCTCCAGTTCACGTTGTCGATCAGTGTATAGGTGTTCACATACTGGCTATATCCGTCAGGCGAGTACCATCTGCTTGGGGTATCAACGCCTCCAGAGAAATTGACGCCCGGAAATGTATCCGATGCCTGGCCTTGCGGCAGATTGCCAATGCCAAGACCTGCGTTGGCTTCATACTTTGAATTGCCGAGCGTCGGATTCTGGACTGGCCCCGAGAATCGCACGAAGCCATACTTGATCTGGTTTACCAGGTGCGAGGTGAGGGTGTAGGTATCCTGCACAATCGCGCTGTTCGTGTATTCAGGGACGACGACGCCGTTCTCATAAGGCTCTGGGAGTACCTGGGCGGCCCCTAGGTCCAGACCGATGAAGCCACGGTGTCCATCGTTGGTGATCAGGGTGATGGTGTGCTTGGGCGAAACCTTGTAATCTACGCGACCCGTTATCTCCCAATTGTTGTTGCCGTTGCTTACATTGGTCAGATAGTTGCTTACCAGGTTGCTGTTGGTCGGAGCCGGAAGGTACTGCTGCATGTTTTTTGAGATGCTCGAGATTTCCGAGGACGGGATCACGTTCGGAGTCGGCACGCCGCCTAAACTTCCATCAAATTGATAAGCGCACGGAACTCCGGCGTTTGCAGCCGTACACGTCGCGGTCGTCGTCGGATCGTAGATCGGAAATGGATCCGCCGAAAAATCACCTTGACGCATAGCCTGAGTGGGAACAGTCAGAAGTCCCGGAGGCTGCAACTGGGTAAAGCGATACTTGTCATATTCCCCAAAGTAAAAGAGCTTGTTGTGCAGTATCGGCCCCCCCAGGTTCATGGACAACTCATTCTGGTGTTCGGGCGGTTTGGGAGCGAGCTGAGTTCCGCCATTCGCCGTCGGCTGCTTCGCGCCGTGTTCAAAGAAGTACCATGAATCGAAAATGGTGTTGCGCACATAGTCCGAGACTGTGCCATGCAGTGCGTTGGTACCTGATTTGATGACGTAATTTGTTGCGCCCATGCCCTGAAATTCGACCGGAGCGTTGTTGGTCACCACCTGGAACTGATTGACTGCATCCACGGAGATGGCCAGCGAGACCGCCCGATTGTCACCCTGCATGTCGATCTGGGTGATCGGAATACCGTCGATATAGGTCTCGGCGACGCCCTGCCCTCCTTCGTTGCCTCCCATACCATTGAACTCGCCGGACCTTCCACCCCCCTGCGCGCCGGGCATCAGGTAGACGAATGCCGTCGGGTCACGCTGCGAGCCATTCATGGAGAGGGGCAACGAGGCATACTGCTCGTTATCCATCGTGTAACTCAGCGTGGCATTGGTGGTGTCCAGCGCCGGCGGAGCTGAGGAGACCGTCACGCTCTGCGTAGCCAGGCCAACCTGCAGGTGCAAGTCGACACCCACCGACACGGTCGCATTCACCGTGACGTCCTTCTGGACGTACGCGGAAAATCCCTTAGCTTTGCCTTCCACGGTGTAAATGCCGGCCGGCAATGGCCCAATGAAGTAATCACCTGCTCCAGTCGCGGAACGGGTTTGCTCCACGCCCGTAGCCTGGTTGGTTGCCGTTACGGTAGCGTTCGGAATCACAGCCCCGCTGGGATCGACCACCCGTCCCTGAATGGCCCCTTCTCCGCCGACCTGTGCCCGTAGAAGCGACGGCGCGATGACGGCAAACCATATTGCCGATAACAGCAGCGTAAGCCCTTTATGCCGCTTGTTCTTGGTGAATCTCTCTTTCATTAAGCGCCTCCTGAATTGCGAACTTTTGCTCTGGAGATACACGAGGCCTGCAGAACGTTCACTCCCAGGACGCCCGAAATCACCCTTTTGATTACGACAAAGATTCATACCTTGTCGCCATGACGATTGTCAATAGAGGTACAAGTTATATTCTGAAGTGATCGCGATCACCGGGTGCTGCGACCTCCATCACACGCTTCATGCAACCAGTCCTGCCCCAAACCATTGAAGATCAAGATACTTGGCAACGACGCCAAAGAGATTTTCACACATTAATACCAACTTGACAGTTGCGGAGGTCCCCACCCCGCCCCTTCGTGTCTGTGCCCCGGGAGGGCAGAAGAAAGGCTCGCCGCACACACCAGAGCTTGCCACAAACCAGAGATAGACAGTCAGTGGTACACTTCAATACCGAAAGTAAACCAATAGAGCATCCAGTGCGAAGCCGGACCAGCTCGGCCTTCCCTCCCACAGATGTTCTCTCCTCCAGAGGTCGTCCCCGTTCGAACTCGTATCCATCTCCAAAGAAGAGGTAGTCACCCGATGCAGGATGAATCTCGCCCATGGCTCTCGCTCGATCGCCGTACCTTCCTCAAGACCGCTTCCCTTGCAACGGCTGCAGGTGCCTGGGCAGGCAACGCTGCTGTCTTCGCACAGACGGGCTCCTCCTACCAGCACATCGCTGTTCCCAAGGATGCTCACCCCGCGGTTCATTCCGCTGCTTCCATCCTCGCCGAGGCGCTCTCCCTCAGCTCGAAGGTGATTCACACCTACCATCACGAACCACCGCGCCGCGCCTTTACAATCACGCTCGCGATACGCGAGACGCAGGGTGTCCCTGCACTTCTCTCGGGAGCCATCGAGCGTGATGGATACGCTGTGCTCGCCAGGGACGGCGGCCTTCTGGTCTGCGGAGCCCGGCCACGCTCACTCCTGTTTGCCGCTGGCGAGCCGCATCACTGGCTCGCTCACTCCTCCGGAGTTTGGGCACGCAATCCGGACTTTACGCTGCGCTGCGCCGGTTGGCATGCGAAATACAGCGCGGCCCAACTGGCGGCCATGACCGGAGCGAATCTCTTTTTTGCTCATCTGCCCGGCAGCGTCTCACTCCGCGAGGAGATGCCAGAGGTGTACGCCCGGCTCAGCGTTGAGGACAAGAGGCGCCTTGATGACGGCGTAGGACCGGCGATGCAGCAAAACGCGGCCATCGTCAAGGAGTATCACGACGCCGATCTCTCCATCTTTGCTGAGTTGCCCTACGGCAATAACTTCAGCCACTGGTCTCCCGCTCTCTATCAGGCGCTGCTGGAGGTCTATCCTACGGCTCAGGGGGTGCGTGCGCCCCACTCCTGGGAGAAGGCTGCCCTGTGCCCCTCCGATGCTGCGACATGGAAGGCCTTCGACGCCTACGTCCGGGAGTGGGCGCGCCAGTCTCAGGCCGACGGCGTTGCTGCCACATTCTGGGATCAATATGGTCTGTACTGTCAAGACCCCAGATGCAAGGCAAACGGTCTCGATCGCTTCACAAATGAGCTCTACGAGTCCATTCAGCACTACCACTCCGTCCTGAAGCCCATGGGTATGCAGCTCCATTTGCGCACCTGGTCGTCCGGCTGTCCCCACTGGTTCGGCGATCAGTACGTTCACGCACCCGGGTATGGGCAGTTCAGCGAATCCGACTATGACCTGTGGTCGCGCGTCGTCAAAGAGACTCCGGCCGACGTTCTCATCCAGACCAAGGTCTACCACTCTGACTGTGAACCCGATCCGCCCTTCAGCACCCTACTGGGCAAGTGTGGTCCTCACCCAGAGATAGTGGAGTACCAGCTCGTCGGCCAGACCGTCGGGCGCCAGTACTTCCCAGCCTCGATTGTGAATTACATGTCCTGGACCATGAAGCGGGCGCTCTCGCTCGTCGGGCACCTCGGCGGAGCGCAGATGGATGCAGGTGGAACCATGCAGACCAACTACGATGCCTACGCCGACATTCTCAACAACTGCAGCATCTACGCATGGCGGGAGCTCTCCTGGGATGTGAATACCAGCGTCGACACCATCTACGCGGAGTGGTCGCAGCAGATCTACTCTTCACAGGCTGCGCCGTATATGGCCAAGGTCATGCAACTCTCAGAGGACGCCGCCTACAAGACCTTCTCTCCGCTTGGTCTTGGCTCCTCCACCAACTCCGATTATTCCGAAACCATCCAACGCCGTGAGACGCTGCTGCGCTACACCAACCGCAACTATCTGCCGGAGTACGCACGTTACCTCGAACCGACCCAGGAGAACATCAACTTGATCGTCGCCGAAAAGCAGAAGGCTCTTCAGGGTATCGAGCAGATGACGCAGGTGCTCGCCGTCGCGGCAGCCTACCTTACCGAGTCTCAGCGTCAGGAGATCCAGACACGGCTCGACTGGTTCCGTCAGTTTGCCATCTGCAACGTCACACTGGACATGAGCCTGTGGCGATATCGTTACCTTCGCGCCCAGGCCGACATGCTCACCACCGACCCATCGCAGATCAAGCCACTCGCGGAGGCTTGGGATTCGGTCTCCCACGCCGCCCCTCTTCTGTTTCGCTTCACGCCAGCGCAGAAGTTTGCCTGCTACGATGTTCCGCTCGGAAAGCTTCGTCGGCAACCCGGACTCGGCAATCCTCTACCGCTTATGCGCGAACTCTACGCGAAGTCACTCGCTCTGATGGAACAGTCAGTTGGTCCGGGCTATCTCCCAGCTGAGTACATCCGCGCCGAGGCTCTCCGGTAACCAGGCGGGGACGTCATCCTTTCACCTCCGCTCCATCCCTGCGCAACATCCTCTCCGGCCGCCGGCACGCCGGTTGAATCGGAAAGGGCGTCTTCCCCAGGGAAGACGCCCTTTCCCGCCGAGTCTCCGTGGTGCCGCTGCACGGCCCAGGCTTCTGCTCCGCGTCCTCGAGTCCGTAGATTTTTCGTTCCTGCTCTGCCTCTCTACGAACTCGGGATCCGCGTTGGCCTCCTGCTGCAGACCGCCGCGTTGCGCTAAAAGACGTACTTCAAGGCAAACTGCGCCTCGCGCGCCAGCGGATTGCCCTGCGGATCGTTGACTGTGCTGGTGATGGTTCCAAAGGAGGTGCTGCTCGCGTTGGGATCCGTGTAAAGGCTGGGGTCGCCGAGTTCGGTGTGGTTGAGTACGTCGTAGTACTCCGCCCGGAACTGCAGATAGCTCTTGGCGTGAATATGGAAGTCGCGCAAGACATCCGCATCCCAGTTGGTCACCCGCGGACCACGCAGAGAGCCCTTGACAACATTGCCGAAACCGGTCCCGGGCCCATCCTGTACAGGAATGGAAAAGGCTGCCGGGTTATACCAGTTGAAGCACGGCGTTCCCGCCGGGCAGTCTCCCAAGCCAGCTCCCTTCCTGTACGTCGGCAGGCTGTAGTCCTCCTGCGCGCGGTCCTGCAGCAGGCCGGTGAGCGAGTTATCCTCAAAGGCATCGATCGCCGTCAAGGCATCGCCGGATTGGGTCGAAACCAGGCCGCTGGTCGTCCAGCCGTTCACAATGCTCCGCACAATGCGGTTACCCGCATGCATCGTGGGGAACTGATACACGTAGGAGATGTTGAACATGATGGGGTGGTCAATCTGCGCATTCCCGGTATCGAGCGCCTTGATGTTTTTCACCCGTGCCGCTGCAGGAATACCTGTCGCATTGGCTGGATAAAGAGGATAGACGTAGGACTGATCCACGTTGATGTCCTCCGTGTTGGAGAACATGGCCAGGGGCATGTCATCCAGCGTATGCGACCAGGTAAAGTTGGCTACCAGCAGCAGGCCACGCGAGAGCGTTCTCTGCAAGGTCGCCTGCAGGGAGTTGTAGTGGGAAGAGCCGCTGGTGTCACCCAGTACGATGTTGGAGTAGCTGGATTGACATCCTACAGTGGTGACGCAGGGGCCAATGGTGGGAGCGCTGTTATACACCCTGCGCGAGTTATCGCCCAGCGAGGCCCCATTGTTCACCGCCGGATTCGTCTCCAGGTCGATGAGTTGATGGCGCGAGGCGCTGGCCACATAACTTAGCTGAAACATCGTGCTGGGCGTCATCTGCTGCTGCAATGTCAGATTCCAGGCATACGTTACAGGCGTCTGGAAGGTGTACGGGTTGTACTCCGTGACCGCGAATGCGTTCGGGAAGACCTGCGACTTGCCGAACGGCAAGGCATAAGGAAACGGATTGCTTACCGCTCCAGCCGTACAGCCTGTGCAGTACGGATTACTCAACGGTCCGCCCGGATTTGCGCCCGGAGTGGTGCTGTACATTCCCGGATCCGTAAGGCTCAGCGAGATGGTGTTGGGCACATCAGTTGACTGGGAGAGGTTCATCCACGCCTCCAGGCGGTCCTGGTAGAACTCGCCGAAGCCGCCGCGCACAGAGGTCTTGCCGTTGCCAAAGACGTCATAGGCAAAGCCCAGACGAGGCATGATGTGCGAGTACTTGTTGTACACCCCGTAGGTGGGATATCCCGCATCCCCAGAGAGCACCATGCCTGCCGGTAGTCCGGGCGTCCCTGCAAAGGTTGAAAGATTGTATTGCGGCGTGCCGGTGTCCGAGGCGTAGTTGGCCGGGTTGAAGTAGGTCTGCTTGTTGCGTATATCACGCCACGGTTCAAAGACCTCCCAACGCAGGCCGTAGTCCAGCGTCAGGCGTGAGGTCACCCTCCACGTATCCTGCGCAAAGAGGGACGGGAAGTTGGCACGGTCGTTGACCAGCTCATAGTTGCCCTGGTTGAAGGAGGACAGAAAGCCCATCTGGAAGTTAGCCAGGGCATCCGGGTACTGGTACGTTGTTGAGCCGATCACGTTCTTTACTGGTGCAAAGCCGAAGTTTCCGTCGCCCGCATTCACATTGGTCGCGTCGAACTTGCTCAACTCGATGTGACCGCCGAAGGCGAAGTTATGCTTCCCCTTCACCCAGGCCAGTACATCATTGAAGTTATAGTCGTTGCGCCCGAAGATGGCGGTGGCCGTGCCCGTCACACCGAAGTATCCATTTACATTCATATTCAGATACGGTCCCGCGCCGGTGTACTGGTAGACGTTCTGTACCCCGAAGTCCGTGGCATACGGGCTGCCCGCGGGGTTGCCGCGGATGGAATACTCTCTCTGGTAGTTCATCACCAGGTTGTTGACGATGGAGTTGGAGAAGACGTGCGATTCATTGATGGCCGCGTTCTGATAGCGATCGTTGGCAAACGGCAGGTACTGCAGCAGATTTGACGGATTGTAGTAGCTGGGAGCATCGAAGTAGTTGTAGTAATAGCGCACAAACAGATGATCCGTAGCCCCGAACTGGTGGTCGACACGCGCTACGAACTCGTTATAGTTCTGAATGGTGGGCAGGCTGTAGTGGACGGTACCGCCGATCTGTCCAGGCGCCTCGGTTCCGGAGAAGGTTGGGAAGTCCTTCTCGAACGCCACTGCGGCTGGGTCAAAGGCGCTGCTGGGAATCTGGTTGAATGGATAGAGCTGATTGGTGAACGGATTCCTCACCTGTTCACTGGGAACCGGGGCTCCGCCGGAACCGACGCAGACACCCTGACTATTGAAGGTGTTGCCCTTGGCGGAGTCGCACAGGTTACCGTAGTCGGCATAGTTTTGGCCGGTTGCCAGCCCCTCTTCAGCCAGGGTCGGCATGGTTGAAGAGCGGGAACTGGACGCAAAGTGATCCTGCGTGCGCTGATAGCCAAAGAAGAACTGCGTCGCCCTGCCCGTGGAAAGATGCGGGATGATGACCGGCCCGCCGACGACGCCACCGAATTGGTTGAGGTTCTGCTGAACGGCCGTGGTGGAGAAGTAGGGCCGGGCATCAAAGGCGGTGTTGCGTAGAAACTCAAAGACGTCGCCATGGAACTTCTCCGTGCCGGCCTTGGTGACGATGTTGACCACCGCGCCGGCGCTCTGTCCGAACTCCGCGTTATAGTTCGTCGTCTGGACGCTGAACTCCTGCAGCGCGTCGGGAAACGGAAATGGGTCGTTGGCGTCTGTCATCTCATCCACGTTGTTGCCGCCATCCAGCAGATAATTCTGCTGGTCCGGCAGCGTTCCGTCAGAACTGCTGACGACGGCGGCAGGAAATGTCTTGCTGTCCCCCTCGTTGATGCCAAAGCCCTCATTGGTGGCGTTAGCCACACCGGCGGTCAGCAGGATCAGTGATGCGGCATTTCTTCCGTTCAGTGGAAGATCGACGATCTGCCTCTGGCCGACCACCTGAGAGAGCGTTGCATTGGTGGTGTTCACCTGCGGAGGAGCGCCGGATACGTTGACCGTTTGCTTGGAGGAGCCAACCTGAAGCTTCATGTTGACCGTCAACGCCTGATTGGCCAGAAGCTGCAGCCCTGTCTGGTTGTAGGTTTGGAATCCAGGGGCGGTGACCGCGATGGTGTAGTCAGTTGGCGGCATGGTCGGGAAGGTAAACTCTCCCTGGGCGTTGGTCACGGCCGTTGTCTGCTGGCCGGTTTGTGTTGCGGTGGCGACCACCGTCGCATGGGTGACAACGGCTCCCAGAGGATCCGTTACGGTTCCGTTGAGCGAGCCATATGCCTGAGCGTGCGCGTACGTTGGATACATGAAGAGCACGGCCACCATCAAGGCAACGACGAGAGAGAGCTGCCGGGCTGCGCGGGATCTTCCTTGAGTTCGATAGTTCACAAGTACCTCCGAAGTTGTTGCTGCTGATCTGGTCCTGGGCGAAGTGTTCTAAAGTGTTGCGGTCAGGCATACGCCGTCGAACGTCGGCATGTGCGGCGTTGAGGGTGGGCAGGGATGCGCTGTGGGATCGACGCCTCACACGCGCGCAGAGGCCCGTCTCACTCACAAGGATGCGAGTGCTTCAAAAGGTTGCACGATCGTAGTCGACGGCCTCATTCCAAGGCAGACAGGCTGCCGTGAAGCCGCCGCGTGACGCCTGAACAGAGTGAAGAATACTCGCTCAGGCGCGATACGGGTCTATCTGCTCCTTGCAGACGAAACAACTGCGGGCCTGAGAACGGAATCGAACGCTCTGGCAGTCCGGGATAAGCATTGTTCTATTGGTAGGCGCTACGTTCGTCTTACCGTAATCGACGACGGTTCAAGGCGGTCCCAGCCAACGAGGGGTGGTTATCCTGCATCTCGAAGGCTACTGCGAGCCATAAGCTTCCGGAGCAAACATTCAGGTTTGAAATATGTTTGTCCGCAGCCATATCTCTCAGCGAGCTAACTCTAAGACCTCGCGAAAATGCATGTCAATATGATTCCCCCCTGCAGCATATTTATGCCCAGCAGCAGGAACCGTGGACATTGCATAAACAACACGGCCCACGGACCGCAGACCATGCTTCTGTTCAACGCGCAAATGCTTCTGTAAATAGCCGTTAGAGTGTTGCAGAAATGTCGTCAACGCTTCGCAACAGCCATTCCGCATCGCGTATGGCTCCTGGCTTCAGAGGCTGCTTCCATCAGGAGCCTTCACGCAACAAAAACGTCATGCGGCGGCAGGTACGGTTCAAGATACGGCACGCATCAGGCAGCACCTTCAGCGGCGTCGAACGCGTGCAGGGCCCTGCTCCTCTTGGCGAGTCTCTTCAGGACGGATGGGAGCATCCCGGCTTCCCAGGCAGACGTTCTGGCCGCACGCACTGCGTGCAGGATAAGCGTGCATCCGCTGCAGAAGCGCTGATCAGGACAATGAGTCGCATATTCTGCTCTCTTGCAGCGAATGCGCCTTGCTGGGCCCTGCTGAGGCCCGGCAACATCTTCATGTTCCGTCAAAATCGAACCGCGCACTCTCGCTTCCAAAGGCTTGCCTTGGCCGTGCCTGCCTTTGCAAAAGAGGAGATCTCGCAGCGGGCGGCGAGAAGAGGCGCCGGTGTTGCCGTCGCATGTCTTCGGCGCAGCCTTGCTCCGGCGCGAAGTCGCTACGGTCTCGCACGCAGCCGCTACGCTCTGGGAACCATCTCCCTCTGCCTTCACTCGCCGCTGTTTCCGGGAGCGATCTATCCGATGGCGTCTGCGTAGGGCTTGGCTCCGCTGAGGCTCTTCACCCGAGTGGCGGGAAGCGGATCTTTCAGGCTGTTCGGCAGAACGGCCGTCTCGTGATCCAGAGGAGAGAGCGGCCACAGCGGATCTCCGGAGAGATACCTTGTTTCAAAGACCTCGCCAGGTACGGGTTTGCTGATCAGGAAGCCCTGCATCTCATCGCAGCCCAGCTCGCGCAGCAACTCCAACTGCTCTTCACGCTCCACGCCCTCCGCCACCACGTTGAGCCGTTTGGCGTGGGCCAGGTTCACGATCGCATGAATCTGACTCTTCCTGAAGGGAGTCTCGATCAAGTCCACCACAAAAGACCGGTCCACCTTGAGCGTATCCAGCGGAAGCCGGGAGAGATGACGCAGGGACGCAAAGCCGGTTCCGAAGTCATCCAGCGCGACGGTGACGCCCATGGCGCGGATCTGGCTCAGGATGCGTGTGCTCTGCTCCAGATCCTCCACAATCATGCCTTCGGTAATCTCCAGCTCCAATCCCGCTGCAGCCCCCGGATAGGTGCGGACAGCCCATTCGATATCCGCAAAAAACTGTCGGTGACGCAACTGGGCCGGTGAGACATTCACGGCGATCCGCACCTCGGGTAGCCCCATCTGACGCCAGCGCAGCACATCCTGCATCACCTTCCCCAGGGTCCAGCGCCCAACCTCGATAATCAGGCCGGTCTCCTCCAGCAGAGGGATGAAGCGGTTGGGAGGCACCAGTCCGCGCTCCGGATCGCTCCACCGGATCAGGGCCTCAGCTCCGCTCAGGCGTCCATTGCGAAGGTCCACCTTGGGCTGGTAGTACAGCACGTACTCCTCACGGTCCAACGCCCGGCGCAGTTGATTCTCCAGGACGAAGTTGTCCGCGGAGACCTCGCTCGTGGGGCCGAGGTGAAACAGATATCTGTTCCGGCTCAACCGGGCCTGTTTCAGCGCGGCCTCCGCGTACTTGAACAGCGTCCACGGATGGGTTCCGTCCTCGGGATACATCGCGATCCCCGCCTTGACACCCAGACGCAGGGGATTCTCCGGGCGGCCAAACCAGTGCTGCTGGAACCGGCTGATCCATCGCTCAACCATGATCTCCACGTCGTCCTGTGGCTCAAGGGCGGGGATGAGAACAGCAAAGCGATCGCCTCCCAGCCGCGCCAGCAGCGTTGCATCGTTGGTCTCCGCAATCAGCCATGCGGCCACCTGTCTCAGAATCTCATCACCGCCGGAGCGCCCCAGGCTCTCATTGACATGCCGAAAGCGCTCCAGATCGAAATGGGCCAGCGCCGCCCGGCGACCGCGTCTGCCGGCGCTGCGCAAAGCACGGGAGACGTGGGAGAGGAAGCAGGGGCGATTGGGCAGGCCGGTGAGCACGTCGGAACTCGCCAGCCGATGCAGCCTCTGGCGCTGCTCGATGTGATCCAGCGTCAGGGACAGATTCCCCGCCAGCTCCTCCAGCAGCCGGCGCTCTTCCTCGTCGAAGGTCGGCTTCTCCCCGGAGTGCAGGCCAAGGGCCGCCACGGCATCGCCGTTCTGTTGAATGGGCAGGATCACCAGGGAGCCGGCTGGAAAGCTGGACTCAGAGACCGGCGCCGGGTTGAGCGCGGCTTGCTCCGTCAGGTGCGCCGGCAGCTTCATCGCCAGCTCCCGCAGCGGCGCGGCCAGCGGATCACGCTGTGCGTCATGGATCCACAGCGAGCGGTTCCGCTCCAGCACCCTTTGAATCTCCGCGGCCAGCAGCGTCTCCTCCTGCGCCAGCATTCGTTGCAGCTCCAGCGCATGTTCGCCAAAACAGGCCTCGAAGCGAATACCGGAGCCGCCCGGAGCCGGTGAGGCGATCCACGCCAGGGTGAACGCCTCCACCTCAACCAGAATCCGGCAGGCCCCACGGACGAGTCTTTCGCGGTCGCGCGCCTGCACCGTCAGGGCGCTGATCTGGCTGCGCATGGCGGCGATTCGCTCCAGATGCCGCATCCTTCTCTCCGCCGCCCTGGGCTGAGCCAGGGAACGCAGCGATGCCAGCGTGTAGTGCGCGTCAGCCTCCTCGTAGGCTTCAAGGTGCACCTCCAGGGGAAGCTCAGAGCCGTCAGAGTCTCGCGCCACCACCTCCAGCGCCAACTCCCGCCGCGCCTCCTCTGCCTGCCAGCGCACACACTCCACACTTTGCCGCAGCTCCTTCCCCTGCGCCGCGTTGGACGCCTGGGGAAACAGCCACTCTATGGCTCTGCCCGTCAGCTCGTCCGATCGATAGCCAAAGAGATCACATGCCGGCTGGTTGGCGAACGCAATGAAGGCCCGCGCATCAAACAGAATCAGCGGACTGGGAACATTGCGCAGAAACTCTGCAATCCCCTGCATCTCTCACCAACCTCCCTCTTCCGGCCTGGAGCCGTCCGCACCGCTTCCAACTTCGCCCGCTCGCAGACGCTGGTCGCCACACCACCGGCTTCGCCCAGAATCTTCGGGCGATGTAAATGTCTCTATCGGCAGGGAAAGGAAGAACATTCAGATTCCGGCGATTATCGTTGCCATACCACCCCTGAGGCGTTGCAAAACGATACAGGCCACCGCCCTTCCACAGCCCTGCCCAGCGATCCTGCGGCTCGGCGCGGAGGGAGGAACTGAGTATGATGAAGATGTCGGAGGATGCATACCATGAAGGTGATCCTCGGAGTGGACGATACGGCGTCCGCCACAGAGCTAACCCAGGCCATGGTGAGGCAGTTTCGCGCCGAAGCAACAGAGGTGATGGTGCTGCACGTTCTGCAACCCATTGGCCCGGCGCCGCCGCAGATGGACCCCGGCTACGCGCCGGAGCTGGAGGGCCAGCGCGAGAGAGCGCGCACTCTGGTGGAACATACGGCCAAAGAGTTGCGCCAGGCGGGATTCAAGACCACCGTCCAGATCCGGATCGGAGACATCCGCGAGGTTCTCATCGACACGGCCAAGGACTGGCAGGCCGATCTGATCCTGGTTGGCTCGCACGGAAGGCGCGGTCTGCAGCGCTTCCTGCTGGGCGGCGTCGCGGAGTTTGTCGCCCGCCATGCCGGCTGCTCTGTAGAGATCGTCCGTAGCCGTTAAGGCATCTTCAGTGTCGGTGTAGAGGGGCGCCTCGACCTCCGTGTGCATTCTTCCCCAATGAAAGCGCCGCTGCAAGCCCTCTCCGGGATACATCCCCTTTTATAGAGCCCATCCACACTGAAAATGCCATAGCGCAGGCTCCGCACCCACCGCGAGATTCAAAGCCGCCCCACTGCGGGGCACTGCATCCTTGTCTCGCCTCTGCAAAGCAGTGATGGGTGAGCTGTGCGGCCTCCGGTCGTACTCTGCCGCAACCTCTCACCCATCGCATTCTGTTCGGCGTTTTCTACGTCTACATCCCTGGTCCGTCGGCCTTGGCGCCAGCGGCCCCGCCAGCCGGCCCTCCGTCATCCCAGGGACCTGGCCGGTGCATGGTAAACCGGCGATCTCTCAGTCGGGTCCACTGCTCGGCAGTAAGGACGCCGCGAAAGTCCAGGAGCATCTTTGCGTTGGTCTTCTCCAGCTCCGCACGCGTATCGGCGATCTTGTCGATCTGCGCCACCGCCTTGGTCTCATCAAACGGGGTTGCATCCAGCATGGGCTCCAGCAACAGTTGCTGCTCCTGCAGCGTGGCGTGCAGGTGAATCAACTGCAGCCGGCTCTGCAGAAACATGTCGCCGACCCTCTTCTGCTGCTCGGCGGTAAGGCCCAGCCAGGACACGATCCGCGGATCCTTCCACCACATGCCCAGCGGGAGCAGACCGCCGCCGCGATCCCAGCGGTCCATGCCGCGGCCGCCCCTGTCTCGCTGCGCCATCGGCGGGCCGTCCATGTACCATGCTTGCTGCGGCGGACCCCAGCCATGCGGCTCCGGCCCAGGCGGAGCAGGGGCTGCGGCAGGGGCTGGCGCACTCTGCGCCGTAGTGGCTGGCTGGCTGGAACTCTGTGCGCCCGCCGTGGAGGCGGTAAGCGCCAGGGGAGTTGCCAGCATCAGAAACGTTGCAAGCAACTTTGGTGTCGTCATTCGTTCTCCTTCGCGTTGGATGTTGTTCCGGCCGGGCTCTGCGGCGCATCTCTCACCGTAAGCGGAAGCATCGCCTGGGGCACGGAAGAGCTCAAATCCTGTTCAATATCACTCATCAACTGGGCATCCGACATCTGGCCGGAGACCTGAGCGGGCGCCGCAACCGTCGTCTCCCGCGTAGCCGGGGCTGCGCTCACCGCAACTGCGGCGGTGCGGGGTGCGGGGTTGTGGTCCGCAACCGGCGGTCTCTCCGTTGCAAAGGGGATGGCTCCCCGGCTGGCGTAGAACAGCGGACCGGCAACACACAACAGTGCCGCTGCCGCCGTCAGGCCCCACAGCCGCCACATCGCGCCCTGCGTCCGGTGAGCGGGTGCCGGCATCACCGCCAGACGCCGGTGCTCCGCCGCCGCGCCAATCGCCGCTGCCCGCAGCCGGGCCAGCATCTGCCGCAGTGACTCAAGCTCTGCACGGCACGCCGGACAGGCCTGCAGGTGCGCGGCTTGGGCAGAGGACTGCGTACCGGCGAGCAAGGCATCGAACTCTTCGCTGCTCAGGTGGCGCGCCGGTGCTTCCGTGTTCATCTGGGACTGCTGTGTGGCCATGTCTTCTTTCCTGATGAGGCGGTTATCCTTCATCTGCGTCTTCCCCCTCTCGGAGTGGGTTGCAATACGGAGTCGTGGTGCGGCAGGGATGCTGTCTGCTGCCCAGCCTCCTGCCCAGTCGCTTGCCCAGCTTCTTGCGCTGGGAGAGCGTCATCTGCGCCGCGGCGGCGCTTCCCCGTCTTCAACACTCTTGCGGAGCTTGGCTCCGCTGCCGCCATCCGCCCACGCCGCACGTGGTCCAGCGCGCGGTACAGATGGCTCTTCACGGTCGGCACCGGCATCTGCATCACCCGGGCGATCTCCGACAGCTCCATCTCTTCGACAAACCGCAGCAGAAAGATGGTGCTCTGCGCACGGGACAGCTTCTCAACCCTCTGCCACACCTGTTCCAGCTCCTGCTGCACCATCAGCCTGCTCTCGGCTGACTGCTCCGGATGGGGAAGCTGGGCCTTGAGATCCTCGGCGCTGACGGCGGTGGCCGCAGCCCTCTTCCAGAACCGGAAGTACTCTGTACGCGTGTGGCTGCGCAGCAGGTTCATGGCGATGTAGGTCAGCCAGGTGGCAATCGAACAGTCGCCGCGGAAGTTGGCCCGCGTCCGCCAGGCATTCAGAAACGTATCCTGCGTCAGGGACATGGCGACATCGCGATCGCGTACCGACAGCAGCAGCAGCCGGAAGATCCTCTCCTCGTAGAGGGCATGAACGGAGGCGATATCGTCAAAGGGCGTGACGCGCTCCTGCATAGTCTCCGCCAACGGCAACTGGCCTGATTGAACACCTTCCTGCGGCATCATAGGGTCTTCGTCCCGAATCTGCTTTACTCCTGCATCAAGAGACGCCGCCCCACAGCAAAAGACTACATCTGCCGGGTCCTGCGCGGGCGGGAGCGAAGCTCATCCAGCGCCCGCCCGCGCCGCGGAAGAACACCGGAAGCGTCCAGCCAGCGCCGTTAAAGGCGTCAAGGCCGAGCCCCGCCCGGGCTCGGCCTTGCACTCTGTGTACTTTCGGGAGTTCTGTGCTGCCGGGGATACAGATGCGGGCACCCGCCTCCTCCGGGCTTACGGGAGGAGAGACTCCCCGC